>DATFWW010000174.1:0-24424 GCA_035258825.1 Myxococcota bacterium
CGCGCGGCGAATGGCGGCCGTACGGCGACGCCGAGCTCGTGGCCCTGCTCGCCGACTGCATCGAGAGCACGCCGCGCTGGTGCCGCCTCACGCGCGTGGTGCGCGACTTCTCCGCGCACGACGTCGCGGCCGGCACCCACACCGCAAACCTGCGCGAGGTGGCCGAGCGCGCGCTCGCGGCGCGCGGCGCGCGCCTGTGGGAGATCCGCAGCCGCGAGGTGCGCGGCCGAGCGATCGCCGCCGCGGAGCTGCGACTCACGGATACGCCGTACGCCACGTCGATCGGCGGCGAGCATTTCCTCGAGTACGCAACGCACGACGATTCGATCGCCGCGTTCGCGCGCCTGTCGCTGCCCACGGCGCGCGCGGACGAGCCCGAGCTCTCCGGCGCGGCGCTCTTGCGCGAGGTGCACGTCTACGGCGCGTCGCTGCCGCTCGGCGCGCGCGCGGGGGCGGCCGCACAGCACGCGGGCCTCGGCCGCTCGCTCGTCGCCGCCGCCGCCCGCGTTGCGCGCGACGCGGGCTTCCGCACGCTCGCAGTGATCTCCGCGGTCGGCACGCGGCCCTACTACCGCCGGCTCGGGTTCGAAGACGGAGAGCTCTATCAGCACCTCGGGCTATGATCGCGCGCCTGCGCTCCTTCCCGAGCGAGAGCGAGGACCCATGGCGAGCCCCGAGTACGAGCAGCTGCGCAAGGTGTTGAAGCCGGGCCTGGCGATCCCGAGCGATCCGCCCGAACTCGTGCGCGAGAAGATGCACCGGATCCATCCCACCAAATATCCGGGCGATGTGAAGGTCGAGCGCACGACGATGGGCGGCGTCGAGGCCGCACGGGTGGATACACCCGAGAGCGTCGGCTCCACGCGCGTCCTGCTGCACGTGCACGGCGGCGCGTTCGTTTCGACGGGCGTCGAGCACTACATCCCCTATGCAGCGCGGCTCTCGCGGCCGTTCGCCGCGCGCGCGGTGGTGTTCGGTTACCGGCTCGCGCCCGAGCACCGATACCCGGCCGCGCTCGACGACACGCTCGCGGTGTACCGCACGCTGCTCGACGCGGGAACGCCGCCCGACCACATCGCGATCGGTGGAGACTCGTGCGGCGGCGGGATCGGCATCGCGCTGCTCCTGCGCCTGCGCGACGAGGGCGCGCCGCTGCCCGCCGCGTTCGTGGGACTGACCGGCTGGTACGACCTCGAGATGACCGGCGACTCTGCGCTCCATCCGCGCGGCGTCGACCCCTACGTCGACCCGGAGTGGATCCGCCGGCGCGGGCGCGACTACGCGGGTCCCGACGGAGACGTGCGCCACCCGCTGCTCTCGCCGATCCACGCCGACCTCACCGGCCTTCCGCCGCTGTTCCTCTCCTGCGGCGAGATCGACATCACGCGCGACGACTCGACGCGGCTCGCCGCGCGTGCGGGCCGCGACGGCGTGGCGGTGACGCTCGAGGTGAACCCCGAGATGATCCACGGCTTCCACGGCCTCTCCGACCTGATTCCCGAAGGTCGCGCCTCGCTCGAGCGCGCGGGCGAGTTCGTGCGGAGACACATTCCGTGAGCCACGTGCCCGTGATCGTCGGCGTCGCTCAGGTGCTCCAGCGCGGCGAGGATCCCGCGGCCGCGCGCGAGCCGCTCGAGCTGATGGTCGACGCCGTACGCGCAGCGGCCGAGGACGCGGGCAGCCGTGAGCTGCTCGTGCGCGCGGATGCCGTGCGCGTGGTGCGCGGCATGTGGCGCTACGAGGATCCCGGCCGCGCGATCGCGCAGCGGATCGGGTGTCCGACCGCGAAGACCGCCCTCACCCACTACGGCGGCAACTACGTCCAGACCGCCGTGAGCAGGACGTTCCTCGATCTCCAGCGCGGCGCGCTCGACGTGGCGATCGTGACGGGTGCCGAGTGCGGCCGCACCTGGGCGCGGCTCTCGAAGCAGGGCAAGCCGACCGGCTGGAGCGACGCGCCGGGCACACCCGACGAGATCATCGGCGACGACCTCGTGATGTGGCACGACGCCGAAGTCGAGCGCGGCATCCGCATGCCGATCCAGATGTATCCGATCTTCGACGTCGCGCTGCGCGCGGCGCTCGGCGAGTCGGTGGACGCACACCTGCGGCGCATCTCGGAGCTCTGGGCGGGCTTCTCCGCAGTGGCGGCCGGCAACCCGAACGCGTGGATCCGCGAGCGCAAGAGCGCCGAGGAAATCCGCACGCCCGGCCCGGAGAACCGGCCCGTGAGTTTTCCGTATCCGATGCTGATGAACTCGAACTCGCGCGTCGACATGGGCGCGGCCCTCGTGCTCACGACCGAGGACACGGCGAGGCGGCTCGGCCTGCCGCGCGAGAAGTTGGTCTATCCGCACGCGGCCACCGACGCACACGATCACCTCTTCGTGTCGGAGCGCGACGAGCTGTTCCGCTCGCCCGCGATCCGGGTGGCGGGCGCGCGCGCGCTCGCACTCGCGCGCGTCGAGCCGAAGGACCTCGCCTATCGCGATCTCTACAGCTGCTTCCCGAGCGCGGTGCAGGTCTCCGCGCGCGAGCTCGGCCTCGAGACCCACCCCCCGCTCACGGTGACCGGCGGGCTCACGTTCGGCGGCGGCCCGATGAACAACTACGTGATGCACGGGATCGCGCGCATGACCGAGGTGCTGCGCGACGACCCGGGCGCGAAGGGCCTCGTGACGGGCAACGGGGGCTTCCTCACCAAGCACGCGTTCTGCATTTACTCCACCGCGCCGCCCGAGCGACGGTTCGAGCACGAGGACCTCCAGGCGCAGGTGGACGCGCTGCCGAAGCGCGTCGTCGCGCAGGAGCACGAGGGCCCGGTGACCATCGAGGCCTACAGCGTGATGTACGGCGCCGAGGCTGTGCCCGAGATCGGCCACGCGGCCGTGCGCCTGCCCGACGGCCGGCGCGCGTGGGGCAACGTCACCGACCGCGCCGCCGCCGCCGCGATGACGTGCGAGGAGTTCTGTGGGCGGTCCGCGCGCCTCACGCGCGATGGAACGTTGACGCTCTGAGGCAGCTCGAGTTCAGGAATTTCGCCAGCGCCAGAGCCGCGTCACCATCTCGCGGCTCGCGCGGTTCCTGCGGCTCGCCCTCCGGATCGCGATCAAAGAGCTGGCGACAGCAGCGGCTGTAACACCGTAGATCGTCACCAATCTGATGACATACAGATCGGTCATCGCGCCCCCCAACGCGCCGAGCGCCCGAGCCCCGGCGCACTGTGATCGTATAGCGAAACCAATGAGCTCGGAAGGCCCAAGTGCTTAGTGCTTCGTCGGCCTAACGTATTGGCTGGGGGTGTGGCAATTTGACCCCCATGGACCGCTCGATCTCGCGACTCGCGCGGCTCGACCAGACCAGCCGGATGTCGCCCGAAGCGATCGAGCACCGGCAGCGCGCGGAACACGTGCACGCGCGCGCTGGTGCTGCGCTCGGCCGAGGATCGCGAGCAGGAGCAACACGGCGGCCGTTCCGGTCGCGCCGGGTCCGAACCACAGCGCGCTGCCGCCGATCGCGCCCGCGACGGCGCCGCCGAGCACGGCCGCGGCAAAGCGCGGCGCGCGAGCGCCCAGAGCTCACCGAGGCGCAGGCGCCCGAGCTCGAGGCCGCTGCGCCACATCCCGGTGTGGCCCAGGAACGGAGCCGGCGCCGCGCCGGCGCCACCTCCCAGCCGTCGCGCAGCGTGGCGAGCGCGAGTGCGGCCCGTCGCTGCTCGAGCTCGCGGCGCGCCCGGTCGGCGTCGAGGCGCAGCGGCGTCTGGGCGGCGTCGCGCCGCTCTTCGTGCGGCGCCTTCGAGAGCAGCACGGCGAGCGCGCAATCGAACTCGCGGGGCCGGTCCGGAGCCTCCGCGGTCGCCGCCGATCGCGCCGGCGAGAGCTCCTCCACCTCGCGAACGTCCGCGGCACGAACTGGTACCCGTGGCGCGTCGCGGTGCGGATGAAGGTCGGGTCGCGCGGGTCGTCGCCGAGGATGCGCCGCAGCGTGCGGACCGCCTGATTCAGCGCGTTGTCGCTCACCACGACGTCGCTCCGTACCGCGTCGAGCTGATCGCGGCGGTGCACCGCCTCGCCGCGGCGCTCGATCAGGAGCAGGAGGAGGTCGAAATAGCGCGGGATCAGCGGCACCTCGCAGCCGTCGCGCAGCAGCTGGCGCCGCGCGTGCGAGACGACGAACCCGGCGAAGTGGTAGGCCGTGCGTCCGCTAGTCAGCCCTGCGCACCAGCTCGACCGCGCGGCCCAGCGCGTCGAGGCGCGCACCGTCGTCGGCGCCGATCGGCTCGATCCGCATCATGCCGATCCCCGCCGCGCGATAAGCGCGCAGCCGCTCGCGGATCCGCGACTCGGGCCCGATCAGCGTGGTGCGCAGGATCAGGTCGTCGGGCACGCGCCGCGCGGCCTCCTCGCGCTTGCCGGCGATCCAGAGCTGCTGCACCTCGATGCCCGCGTCCTCGAACCCGCCGCGGCGGTAGGCGTCGTTGTAGAAGTTGGTCTTCGCGGAGCCCATCGCGCCGAGCTGGAACGCCATGCGCCGCTTCTGGGACGCGAAGAGCGGCTCGGGATCGTCGGTGATCGCGAACGCGCAGCCCACGCACAGCGAAAGGTCGGCGAGCGTGCGCCCCGCGCGCTCGGCGCCGCGCCGCAGATGGGCGAGATGCGCCTCCGCGGCCTCGGGCGTGAACGAGGTGCCGAGCCAGCCGTCGGCGAGCTCGCCCGTGAGCTCGAGCGCCTTCGGCGTCAGGGTGGCGAGGTAGATCGGGATGTTCGGGTTGGCGGGTTGAGCGAGGCGCAGCGCCTTGCCCTCGCCGCCGGGCCGCGGCAGCACGTGGTGCGCGCCCGCATAGCGCAGCGGCTCGCCGTGGAACGCGAGCCTCACGATCTCGATCGTCTCGCGCAGTCGCGACAGCGGCTTCGCGAACGGCACGCCGTGCAGGCCCTCCACCACCTGCGGGCCCGACGCGCCGAGGCCGAGGATGAACCGGTTGCCCGACAGCGCCGCGAGCGCCAGCGCCGTCATCGCGGTCATGCTCGGCGTGCGCGCGCTGATCTGCAGGATCCCGCTGCCGAGCGCGAGCCGCTCCGTCTTCGCGGCGAGATAGGCGAGGATCGAGACCGCGTCGTAACCCCACGCCTCCGCGCTCCAGGCCGAATCGACGCCGAGCTTCTCGGCCTCCACCGCGAACGCGGCCAGCCGGACGAATTCGCTCGCCTGGCCCGACGCCGGGCCGCCGACCGCGATCGCGGTCTTCACGGCGCGTTCTCGAGCGCGCGTTCGAGGTACTGTAGATGATCGACGCCGAAGTACAGATCGCCGCCGAAGAACATCGACGGCGCGCCGAACGCGCCGCGCGCGACCGCCTCTTCGGTGGTGGTGCGCAGCTCGTCCTTCACAGCGCGCGTCGCGACGAGCTCGGCGAGCGGCGCCGGGTCGAGGCCCGCCGCGGAGATCACCTCGGCCACGACCGATGCGTCGCCGAGGTTCCGTCCCTTCGCCCAGAACGCGGGATAGATCGCGCTGTGAAATGGCTCGAACACGCCCGCGTGCCGGGCCGCCACCGCGGTGCGCATCAGCTCGAGCGTGTTGATCGGAAAGTGCGGGTTGTGCTCGAATGGCACGCCGAACTGCGCCGTAGTGCGGCGCAGCGCGAGCACGCCGTAGGCGCGCTTCGGCGCCACCGATTCGAACATCGGCGACTGATTGCCGGTCGCCTTGAACACGCCCCCCAGCAACATCGGGCGGTAGACGATCTGCGCCGCGTGGCGGCGCGCGAGGTCGGGCAGCACCGCGTTCGCGATGTAGCTGTACGGACTGCCGTAGTCGAAGAAGAACTCGATCATTCGCGGCATCGCGCCACCTTGTCGACTTCGCTCGGCCTCGCCTCGCCGCGCGCTCCGCGCTTGCAGACCATACTTCGCTAGCCTGCGCGCGTGAAGCTCCTCTCCGTGAACGTGGGAATGCCGCGCGATGCGGTGTGGCGCGGCGAGGTGCTGCGCACGGGAATCTGGAAGAGCGCGGTGCCTGGCCCCGTCGCAATGCGCGGCCACAACCTCGACGGCGATGCGCAGGCGGATCTGTCCGTGCACGGCGGCGCCGACAAGGCGGTGTACGGCTACCCGAGCGAGCACTACGGCTACTGGTGCGATTGGCTCGGCGTGGACGCGCTGCCGTGGGGTGCGTTCGGCGAGAACCTCACCACCGAAGGCCTGCTCGAGACCGAGGTGTGCATCGGCGACCGCTTCCGGATCGGCAGCGCCGAGCTCGAGGTGAGCCAGCCGCGCATCCCGTGCTCGAAGCTCGCGCTGCGCCACGAGCGCGCAGACCTGCCCAAGCGCTTTCTCGCGAGCGGGCGATCCGGATTCTACTTCCGGATCGCACGCGCAGGCGAGGTCGCCGCGGGCGATGCGATCGAGCGCGTCGCGTCCGATTCGCGCGGGCTCTCGGTCGCGGCCGTGCAGAGCCTCAAGCGCGGTGCGGGGGACACCGCGCTGATGCGCCGCGCGGCGGAGCACCCCGCGCTCGCGGAGGTCTGGCGCGCGGATCTGCGCCGGAGACTAGGGCCGGGCGCGTGAAACCCGGCCTACGGTAAGGTTCCGGGCGGATGATGGCAGGTCGCGCGATCGCCGGGGTAGTGGTGTCGCTCGCGTTCGCCGCGGCCGCGGCGACCGATCGCCCCGCCGCGCCGCCCGCGCCGATCGCGGCGCTAGGGCTCGATCCCGCGCAGCTGGAGCTCTGGAACGAGGGGTTCGCACTCGAGACACGCGAGTCGTTCCGCGCCTCGAACGAACGGTACGAGAAGCTCGCAGCGGGCCACCCCGAGTCCGCGTTCCTGGCCTGGCGGATCGCGCGCAACTACTGGCGCGACGGCGAGCGGCTCCCGGTCGGCGCCAAGGAGGATCGCCACGCGGCATTCGCGCGGTCGCTGGAGTGGGCGGATCGCTCGCTCGCGCGCGATCCGAACTGCGGCGAGTGCGTCCTGTGGGCGATCGTCTCGCGCGGCCGTCTCGCGACCACGATGGGCGTGGTCGCGTCGGTGTCGACGGTTGCGCCGATGGCCGCCCTGATCGAACGCGGAATCGCACTGCAGCCCACCACGCGCGACAACGAGTGGAACACCACGCTCGGCAACATCTATTACGCGGCCTCGGGGTTCTACCGGGTGGCGCCCGAAGGTGTCTGGGTGAAGTGGGTGATCGGCGCGCGCGGCAACAAGGACCGCGCGCTCGACTACATCGAGCGCGCGGTCGCGATCTCGCCGATGCGCGTCGACTACCGCCTCGAGCTCGGCGCCGTGCTGACGTGCATTGGTGTCGAGCGCGGCGACGCGGCCGCGCTCGAGCGCGGCCGGCACGAGCTCGAGCAGACGCGCGCGCTGCCCCACCACCTCGGCACCGACCCCGTGGACGTGAAACACGCGGAGATCCTGCTCGCGAAGCCCGAGCTCGCGTGCGGCTATTCGCGCGACGGCTTCATCGACCTTCGCGGTGTCGAGAGCGCGCGCGTCGTGACGCGGGGCCGGCGTCCGTGAAGGCGCTCGCGGCGTGAAGCCGCGCGCCAAGCGGCGCGCAACGGCGCTGCTCGCGCTGGTTTCGACGATCGCCGCGCTCGCACTGATCGAGGGCGCGGCGCGCATCTACCTGCGAGTGAGTCCCGGGCGCGCCGCGGCGCCCGACTGGGACGCCGACTCGATCGTGCCGCCGCCGGCCGAGCCGGGCGCGTTCCGGATCTTCGTCTACGGCGGGTCGACCGCCGCGGGCACGCCGCTGGTCGAGTACTCGTTTGCGCGCCAGCTCGAGTTCTGGCTGCACCGGCTCGCCCCGCAGCGCGCGTTCCAGATCGTCAACTACGCCGCACCCGGCAAACCGACCGAGTTCGCGCGGCTCGAGCTCGAGCGCACGATCGGCGGGCAGCCCGATCTCGTGATCGTGCACAGCCTGCACAACGAGTTCCTCGGCTGGCATGCCCCATCGCCGAGCCAACGCCTGCGCCAGGAGCTGCGGCGCTGGCTCGACGCCACCGCCACCGCGCGCGCGATGCGGCGCCTGTTCGGCGAGGTCGCGTCGGCGGGGCGCGGCCTCCGCGCCAACCCGCGGCTCCCCGCGCGCATCCACCCCGAGGATCCCGAGAGCCACCACTTCCGCGCGCGCGTGGCGGCGTTCGAGCGCGAGACGCGCGCGATCGCGGCGCTGGCTCGCGCGCGCGGCGTGCCGCTGATCTTCGCAATCGATTCGGCAAACCTGTCCGACTGGCCGCCGGCATGGCGCTTCGTGCGCGACGAGCACTACGAGCGCGGGATCTCACAGGTGCGCGCGCTGATCGCGAGCGGAAGGCTCGCCGCGGCCGACGGGGCGATCGCCGCGATGGGCGCGGAGCATCCCGGCGACGCAATGCTCACCTGGCTCGGCGGGCGCCTCGCGATGGCGCGCCGCGACTTCCCGCGCGCACGCGCCGCGTTCGACGCGGCGCGCGACGCCGATCCCGTACCGTGGCGCGGGCTCTCGCGCTTCAACGAGCACCTGCGCGCGATCGCGCGCGACGGCGATGCCCTGCTCGCCGACGGCGACGCGGCGTTCCGGCACGAGGCTCCGGCGGGACTGGTCGGCTTCGCGCTGGTCGCCGACAACTGCCACCCGACGCCGTTCGGCAACGCGCTGCTCGCGCGCGAGATCCTGCGCGAGATGGCGCGCGCGAAGCTAGCGATCGCGTCGCTCGACGGGCTGCCTCCGCTCGCCGAGCAGGTGCAGGTGTTCGTGCGCGAGGCGCAGCGCGCGCGGCCCGATGCCGAGCTCGCCTACCTGAAGGCGAACGCCGTGTACGCGATGAAGGGCCCGTTCTACAACTTCGAGGCCTCGGCCGACTATCTCGAGCGCGCGCGCGCGATCGCGCCCGATGACTGGGCCGTGGAGGCGAACCGGGCGACCCTCGCGGTGCTCGCGGGCGACGTCGCGGAGGGCCGCGATCGGATGGACCGCGCAAGCGCGTTGCGCGGCGCGCCCTTCGACCTCGGCGACCGGAGCGCGACGCCCTACCTGCGCGAGGCGCTCGCGATCCTGTCGGGCGAGATCGAGCGCTATGCGCCCGACGCCGGGCGATGATCACATCGCAGCGACCAGCTCCGCGAGCGCGAGACACGCAGTGAGGCCCGGGCTCTCGATCCCAAACAGGTGCACGAGGCCGGCGATGCCGTGCTGGGCGGGCCCGTCGATCGCGAAGTCGCGCCAGGGCTCGCCCGGTGCGATCAGCTTGGGCCGGATTCCCGCATAGCCCGGCTGCAGCGAGCCGTCCGGCAGGGCCGGCCAGAATCGCCGCGCCGACCGGTAGAAGGCGTCGGCGCGCGACGGATCGACCGCGTAGTCGATCGCCGAGACGTACTCCGCGTCCGGGCCGAGCTTGAGCCGGCCGCCGAGGTCGATCGTGGAATGCACTGACAGCCCGCCGTGGCGCGTGGGATAGATCGGCCGGCGGAACGGCGATGGCCCCGAGAACGCGAAATAGCTGCCCTTCACGAGGTACAGGCGCGGCACACGCGCGGAGTCGTAGCCCTCGACCTTCTGCGCGAGCGCGTTCGCGCCGAGCCCGGCGGAGTTGATCAGGCGCCGGCAGCGCACCTCTTCGCCGCGCTCGCCGCCCACCCGCACCGCGAAGCACTCCGGCATCGCGAGGGCGCCCTCCACGGGTGCGTGATAGGCGACGTGGGCGCCGTGTTGCTCCGCGTCCGCGAGCAGTGCCTGCATCAGCTGGTCGGGATCGACGATGCCGGTGGACGGGGAGAGCGCCGCCGCGACGCACGATACCTCCGGCTCGAGCCGCCGCGCGTCGGCCGCCGCGAGCGGAGCGAGCGCATCGTCGCCCGAGATGCCGTTGGCGCGCGAGAGCGCGATCAGGCGCCCGAGCGTTGCCTGCTCCTCCGCGTCGGTTGCGACGAGCAGCTTTCCGGTGCAGCGGTGGTCGACGCCGCGCTCCGCGCAGTAGCGGTACAGGGCGGGTCGCCCCGCGACGCACAGCCGCGTCTTCCACGTATCGGTCGGGTTGTAGATGCCCGCGTGGATCACCTCGCTGTTGCGCGACGAGGTGGCGGTGCCGAAGCGCGCCTCGCGCTCGAGGATCACCACGTCGCGCCCGCGCAGTGCCTCGGCGCGCGCGATCGCGAGGCCGATCACGCCGGCCCCGACCACCACCGTGTCGAACACGGCGGCCCCGCCCTGTGAGCCGCTCACCGCGCGGGGGCGCTCGCGTGGACGCGCTGCCCCTCGCTCAGGTCTGCCGCCTCACCCATCACGAGCGCCTCGCCCCCCGCGAGCCCCCGGCTCACGACCACCCGTCCATCGGCAGCCGCGCCCGTCGTCGTGAGCGCCTGGCGCCGCAGGCGCCCTTCCGTCACCACCCAGGCGTAGTCGCCCTGATCGTCGTGCCGCACCGCTTCGCGCGGCGCGAGCACCTGCGGCGCCGCGGTCCCGCCGGCCGCGGGCTCCCCCGCGAAGAACGTGACGCGCACGCTCATATCCGGGCGCAGCCACTCGTCCGGCTCGAGGATGCGCACCTCTACCTTGAGCGTGCCCTTCTGGCGGTTGATCTGCGGGTAGAGCTTGACCACGCGCGCGGCATAGCGGCGGTCGGGATAGGCGTCGGGTGCGATCTCGGCGGGCTGGTCCTGCTTCACCTTGGAGAGATCGGATTCGTTGATGTCGAGCTCGGCGCGCAGCTCGTCAGTGTTCGCGATCCGGATCAGCTCGCCCGATCCCGCGAAGCCGCCCGGCACCGCGATCTCGCTGACCTCCTTGAGCTTCTCGAGCACGATGCCGCCCGTGGGC
This sequence comes from Myxococcota bacterium, assembly GCA_035258825.1. GTDB lineage: Bacteria > Myxococcota_A > UBA9160 > UBA9160 > SMWR01 > JAHEJV01. The sequence goes on from DATFWW010000174.1 coordinate 10,809, forward strand.
GCGCGCAACACCGTGTCGTCGAGGTCGAGCTCGAGCTGTTTCACGCGTGCCTCGAGCCGATCCACCGTCGCGCGCGCGACGTCGAGCTGGGTCTTCTTGACGTCGTACGCGGCCTGCGACGCCACGTCGTGCGCGCGCAGCTCTTCCTGTCGTGCCAGCTCCTTCTCGGCGAGCGCCACCTGCGCGCGCGCCTCCGCGAGCGCCGCGCGCGATTCGGCGAGCGCAGCGCGGAATGGCCGCGCGTCGAGCCGGACGAGCGGCTGGCCCTTCACCACGCGCTGGCCCTCTTCGACGAGATAGGCCTCGATGCGGCCCGGCACGCGCACGCCGAGCGAGATGTAGCGGTCGCCGGTCACGACATAACCGGTTCCGGTGAGCACCGCGGCGGCGGTCGCCGCGCCGCCCTGGCCCGACGCCTGCGCGTAGGCGACGTCCACCTCGGCGACGCGGCCGAGCGTGGCGCGCCAGGCCACGAAGAGCAGCAGCACGAACAGCGCGCTCGCGCCGCCGACCCAGGCGGGGCCCCACCATTTGGGGCGCTCGCGCGCCGCGGGCGCGCTGCGGTCGATGCGCAGCGCGGCGAGGTCGTCGCGCCGCCGCTCGCTCTCGGCTGCCATAGCCAGAGCTTATGCCCTCCTGAGCGCTTCGACCGGCCGCAGGCGCGCGGCGCGCAGCGCGGGGAACCAGCCGCCGATCAGGCCGATCGCGAGCGAGAGCGCCGCGGCCCAGCACAGGTCGAAGGCGCCCACGCGCAGCGCGATCACGTTGGTGGTGAACGTCACCGCCGAGAAGCCGACTCCGCCCAGCGCGGTCGAGATCGCGGCCGCCAGCAGCGCGGCCAGCGCGCCGCCCACCGCGAACCCCACGGCGGCCATCAGCAGCGACTCGATCAGGAACGCGGTGAGGATCGTCCCGCGGGAGAAGCCGAGCGCGCGCAGCGTGCCGATCTCGGCCGTGCGCGCCTGTACGCTCGCGTAGAGCGTGTTGGTGGCGCCGCAGATCGCGCCGATCCCCGACAGCACGGCGAGCCCGATCACGACCAGGTAGAGCGCGTTGGCCGATTTCGACTGCTCGTCGTAGTAGTCGGTCTCGCGCTGAGCTTCGAGCGCCCAGCGCGGCTCGTCGCCGATCCGGCGCACCAGCGCGTCGAGGTCGGTGCCGGGCGCGGCGCGCACGCGGAAGCCCGAGTAGGGCAGCGGCCGTTTCGCGTCGCGCGCGAGCTCGCGCACGTCGGCCCACACCTCGCTCTCGAACGAGTCGCCGCCGCTCTCGAAGCGGCCCACCACCTTCCACGTGCCGCGGCCGAACTTCAGCTCCTCGCCGACCCGGGCGCCCGCATAGCGGCCGGCCACCCCGCTGCCGACGATCACCTCGCCCTTCGACGGCTCGAACATGCGGCCCTCGACGATCCGCACCGAGTCGTGCACGGCGAGCGCCACCGGATCGACGCCGCGCACCAGCACGTTCTCGCGGCCGCCGTCGCGCCGCAGGAAGAACGGCTGCACCACTAGCTCGGGCGACACGAGCGGCTCGCCACCTGCGCCCTGCGCCACGCCCTCGAAATAGCGCAGCGCCTGATAGGCCTCGAGCGGCAGCGCGCTCGACCCGTCGTTGGTGGCGCCCTTGCGCATCACGATCAGGTTGCCGGGCACGCCCGTGGTGACCAGCGTGCGGCGCAGGCTCGACACGAGCGAGAGCAGGAGCGTGGTGGCGAGCACCACCACTGCCACGACGCCGAGCGTGAGAGCGGTTCGCGTCCGGCGCGCGAGCAGGTTCCCGACGCTGTAGCGCAACGGCAGCGCCAAGGTCAGAACACCTCGCGCAGCGTCTGCACGACGTTGCGCCGCGCGGCGCCGTACGAGGGCACGACGCCCGACAGCATTCCGATGAAGAAGGCCAGGAACAGCCCCTCCACGAGGATCGTGTTGGTGACGATGAACGACGCGAGCGGGCCCATCGCCGGGTTCCAGTTGCCCGACGCGTAGCGCACGAGTCGCGTGAGCCCGAGCGATGCGAACGCGCCGGCTGCGCCAGCAATCGTCGCGAGCAGCGTCGCCTCGGACACGAGCATCCCGAACACACTCCGGCGCGAGAATCCCATCGCCTTCAGGATCGCGATCTCGCGCATCCGCTCGCGCACGGTCATGCTCGCCGTGTTAGCGGCGATGAACACGATGCACACGGCGACGAGCGCGGTCACCAGCATGATCAGGAATACGAGCCCCTCGAGCGCGCCGAAGAAGTTCTTGAAGTAGCTCTTCTCGTTCTCGCTCGCGGTCTGCGCTTCGCTGTTGTGGAACGTCTCGTCGATCTGGCGCGCCAGCGGATCGAGCCGCGAGGGATCGTCGACGCGCACCCAGATCGTGCCGAGGAAGTCGAAGGTCCCGCCCGCGGCCTTCACCGCCTGTTCGAGGTACTCGCGCTGGAACCAGAAATGCGGCGCGCGCTCGTTCGGAATCGTGCCGACGATCTGGAACGTGAGGTCGACGGGGAAAACGGTCCCTTTCAGGGTCACCTGGTCGCCGACCTTCCATCCATATTTCTTGAGCGTGCTGCCGCCGACGATCGCGCCATCGCGCCGGTGCTTGAATTCCTCGAGCTGGTCCTTGGGGATCTTGTAGTCGGGCCACGTCTCGCCGACGGCGTCGGGCTCGATCGCGAAGTTCGGGAAGCTGACGCCGTCCTCCTCGCGGAACACGCCGCCGAACCAGGTCCAGCTGGTCACGGCGACTACGCCCGGCATCGCGCGCACCTTCTGCATGTAGGCGTAGGGCAGCGGGTAGACGAGGCCGGCCTCGTTGTGCACGACGATCCGCGTGTTGGTGGCGACCTGCTCGAGGATCCGGTTCATGCCGTCCGGCATCGTGGCGAGGAAGCACACGAGCGCGATCGCGAGCGCGATCGCGCCGCCGGTCAGCAGGCTGCGCAGCTTGTTGCGCGCGAGGTTGCGCCACAGGAACGCCGACCAGCTCACGCGCCCACCTTGCGGCCCTCGCTCGCCCTCGGCTCGCTGCGCGAAACCTGCAGTCCTCCGGGCACGGTGCGGTCGAGCAGGCCCTTGTCGAGGTGGTGGATCTCGTCCACGAACTGCTCGCCACGCGCGTCGTGGGTGACCATCACCACCGTCTTGCCGAACTCACGGCGCAGGTCGCGCAGCAGCGCGAGGATCTCGATCGCGTTCTTCGCGTCGAGATCGCCGGTTGGCTCGTCGGCCACCACGATCTCCGGGTCGGACACGATCGCGCGCGCGATCGCCACGCGCTGCTGCTCGCCGCCCGACATCTCGCCGGGCATGTGCTCGGCGCGCTCGCCTAGGCCTACCACGCGCAGCGCGGTGTTGGCGCGCTCGCGCCGATCCGCCTTGCCGAGCTTGGTGAGCAGCAGCGGCAGCTCGACGTTCTCGCGCGCGGAGAGCACCGGGATCAGGTTGAAGAACTGGAAGATGAAGCCGACGTGTTGCGCGCGGAAGCTCGCGAGCTCGTCTTCGGACAGCTCGTTCAGCACGCGCCCCGCGACCGTGACCCGCCCTTCGCTGGGCCGGTCGAGGCCCGCGAGCAGGTGCAGCAGCGTGGATTTGCCGGACCCCGACGGCCCCATCAACGCCACGAACCGCCCGCGCTCGATCGAGAGCGAAATGTGGTCGAGCGCGCGGACCTCGTCGGCGCCGCGGCGGTACACCCGGGAGACGTCCTCGAGTTGGATCAAGCGGGTACTCCGCGCAGGCGCGAGCCCCTAGCGTACCTCAGCTAGTACACCTCGCGCAGCGTCTCTGCGACGCCCCGGCGAGCGGCGGCGATCGAGGGCACGAAGCCTGAAATTAGGCCGACGAAGAACGCCAGGAACAGGCCCTCGACCAGGATCGTGTTCGTCACGATGAACCAGGTGAGGGGCCCCATCTGCTGATTCCACCCACCCGCCGCGGCGCGCGCGAGCCGGGACAGCCCGAGCGACCCCCCGGCTCCGATCCCGCCCGCGATCGTGGCGAGCAGCGTCGCCTCGCTGACCAGCATCCCGAACACCTGCCGGCGCGAGAATCCGATTGCTTTGAGGATCGCGATCTCGCGCACGCGCTCGCGCACGGTCATGCTCGCGGTGTTCGCGGCGATGAACACGATGCACACCGCGAGCAGCGCGGTCACGATCGTGATCAGGAGCGCGAGCCCTTCGAGCGCCTGAAATTGGCTCCTGAAGAAGCTCTTCTCCGTCTCGCTTGCGGTCTGCGCCTCGCTGTTGTGGAAGGTCTCGTCGATTTCGCGCATGAGCGGGTCCACGCGCGCGGGATCGTCGACGCGCAGCCAGATCATCTGCGCGCTGTCCATGTGCCACCCGCGAGCGGCCATGGCCTGCTCGAGATATTCGCGCTGGAACCAAAAGTGCGGCGAGCGCTGGTTCGGGATCTCGCCGACGATCGTGAAGGTCAGCGCGAGCCGTCCCCAGCCCTCGGCCTGGAGCGTGACCTGGTCGCCCGGCTTCCAGCCATAGCGCTGCATCGTCTCGCGCCCGACCAGGGCGCCATCGCGCCGCTTCGCGAATTCGGCGAGCACCGCGCGGTCGATCTTGTAGTCCGCCCAGACCACGCCGATCGCGTCTGGCTCGACCGCCATGTTCGGGAACGTGACGCCTTCCTCGCTCCGGTATGCGCCGCCGAACCAGGTCCAGGTCGCGGCGCCCACCACGCCGCGCATCGTGCGGATCTTCTCCAGATAGGCGTAGGGCAGCCAGTCGTAAGCGACACCCGCCTCGTCGTGCACGACGATGCGCGTGTTGGCGGCCACCGAGTCGAGGATGCGGTTGAGGCCCTCGGGCATGGTGGCGAGGAAGCACACGAGCGCGATCGCGAGCGCGATGGCGCTGCCCGTGAGCAGGCTGCGGAGCTTGTTGCGCGACAGATTGCGCCACAAGAACGAGGTCCAGCTCATTGCCGGCACCTCCGCGGCCCATCCTATCAGAATGCTGGGAAACCCCCGCTGGATCGGTATCTTTGGCCCCCGCGCGGAGGGCCCATGACCGAGCTCAACCTGTTCCCGATGTTGTTCGCCCTGATGCTGGCGGGGTTCGTCGGCTTCCAGGTGATCCAGAACGTATCGCGGCTGCTCCACACGCCGCTGATGTCGCTGACCAACGCGATCTCCGCGATCGCGGTGGTGGGCTCGATCATCATTGCCGGCGAGCAGAAGACCGAGGTCTCCACCGCGCTCGGCGCGATCGCGGTGTTCGCCTCCGTGACCAACATCGTCTCCGGCTTCCTGATCACCGACCGCATGCTCAAGATGTTCAAGGAGCGGGGGAAGTAGTCGTGGTCACCGTCGTCACCCAGGTCTGCTACCTCGCCGCGGCGACGCTGTTCATCTTCTCGCTGCGCTGGCTGTCCCGGCCCAACACCGCGCGGCGCGGCGTATTCGCGGGCGTGGTGGGCATGGCGCTCGCGATCGTCGGCACGCTGCTCCACCCCGAGATCGTCGGCTTCCAGTGGATCGCGCTCGCGGTGATCGCCGGCACGGTCGTCGGCATTCCGCTCTCGCGAGTGCCGCTCACCGCGGTGCCACAGCGGACCGCGATCTCGCATGCGTTCGGCGGTCTCGCCGCCGGGCTCGTCGGCAGCGCGAAGTATTCGATCTGGCTGGGCGAGGGCGAACTCACTGCGTTCCGCACCATCGCGATCGTGGTGGAGGTGCTGCTCGGCTTCATCACGTTCACGGGCAGCCTGATGGCCGCGGGCAAGCTCCAGGAGGTGATCCCGACCCGGCCGATCACCTATCGCGGCCAGAACGCGGTGAACTTCGCACTGCTCGGCACCGCAGTGCTGTGCGGCGTGGGTCTCGTGGTGAACCCCGCCAACTGGCCGCTGTTCGGCGTGATCGTGTCGCTGTCGCTGGTCTTCGGCGTGCTGCTGATCATCCCGATCGGCGGCGCCGACATGCCCACCGTGATCTCGCTGCTCAACTCCTACGCGGGGCTCTCCGCGGTGGCGATGGGTTTCGTGCTCGAGAACGAGCTGCTGATCGTCGCGGGCGCGCTCGACGGTGCCTCCGGCTTCATCCTGTCCGTGATCATGTGCCGCGCGATGAACCGCTCGTTCTCGAACGTGCTGTTCGGCGCGTTCGGCCAGGTGCAGGCACAGGCCGCGGGCGGTGAGGCGAAGCCCGTGAAGAGCGCCACGCCGCAGGACGCCGCCGACTACCTCGGCGCGGCCCAGCGGGTGGTGTTCGTGCCCGGCTACGGCATGGCGGTGGCGCAGGCGCAGCACCGCGTGCGCGAGATCTATGACGAGCTGCACAAGCGCGGGATCGAGGTGAAGTTCGCGATCCACCCGGTGGCGGGCCGGATGCCCGGACACATGAACGTGCTGCTCGCGGAGGCCGAGATCCCCTACGAGGCGCTCGTGGAGATGGACGAGATCAACCCCGAGATGCCGCAGATGGACGTGTGCGTGGTGGTGGGCGCGAACGACGTCGTGAACCCGGCCGCGCGGACGGACAAGTCGAGCCCGATCTACGGGATGCCGATCATCGACGCCGACAAGGCGCGCATGGTGCTGGCCAACAAGCGCTCGATGAATCCGGGGTTTGCGGGCATCGACAACGCGCTGTATTCCGCGGACAACACGCTGATGGTGTTCGGCGACGCCAAGAGCGTGCTCGGAGACATCGCGGCAGCGCTGCGCGCCGAACGCGAGGGGAAGGCGGCCGCCTAGCAACATCCGGGGGGGGTGATGATGGGGAGTTCGTCGGATCGTCGGCGGTGGATCGCCGCGGCGGGCGCGATCGCCGCGGCCGTGCTCTTCGGGTGCGGCGAGGCGAAGCAGGGGGGCGGCGCGGGTGCGTCGATCAAGGTCGGCCACGTCGCCTCGCTGACGGGCGACACGGCCACGTTCGGCCAGAGCACCGAGCGCGGCATGCGGATGGCGTTCGAGGAGATCAACGCGCGCGGCGGGGCGCTCGGTCGGCAGATCGACCTGCTCTCCGAGGACGACCGCTCGGTAACCGAGGAGGCGCGCACCGCGGCGCAGAAGCTGCTCCAGCGCGATCAGGTGGTGGCGCTGCTCGGCGAGATCGCGTCGTCGCGCTCGCTCGCGGCGGCGCCCGAGGCCCAGCGCGCCCGCGTACCGATGATCTCGCCCGGCTCGACCAACCCGAAGGTCACGGAGGTGGGCGACTACATCTTTCGCGCCTGCTTCATCGATCCGTTCCAGGGCACCGTGATGGCGCGCTTCGCACGCGAACAGCTGAACGCCAAGAAGGTGGCGATCCTGTTCGACTTCAAACAGGACTACTCGGTGGGTCTGGCCGACTTCTTTCGCGAGACGTTCAAGCAGCTCGGCGGCGAGATCGTCGCGGACGAGCGCTACACGAGCGGCGACATCGAGTTCCGCGCCCAGCTCACGACGATCCGCGCCGCGCAGCCGGAGGCGATCTTCGTGCCCGGCTACTACACGGAGCTGGGCCTGATCGCCAAGCAGGCGCGCGAGCTCGGCATCGACGTGCCGCTGCTCGGCGGCGACGGCTGGGATTCCGAGAAGACGCTCGAGATCGGCGGCAAGGCGGTCGAGGGCTACTACTTCTCGACCCACTATGCGGCCGACTCCGACAGCCCGAAGGTCCAGGAGTTCGTGAAGAGCTACCAGGCGAAGTTCAACCAGACGCCCGACGCGATGGCCGCGCTCGGCTACGACACGGCGGGGATCCTCGCCGACGCGCTCGGCCGCGCGGGCGCTACCGACGGACCCAAGCTGCGCGACGCGATCGCCACCACGCGTGACTACGACGGCGTGACCGGCAAGATCACGATCGATTCCTCGCGCAACGCGCGCAAGGACGCGGTCGTGCTGAAGATCGAGGGCGGCAAGTTCAAGTTCTTCCGCTCGGTGCCGGCGAGTTAGTCCTAGCGCCTTGGAGCAATTTCTCCAGCAGCTCCTGAACGGCATCGCCTGGGGCAGCATCTATGCCCTGATCGCGCTCGGCTACACGATGGTGTACGGCGTGTTGAAGCTGATCAACTTCGCCCACGGCGACGTCTACATGGTCGGCGCGATGTCGGGCTACTACGCGGCGCACTCGCTCGGGATCGCGGCCGCAGAGCCGTCGCTGGCGGGCCTGTTCGCGGTGCTGCTCGTCTCGATGACCGCGTGCGCGGCGCTCGGCGCCGTGATCGAGCGCGTGGCCTATCGGCCGCTGCGCACGGCGCCGCGGTTGGCCTCGCTGATCACGGCGATCGGCGTCTCACTGCTGCTCGAGAACGGTGGACAGCTGCTGTTCGGCGCCGACCCGAAGTTCTTCCCGCCGCTCGTCAACCCGCGCGAACTGGTCCGGATCGGCGCGCTCGCGGTGTCGAACATCCAGCTGATCGTGTTCGCCACGGCGATGCTCCTGATGGTCGGTCTCGAGCTCGTCGTGATGCGCACGCGCTTCGGCCGCGCGATGCGCGCCGTCTCGGTCGACGCGCCGGCCGCGGCGCTGATGGGCGTTCCGGTGGACCGCGTGATCTCGGGCACCTTCGTGCTCGGCTCCGCCTTGGCCGCCGCGGCCGGGATCCTCGTGGGCCTCTCCAACCCGAAGATCGACCCGCTGATGGGGCTCCTGCCCGGTCTCAAGGCGTTCGTCGCCGCGGTGCTCGGCGGGATCGGCAGCATACCGGGCGCGATGGTCGGGGGGCTCCTGCTCGGCGTGGTCGAGACGTTCGTGTCGGCCTATCTCTCGAGCACCTACCGCGACGCGATCGCCTTCGTGATCCTGATCGCGATCCTGCTCTACCGGCCGACCGGCCTGTTCGGCACCGGCCAGGTCGAGAAGGTATGAAGCGCGCCGCGCGCGGCGCGGTGGTCCTCGCCGCGGCGGTCGTGGTGCTCGGGCTCGTCGACGCCGTGCTGCCGCGGCTCCTCAACACCTACTACCTGACGATCCTCGCGCGGATCGCCGTCGCCGTGCTGGCCGCGGTGAGCCTCCAGCTCGTGAACGGCTTCACCGGACAGTTCTCGATCGGCCACGCGGGCTTCATGGCGGTCGGCGCCTACACGGGCGCGGCGCTGTCCGTCTACACCGGTGCGCCGCTGCTCGCGGCCCTCCAGCAGTTCATGCCCGCAGCCCTCGCGCGCGCGCTGTACTTTCCATTTCCGCTGCTGGCCGGCGGGATCGCAGCGTCGTTCGCGGGCCTGCTCGTGGGCATTCCCGCGCTGCGGCTGCGCGGCGACTACCTCGCGATCGCCACACTCGGCTTCGGCGAGATCATCCGCATCGCGATCCTGAACATCGACGCGGTCGGCGGCGCGCGCGGGTTTTCGCTCTCGGTGCAGAGCGGCGTCGAGCTGCGCTACGAGAGCCTCGGCGCGATCGCCGGGGTGGTGGCGCTCTCGGTGGCGGTGATCGCGCGGCTCGTCTACTCGGCGGGCGGCCTCGCGTTCCGCGCGGTGCGCGAGGACGAGACCGCGGCCGAGGCGATGGGCATCGCCACCACGCGCGTGAAGTCGGAGGCGTTCGCGGTCGCGAGCTTCTTCGCGGGTGTGGCGGGCGCACTGTTCGCGCACGCCGAGGGTTATGTCCACACGAACAGCTTCACGTTCGTGCGCTCGTTCGAGATCATGGCGTTCGTGGTGCTCGGCGGCCTCGGCTCGCTGACCGGCGCGGCGCTCGCGGCCGCGGTGCTCACCGCGGCGCCCGAGCTGCTGCGCGGATTCGGCGAGTGGCGCATGGTGCTGTACTCGCTGCTGATCATCACCACGATGCTAGTGCGACCGCAGGGGCTGCTCGGATCGCGCGAGCTGTCGCTCGCGCTGCTGCGCCGCGCGCTCGCGCGCCGCGCGCCGGGGCCGTGATGGCGCTGCTCGAGCTGGCCGGCATCACGGTGCGCTTCGGCGGCGTCGTGGCGATCTCGCGGTTCGATCTGCGCGTCGACGCCGGGGCGCTCGTGGCGATGATCGGGCCGAACGGCGCCGGCAAGACCACCGGCTTCAACGTGATCACGGGCGTGTGCGCGCCGACCGAGGGGAGTGTCTCGTTCGACGGGGAGCGGATCGACGGGCTGTCCGCGCACGAGGTGTGCCGGCGCGGCATCGCCCGCACGTTCCAGAACATCCGGCTGTTCCGCTCGCTCACAGCGCTCGAGAACGTGCTCGCGGCGGGCGTCGGCGCGCGCCGCGATGGCCAGGCCGACGTGCTGCGCGGCGCCGGCTGGCAGCGCCGCGAGGACGCCGACGCCGCTGCGGCGCGCGAGCTGCTGCGTCGGCTCGGCCTGGAACGCTTCGCCGACGCGCGCGCCGACGCGCTGCCCTACGGCGAGCAGCGGCGCCTCGAGATCGCGCGCGCGCTCGCCACGCGGCCGCGACTGCTGCTGCTCGACGAGCCCGCGGCGGGCATGAATCCCTCCGAGAAGGAGGCGCTGCGCGCGCTGATCGTGCAGCTCCACCGCGACTTCGAGCTCAGCATCGTGCTGATCGATCACGACATCCCGTTCGTGATGAACCTGTGCGAGCGCGTCTCCGTGCTCGACCACGGCGAGAAGATCGCCGAAGGTCCGCCCGAACAGGTGCGCCGCGACCCGCGCGTGATCGAGGCCTATCTCGGCACCGACGCCGAGCCCGCGGCGGCGCGCGAATGACCGAATCGCTGCTGCGGATCGAGTCGCTCTCCGTCACCTACGGCGCGATCCAGGCGCTGCGCGGCGTCGACTTCGAGGTGCGCGCGGGCGAGATCGCGACGCTGATCGGCAGCAACGGCGCGGGCAAGTCGACGCTGCTGCGCGCGGTGAGCGGCCTGCTGCGGCCGCAGTCGGGCCGCATCTGGTTCGAGGGCGCCGACATCACCGCGGAGCGCGCGGACCGCCGCGTCGCACGCGGGATCTCGCAGGTGCCCGAGGGCCGGCGGATCTTCGCGAACCTCACCGTGCGCGAGAACCTCCAGATGGGCGCCTATCTGCGCCGCACCGGCGTCGAGGCGGCGTACGAGCGCGCGCTCGCGCTGTTCCCGCGGCTGCGCGAGCGGCTCGGCCAGAGCGCGGGGACGCTGTCGGGCGGCGAGCAGCAGATGCTCGCGATCGGGCGCGCGCTGATGGCGCAGCCGCGCCTCTTGCTGCTCGACGAGCCCTCGCTCGGCCTTGCGCCGCTGCTCGTGCAGCAGATCTTCGCGATCATCTCCGAGATCAACGCGCAGGGAACCACGGTGGTGCTCGTGGAGCAGAACGCGCGCCAGGCGCTGCGCGTCGCGCAGCGCGCCTACGTGCTCGAGACCGGAGCGGTCACGCTCACCGGCATCGCGAGCGAGCTCGCGCAGGACGAACGCGTGCGCCGCGCCTATCTCGGCGGCGCAGGGTAGGGGCGGGTGAAACCCGCTTTCTCGAGCCCAGGAGGATGCCGTGCCCAAGATCGATATCGAACGAGCCCCGATCGTGCGGGGCGTGAAGTACCCGGCGCCGTTCGCTGCGCCGTGCATGGCTCGCGTGAACCGACAGCTCGGCCTCGCCGCGGGCCTGACGCAGTTCGGCGTCAACCTCACGCGGTTGCCGGCGGGCACCTGGTCGAGCCAGCGGCACTGGCACCTGCGCGAGGACGAGTTCATCTGGGTGCTCGAGGGCGAGTTGGTGCTGGTCGACGACGTGGGCGAGCAGGTCCTGCTCGCGGGCGACTGCGCGGGATTCCCGGCCGGCGAGCGAAACGGCCACCACCTGCAGAACCGCAGCGATCGCGATGCGCTCTTGCTCACGATCGGCGCGCGCGACGACCGCGACGAGGGCGAGTACCCCGACATCGACATGAAGTTCCTGGCCGGCCGCTATTCGGGGGCGGGCGGCTACGCGCGCAAAGACGGAACCCGCTATTGATCATCTTCGGCGACCGGAGGGGAGCGTGACGCGCGGACTCCGCAACTTCGGCTGGCTGGCCGCGGCGCTCGCGGGCGCGGGCGCGCTCGCGGTGATCGCCACCGCGCGCGGCGAAGCGATCTCGAGCGCCTGGTTCCTGATCGCGGCGCTCTGCCTCTACGCGGTGGGCTACCGCTTCTACTCGGGCTTCCTCGCGCGGCGCGTGTTCGCGCTCGACGACGCGCGCGCCACGCCGGCGCACCGGCTCCGCGACGGCGTGGACTACGTGCCGACGCACCGCTGGGTGGTGTTCGGCCACCACTTCGCCGCGATCGCGGGCCCCGGCCCGCTCGTGGGGCCGATCCTCGCCGCGCAGTTCGGCTACCTGCCGGGCACGCTCTACATCCTGATCGGCGTCGTGATCGGCGGCGCGGTGCAGGACTTCACGATCCTGGTCTGCTCGCTGCGCCGCGGCGGCAAGTCGCTCGGCCAGATGGTGCGCGAGGAGATCGGCCCGCTGGGCGGCGCCGCCGCGCTCGTGGGCGTGCTCGCGATCATGGTGATCCTGATCGGCGTGCTCGCGCTGATCGTCGTGAACGCGATGTTCGGCAGTCCGTGGGCGACTTCGACGGTGTCCGCGACGATCCCGATCGCGATCGCGATGGGCCTGTACATGACGCTGCTGCGGCCGGGGCGCGTGATGGAGGCGACGCTGTTCGGCGTCGCGCTCGTGGTGCTCGCGGTGTTCGCAGGCCGGTGGGTGGACCAGAGCGAGGTGCTGCGCGTCTTCTTCGACCTCGACAAGAAGACACTCGCGATCTGCCTGATCGGCTACGGCTTCCTGGCCTCCGTGCTCCCGGTCTGGCTGCTGCTCGCGCCGCGCGACTATCTGTCGGCGTTCGTCAAGATCGGCACGGTGGCGCTGCTCGCGGTCGGGCTGCTCGCAGTCCGCCCGCCCGTGAAGCTGCCCGCGCTCACGCAGTTCATCGACGGTACGGGTCCCGTGTTCGCGGGTAAGCTGTTCCCGTTCTGCTTCATCACGATCGCGTGCGGCGCGATCTCGGGCTTCCACTCGCTGATCGCGAGCGGCACCACCCCGAAGCTGCTCGACCGCGAGAGCGACGCGCGGATGGTGGGCTACGGCGCGATGCTGATGGAGAGCTTCGTCGGCATCATGGCGCTGCTCTCGGCGGCGGTGATGGAGCCCGGCGTATACTTTGCGATCAACGCGCCGGCCGCGCTGATCGGCACCACGCTCGAGAGCGCGAGCAGCGCGGTGGCGGGGTGGGGCTTCGCACTGGATCCGGCGGCGCTCGGCGCGCTGACGCGGTCGATCGGCGAGCACTCGCTGCTCTCGCGCACGGGCGGCGCGCCGAGCCTTGCCGTCGGGATGGCGGAGATCTTCTCGCGCGCGCTCGGCGGCGAGGCGGTGAAGGCGCTCTGGTACCACTTCGCGATCATGTTCGAGGCGCTGTTCATCCTCACCACGCTCGACGCGGGCACGCGCGTGGGCCGCTTCATGGTGCAGGACCTGCTCGGCAGCGCGTGGCGCCCGCTGGGCCAGACCTCGTCGCTGCCCGCGAACGTGCTCGCGTCGGGGCTGATCGTCGCGGGCTGGGGCTATTTCCTGTACCAGGGCGTGGTGGATCCGCTCGGCGGGATCAACTCGCTGTGGCCGCTGTTCGGGATCGCCAACCAGCTGCTCGCGTCGACCGCGCTCGCCCTCGCCACCACGATCCTGATCAAGTCGAAGCGGCCCGCATTCGCGTTCACCACCATCGTGCCGCTGACCTGGCTGCTCTCGGTCACGATGACGGCGGGCAGCCAGA
>DATFWW010000175.1:0-5817 GCA_035258825.1 Myxococcota bacterium
AACTCGCGCGTGCGCCGCACGAGCACGCGGCGCAGTCGCTCGACGCCCGCCGCGAGGATCTGCCCCGCGTCGCGGACCTGGAGCGCGAGCGCGGTGTCGAGCACGTCGCTCGACGTCAGGCCGTAGTGCACGTAGCGCGAATCGGGGCCGATCCTCTCGGCGAGCGCTGTCGTGAACGCGATCACGTCGTGGCGCACGCGCTCCTCGATCTCGGCGACGCGCGCTGGATCCACCTCTGCGCGCGCATGGATCGCCGCGAGCGCCGCGGGCGGGATCAAACCGCGTTCTGCGTGCACCTCGCACACGGCGAGTTCGACCTCGAGCCAGCGCGCGTACTTCCCCTCCTCGGAGAAGATCCGAGCCATTTCGGGCCGCGAGTACCGCTCGATCATCTCCTCACCCGGACCTCAACCCAGACGCAGGAATACGGTGAATAGCATCATGTAGTACATCACGGGGATCGCGATCAGCGGAGAGTCGATCCGATCCAGCACGCCGCCCATCCCCGGCAGCATCGCGCCGGCATCCTTGACCTGCGCGTCGCGCTTGAGCAGCGACTCGACCAGGTCGCCGACGATTGCCGCGACCGAGAGGATCACGCCGAACAGGATCGCGAGCCCCCAGCCCAGCAGCGCCGAGAGCGAGGGCCACCAGATCTCGAAGATCGCCTTGAACACGAGGCCCGCGATCGTTCCCCCGATCACGCCGCCGATCGCGCCCTCGACCGTCTTGCCGGGGCTGATCCGCGGAGCGAGCTTGCGCTCGCCGTAGGCGCGCCCGGCGAAGTAGGCGCCCGCGTCGCTCCACACCACCACGGCGAGCGTGAACGTGAGCAGGAACGCGCCCGACTCGGGCGCGATCGCCGCCGCGGCCGCCTCCGCGGCGCCGTAGCGCATCGCGATCACGCGGTGGAACTCGCGCAGCACGACCGCGTGCGAGAGCAGCCAGCCCACGTAGAAGATCCCGAAGAACGTGCCCGAGATGCTCGCGAGCGCCTCGCCGATCTGCGCGCGCCCGAGCTGCGCGATCATCACCACGAGCAGTCCCACCGTCATCAGCACGGTGACGTGGTACTCGTTGCCGAGATAGGCGACCACGGGCAGCGCCCCGCCCGCGGCGAGACCGAACCCGGTGATCGGGTGGGCTCCCTTGTCCTCGATCAGCCCGTAGAACTCGCGCTGCGCGAGCAGCGTCACGACCACCACGGTGCCGAGCACCCAGAGCCGGCCCTGCGCGATCACGAACAACACCCACGGCACGAGGATCGAGGCGGTGAGCAGGCGCGCCTGGAGATCGGAGAGGCCGCGCTTGGGCAGCCCGCCGTTCGGCGGCGGCGTGGGCGGCCGCGGTCGCACGGGCTCGCTCTGGGCGCGGAACGGCTCGCTCATGATGGGCTCCTCTGGGCACTGCCGGTATGCCCGAATCCGCCCGCGCCGCGCGCGGTCTCGTCGAGACTCTCGACCTCGACGAAGCGCGCGCTCGCGACCGGCGCGATCACCATCTGCGCGATCCGGTCGCCGCGGCGCAGCGTGATCGGATCGCGGCCCGCGTTCATCACGATCACGGAGAGCTCGCCGCGGTAGTCGGCGTCGATCGTGCCGGGCGCGTTCGGCAGCACGAGCCCGTGGCGCAGCGCGAGTCCGCTGCGCGGCCGCACCTGCGCCTCGTGACCTTCGGGCACGGCGATCGCGAATCCGGTCGGCACGAGCGCGCGATCGCCCGGCGCGAGTACGAGATCGCGCTCGAGTGCGGCGTGGAGGTCGAAGCCCGCCGCGCCCGGAGTGGCGCGCGCGGGCAGCGGCAGACCCCTCGCACCCGGCAGTCGCGTTATCCGGACGGTGACGGGTGCGGGCGACTTCATCCGGTAAGGTTAGGACGCGGCGGCTGCGGCGGCTGCGGCGTCCGCCAGCGCCTCCTTGCGCGAGAGCCGGATGCGGCCCGAGGGGTCGATCTCGATGCACTTCGCGAGCACCTCGTCCCCTTCGCTCACCACGTCCGTGACCTTCTCGACCCGCCCCTCGGCGAGATGGCTGATGTGGATCAGGCCATCGGTGCCCGGGAAGATCTCCACGAACGCGCCGAAGTCCGTGATCCGCTTCACCTTGCCGAGGTAGACGCGGTCGAGCTCGGCCTCCTGGGTGAGCTCGTTGACCATGCCCTCCGCGAGCTCGAGCGCCGCGGTATCCGGCGAGAAGATCGTGACGATGCCCGAATCGTCGATGTCGATCTTGGTGCCCGTGGCGTCCTGGATGCCGCGGATCACCTTGCCGCCGGGCCCGATCACGTCGCGGATCCGGTCGGGCTTGATCGTGATCATTTTCACGCGCGGCGCATAGCGCGAGAGCTCGGCTCGCGGCCGGAACTCCACGAGCTCGTTCTTCGTCTCCTCCTCCATGCGGTCGAGGATGTGGAGCCGACCCACGCGCGCCTGCTCGAGCGCGCGCTCGAGCACGGTCCAGTCGACGCTGCGGATCTTGATGTCCATCTGCAGCGCCGTGATCCCCGCGCGCGTGCCCGCGACCTTGAAGTCCATGTCGCCGAGGTGGTCCTCGTCGCCGAGGATGTCCGACAGGATCGCGACGCGGCTGCCCTCCTCGATCAGGCCCATCGCGATGCCCGCAACCGGCGCGACGAGCGGCACGCCCGCGTCCATCAGCGAGAGCGTCCCACCGCAGATCGTCGCCATCGACGACGAGCCGTTCGACTCGAGCGTCTCGGACACGACGCGGATCGTGTACGGGAAGCCCTCGAGATCGGGCAACACCTTCGCGAGCGCGCGCTCGGCCAGGTTCCCGTGGCCCACCTCGCGCCGGCCCGGCCCGCGCTGCATGCGCGCCTCGCCGACCGAGAACGGCGGGAAGTTGTAGTGCAGGTAGAAACGCTTGGTGGTGCGCTCGGTCAATGCGTCGATCGTCTGCTCGTCGCTCTGCCCGCCGAGCGTGGTGAACACCATCGCCTGGGTCTCGCCGCGCGTGAACAGCGCGACGCCGTGCGGCCGAGGCAGCGCGCGAACCTCGCAGGCGATCGGCCGGATCTCGTCCGAGCGCCGCCCGTCGATCCGCACGCCGTCGTCGAGGATCCGGTTGCGCATCAGCTCGGAGCGCAGGCCGTGCAGGATCTCCTTCACCGATCCCGAGAGGTCGCGCAGCTCGGCCTGGCGCTTCTCGATCGCGGCCAGCGTGTCGAGCTGCGCCGGGGCATCGCGGAACGCGGAGACGAAGCCGTCCACCACCTCCTTCTCGACCTCCGCGATCGCCGCATAGCGCTCGTGTTTGGCGCGGATCTGGATCGCCTGCGCGAGCCGCGCCTCCGCCTGCGCGCGCACGCGCGCCTCGAGGGCGCTGGGGTCGGCGGGCGGCGGCACGGCGAGCTTCGGCACGCCCACGCGGGCCGCGAGCGCCTCGATGCTGCTGATCGCCGCGGCGATCTCCTGGTGGGCGCGCTTGAGCCCGGCGAGGATCTCCGGCTCGGGCACCTGCTTCGCGCCGCCCTCGACCATCACGAGCGCACCGCGGCTGCCGGCGACCACGAGATCGATGTCGCTCGCGGCGCTCTCTTCGGGAGTCGGATTGATGATCCAGCGGTCCTCGGCGCGTCCCATGCGCACGGCTGCGATCGGCCCGAGGAACGGGATCTCCGAGATTGCGAGCGCGGCCGAGGCGCCGATGAACGCGGGGATGTCCGGCCGGGTCTCGCCGTCGGCCGAGAGCACGGTGGCGATGATCTGCGTCTCGTCGCGATAGCCGTCCGCGAACAGCGGGCGGATCGAGCGATCGATGAAGCGCGACACGAGCACTTCGCGGTCCGAGAGCCGCCCTTCGCGCTTGAAGAAGCCGCCCGGGATCTTCCCGGCTGCCGAGGTCTTCTCGACGTAGTCGACGGTGAGCGGGAAGAAGTCGATCCCGGGCCGCGGCTCGGCGCGCGTGGCGGTGACGAGCACGGCTGTCTCGCCGTAGGTGACGAGCGCGGCGCCCGCGGCTTGCTTGGCGAGACGACCGGTCTCGATCGTCATGGGTCGGCCACCGAACTCGAAGGTGACCGATTCGGGTTTGAACCAGTAACTGGGCATTTTCCTTTGCATCTCCTCCCGGCCCGATGAATTCGATCAACTGGGCCAGGTGTCTGGGGCGACGTTCGGGAGGTCGCTCGGAGACGCGCGGGAATGCGGAATCGGCAATGCGCGAAGAGGCTCACAGGTCTTCGCGTATGACGGACTTCCGCATTCCACGACGACGCACTCCACGTCGCCCGGAATGGTGGAGGCGCTTGCCTCCATGGTCGGCGGCGCGCGCTGGATGCGACCGCCGCGGGGCGCTGCCGACTATCGGCGCAACCCCAGCTTCTCGATCAGTGCCCGATATCGATCGGGCTGGTTCCTCCTCAGATAGTTCAGGAGGCGTCGGCGCTGGCTCACCAGCTTGAGCAGCCCACGGCGCGAGTGGTGGTCCTTTACGTGGACCTCGAAGTGCCCAGAGAGGCCGTTGATCCTCTCGGTCAGGAGCGCCACCTGCACTTCGGGCGACCCGGTATCGGCTTCATGGACGCGATTCGCGTCGATGGTCGCTCGTTTCTGTGCGCTGGCGATCAAGTCGATTCCTTTGTCGGATCACCGGAGTCGGTGCATGAGTCTCGGGGTTGGCGCCTGTGCGAAACCCCTTGGGAATGCGGGATTCTTGCAGAGCTAATGGCGCCCCGCAAACGGCTCGAGCACGCGCAGCGGGCGCAGCCGGCGGCCGGGCCGGAGTTCGAGGATTCCGATCACGCGGCCGTGCTCGTCATGGGCGACCATCTGCGTTCCGGGCACCTCGGGCGGGCCGCCGGCCGCGATCTCGGAGCCCTGCGCCACGCGGTCCACCTCGTCGGCCGTGAGCCGCCGTGCGGGCAGGCCGAGCGCCTCGAGGGGCGACACGAGGCGCCGCTCGATCTCTCCCGATTCGGCCTCCACGCGCAGCGTCTCGGGCGAGCTGGCCTGGTCGAGCGTGAACGGCCCGCTGCGCGTGCGGCGCAGGTCCGCGAGGTGTGCGCCGCAGCCGAGCCGGTCGCCGAGATCGGCCGCGAGCACGCGCACGTAGGTGCCGCCCGAGCACTCCACGGCGATCTCGATCCGCGGCGGATCGTACTTGCGCAGCTCGAAGCGGTGCACGCGCACGCGCTTCGGCTCGCGCGGCACCTCGCGGCCCTCGCGCGCGAGCTTGTGCAGCGGCACGCCGTCCTTCTTGACCGCCGAGAACATCGGCGGAACCTGCTCGAGCTCCCCGAGGTACCTCTGCATCGCCTGCTCGACGCGCGCCTCGTCGGGCCACGGGCCCGCGTACTCGCGCAGCACGCGGCCCTCGGCGTCGAGCGTGTCCGTGACGCGGCCGAGGCAAATCGAGCCCACATAACCCTTGTCGCGGTCCTGCACGTAGGGCACGAGCTTGGTCGCCGCGCGGATCGCGAGCGGCAGCACGCCAGTGGCGAGCGGATCGAGCGTGCCGAGGTGTCCGACGCGGCGCGTGCCGAACCAGCCGCGCGCGGCGTCGACGACGTCGTGCGACGTCCAGCCCGCGGGCTTGTCGACGACGAGGAAGCCGCTCGGGCCCGGAGCTTCCGCGCTCCGGCGCCTACCCCTGCGTGTCATCGTTCCCCTTCGCCTCGTCTGGCTCGAGCTGGCCTTCTGGTCTTCGCTCGCCCACCCGATGGTCTTCGCTCGCCGTCGGCTCGCTGCGCGAAACTTGCCCTCGATGGTCTTCGCTCGCCGTCGGCCCGCTGCGCGAAACTTGCCCTCGATGGTCTTCGCTCGCCGTCGGCCCGCTGCGCGAAACTTGCCCTCGATGG
>DATFWW010000176.1:0-5312 GCA_035258825.1 Myxococcota bacterium
GGTGCCATTGATCGGTGAGCGCGAGCGCGTCCTTGCGCTCGCGACCCGACACGATCTGCTCGCGCAGGCCCTCGAGCTCGCGCTCGAGCGACCGCTCGTCCGCCCGGGGCTTCTCGCTGCGCTGCTCGAGGTGCCGCCGCACCCGCGCGTGGAGCGCGACCTCCTCGTCGACGATGCGGTCGGGCACGCGGGGCTCCTCGCCGGATGTGGAGAAGGGTGCAAGAGGGTAGGGCCTCGCCGGCGCCGCCGCTCCGCCGAGCCGTCCGGCCCGGGGCCATTTTTGAATAGCCGGAGATTATTTGGACGAACGAACCTTCAACATTTCCGGAAGACCGAATCCTCGGGGAAGAGCGGTCGCCCGACCCCGGCGCGCGCGCGTGCGCAAGTTCCCGCCCCCGACACGGTTGTTAGCGCACCGCACAATCTCCCGTCCGTCCTTGCGCAGGCCGGGCACGAGAATTGCTCTGGTGCTCCGCGCTCCTGGGAAGGGACGGCCGTGCTGTCGCTCAGCGCCTCACTTCCCACCTGCGCCCCCAAAGAAGTCATGCGAGCCCGTCTGCCGGTAGTTCTGGCCCTCGCGTCGATCGCCGCGTTCGCGATCCCGGCGGCTCTCACGATCGGCTCCGAGTTCGGAGACTTCAATGTCGTCGACCTCTCGACCACCGTACCCTGTCGATCGCGAACGCCGTGATCTCGTTTCCGATGAACGGCTTCGGCCGGTCGCACAACTCGGTCGACATCCGGGCGATCAACGTCCAGGTCGGTGCCATCAACAACGGCGAGCGCCGATCATCACGTCGATCACGGCGGTGCCCGAGCCCGCGTCGGGCCCTGGTGACGCTCGGACTCGTCGGCCTCGCGGTTCGCCGCCGCCGAGCGCAGCCGTAGGTCCGCAAGCGCCGCGAAACTGCGCGCGCAGCGAGCCGCAGGCGAGCGAAGTCGAAGGGGTGGCCTCCGCTGGTTCAAAGCCTCGAGGAGCGACTCTCAAGCTGTCCTCCTGGGGTCAGAAGCTCCACTTCACGTTGAAGATCACGCGGTCGTTGTCGCCCCACGCGTCGAGCGGCGGGAGGTCGCCGCGCTGGTACAGGAGCAGGCCTACGCCGACCGTGAGCGCGTCGAGCACGTCGTAGTCGAGATCGAAGCGCGCGATCGAGCCGTCGCGCGCGTCCCAGCCGAGCACGATTCCCACGAGCGTCGCGTGGAGCGTGTCGTTCCAGAAGTCGCGCGAAAGGCGCAGTGCGATCTCCTGCGCGTCCTCGCGCGTGTAGTTCGGCGCGCGCCGCACCGCGCGCTCGTAGTCGAACAGGTGCCGCTCCACGACCTCGGCGATGAAGGTCGTGTCCGCGATGCCGTAGTACTCGGCGCCGACGAGCGCGTCGAAGCGGCTCTTGTCGTGCGTGCCGAAGAACCCGAGGCCGTCGAGATAGGCCAGCTCGGTCTTGAGCAGCCACGGCCCGCGCGTGTAGTTGCCGCCGCTGCCGACCATCCAGAGCCGGTCGTGCACCAGGCGCGTGGGCACCACCGCGCCGTCCGGTCGCGGCAGGTCGTTCCAGAACCACGCACCGTGGAACGACACGTCCCATCCGCTGAAGATCCCATTGATCGCGCCCGCCACCTCGGTGTCCTGGAACGAGTGCGGCTTGCGCTCGGGGAGATCGACGGCGCCCGGGAAGAAGTCGCTGCCGACCACCGGATTCTGGTCGAAGCGGATCTCCGGGATCGCCATCAGCGCCGCCGACCAGTCGCCCGCATAGCCCTTGAGGTTCACCATCGAGACGGGGAGCCGGATGTCCTCGAGGTCGACGCGCCCCGGCTCGCGGTTGTCGAGCGGGTTCAGCACGTCGAGCACGCGCAGCGTCTCGGAGCGGCCCCAGGCCACCACCTGCCGCCCCACCGCGAGATCGACGTGTTCGCCGAGCGCGCCGGCGACCCACGCTTCGCCGACCTGGGCGTCCCACTCGTACTCGCGCCGCACCGCGCCCGTGTAGTCGCCGCGCCCGTTGATTGCGTAGGCGGCGTCGTAGAACGCCCAGCCCTCGGCGCGCAGCTTCCACTCGGCTGGCAGGTTCACGTCGAGCTGGAGGTTGGCGCGGTTGCGCAGGCGCTGCAGCCCCGCGTAGTCGGTGCCGGTGTCGGAATGGTGCGACCGGTAGTTCACCGACCCGCTGAGCTCGACGCTGCCGGAGAGATCCCAGATGCGCTCGTCCGAAGCACCGGCGTCCGCCGCGGCGGGCGCCGGCTCCTGGTGCTCGAATCCGCCGAGCACGGAGTCGAGGTCTTCTTCTGCGCGTGCGCGCGCTCCCGCGCCGAGCGCGAGTCCGATTCCCACGCACGCGAGGAGCCAGCGGCGCATCTTCACGCGAGCTAGGGACCCTTCTCGAGCTGCCGCACCGTGAAGAAATCCTCCTTGAGCGGCTGGCCGAACCGCACGTTCTTGGCCGAGAGGACCGTCCGGTGCAGGGTCTCCTCCCCCTTGCGCGTGGACATGTCCATCTCGGTCGCCACCCAGATCCCGTCGATCTGCTCGAGCTTCTTCACCTCGAAGTACTTGAGCCGATCGCCCTTCTTCACCCAGTGCACGCTGCGCACCACGACGAAGTTGTCCTTGCGCACGAACAGCACCGACTTCTCGTAGCCGGTCTCGTTCTGCTCCTGCTCGGTGATCGGCACCGCCTCGATCTGCCACACGGGCTGGCCTTCGACGTCGAGCTCCTTCATCAGCGTGTAGCGGTACTGGTCGAGCGGGCGCTTTGTCATGTCGGCGTAGCTGAAGTCCGACCCCATGAAGCTCCCGCTCTTGTCCGCCGACGCGATCCGCTTGGTGCGCGAGAGGGCGGGCAGGTAGAGCCACTGGTCGTCGTCGCGCGCGGGATCCTTGTAGTCGTAGGTGAGGAAGCCGGTCCGCTCCACGTCCGCCGGCGCCTGGAAGAACAGGATCGAATACTCGTCCGGACCGACGTCGCGGCCGTAGGCGCGCAGCTTGCGCACGCGCTGCGCGCCGCTCTTGTCGATCAGCACCATCTCGAGGTCCTCGATCGAGTTGTCGCCGTCGTCGCGCGCGTCGACTTTGTCCATGATCGCGCGCGCGGTGAGCTCGCCTTCGGCGTCCGCGGGCACCGGCCCCGCGACGAGCAGCGCGGCCGCGCCGACCGCGAAGAGCCGGGGTCTGGTGCGGCGCATCAGATCGCTTGCAGCTCGCGCAGCCGCACGATCTCGTTCGGGTCGCCCGGCGGCACGGTGCCGAGCAGGCGATCGAACAGCCCGCCGTAGCGCCGTGCGATCTGCGCCGCGATCTCGAGCGGCTCGCCCACCACGGCGATCGCGCCGAGCAGGTCGTCGTCGATCCGCCGTCCCATCTCGTCCCACTGCCCCGCCTTGGACAGGCGGTTGAGCTCGGGCTGGAGCTCGCCCCGGCCGACCGACTCGAGCACGGGGCGATAGGCCGGCGTCGAGCCGTAGAACGCGATCTGCTTGCACACGGCGCTGCGGCTGGCCGCGCGGCTCGCCGCGTCGCGACCGGTCACCACGAACACGGGGCAGGTGACCTGGAAGTCGGCGCGTCGCCGTCCCGCGCGCGCGAGGCCGCGCTCCACCGCGGGCAGCGTCACTTCGCGCACGTACCGCTCGGTGGTGAACGCGTGCGCGATGAGGCCATCCGCCACCTCGCCGGCCACCTCGGCCATCTGCGGCCCGACCGCGGCGAGGAAAACGCGCGGCGGCCCGTAGCTCGTGTTGGCCGGCGTGAACATCGGCGTCATCAGCGTGTGCGTGTAGAACTCGCCGCGGAAGTCGAGGGGCTTGCCCGCGTACCAGCAATCCCAGATCGCGCGCATCGCGAGGATGAACTCGCGCATGCGCGCGGCGGGCCGGCTCCACGGCATGCTGAAGCGCTTGGCGATGTGCGGGCGGATCTGCGAACCGAGCCCGAGGATGAAGCGCCCCTTCGAGAACGCGTTCAGATCGTGGCCGACGTTCGCGAGCAGCATGGGGTTGCGCGCGAAGGCGACGGCGATCGAGGTCAAGAGCTCGAGCCGCGTGGTGTGCTCGGCCGCGATCGCGAGCGGCAGGAACGGATCGCTCGAGATCTCCGCAGACACGCCGCCGTCGTAGCCGGCGGCCTCGAGTGCGCGCGCGCGCGCGGGCACGGCCGCGAGATCCGTCCCGATCAATGCGCCGTCGACCTTCATGTGCAGTACCTCCAATCCGGCGCGTAGTATACGGGCGAATCATGTTCGACTACGCAGCCCACGGATTGAACGCGCCCACTGCGCGGCCGGAAATTCCAGACCGCCCGCAGACCGTGGCGGAAGTGCTCGACCCGGTGCTCGCGCGCGATCCCGATCGGCCCGCGCTCGTCGGCCGGAGCGGCCGCTACACCTATCGCGAGCTCGACCGCGAGGCGAATCGCGCCGCGCACGCGCTGCGCGCGCTCGGGATCGCGGCGGGCGATCGCGTCGCCGCGTGTCTGCCCAACGACGTCGCGATCGCCGTGGCGTTCCTCGCCAGCATGAGGCTCGGCGCGCTGTGGGTCGGCATCAACCGCGTGCTCGCGCCTCGCGAGAAGGTTGACATCCTGAACGACTCGGGCGCCTCACTACTGCTGGCGCCGCCCGACGTGCACGTGGAGCTCGCGGGGGCGGCCGACCTGGGCGCGCTGCGCGCGCGCGTGGCAGTGGACCCGGGCGGATCGCGCGACGAGTGGCGCGCGCACGTCGCGCGGCAGCCCGACACCCGCCCCGACGCCGACCTCGACGCGTGGGGCCCGGCCGCGATCGCCTACACGAGCGGCACCACGGGCAAGCCGAAGGGCGCGGTTCACAGCCAGCACAACATCCTGCTGCCGGGCGCGGTGACCGCCGCGGTGGGCCTCTACCCGACCGGCGCCGCCCAGGGGACCGTGCTTCCTCTCACGATCCTGAACCTGTTCGTGCTCGGGCCCGTGCAGGCGTGGCAGTACGGCGTGTGCTCGGTGGCGATGGACCGCATCGATGCCGTGGGCGTGGCGGAATGGGTGGAGCGCGAGCGGATCTGCACGTTCGCGGGGGTGCCGACCGTGATCCACGATCTGCTCACGCATCCCGACGTGCGCCCCGAGCAACTCGCCTCGCTCGTGCAGCCGCTGATCGGCGGCGCCGAGTGTCCCGAGGAGTTCCGCGAGCTGTACCGCAAGCGCTTCGGCGCCGACGTGGCGATCGGATACGGCATGACCGAGGCGCCCACGGCGGTGACGCGCGCGGAGGGAGAGCCCGCGCCTGCGCCGGGCCTGTGCGGCAAGGCGCTGCCGCAGTGCGCGATCTCGATCCGCGGCGACG
>DATFWW010000177.1:0-22061 GCA_035258825.1 Myxococcota bacterium
CCCCGCCACTGCGCCGGCGGGCATCACGCCGATCGCGAGCGGCGACACGCTGCGCGTCGCGATCCAGATCTCGGGCAGCGACATCCCGGCCGGCGACGGATGGTGCGACTTCGACGCGAACCTCGCAGCCTCGAACACGAACTGCTACTCGGCGAGCCGCACCAAGGACATCGTGCAGACCGCCACCTGCAACAACTGTCACGGGCCCACATCCGACACCAAGCTCGCCTTGCACGGCGGCGGCCGCACCGAGGTCGAGTACTGCGTCACCTGCCACAACCCGTTCACGACCGACGCGCAGACCGGAAACGTCCTCGACTTCTCGGTCATGATCCACAAGATCCACTACGGGCGGAATCTTGCGAATGGCTACCAGATCTCGGGCTTCAACAACGTCGTGTCCGACTACTCGCACGTGGCCTTCACCAAGGACGTCGACCACTGCGCCGTGTGCCACACGGGCTCCGGCGCCGACGTGCACAACTGGTACATGGTGCCGACGATGCAGGCGTGCGGCGCGTGCCACGATGACGTGAACTTCGCGACGGGCGCGAACCACGGGTCGGGCGGCGTCCAGACGACGAACGGCAACTGCGCGGTCTGCCACCCGCCGACGGGTCCGTTCCCGCCGCCCGGCCTGGCGCCGCAGCCGATCCAGACCGTCCACCTCGGCACCGCGCGGAACGCGGAGGGCGCGCTCTACGCAGGCGGCGCCAACGGCTACAAGATCGACAGCGTTAGCTATGCGTCATCGAGCGGCGTGCTCACGATCGACTATCACGTGACCCGCAACGGCTCGAACATGACGCTCGAGTCGGCGCCGCAGTGGGCCTGCACGTCGCCGCCCAAGGCCCCGGCGATCGCCGGCTGCGCGGGCGCCGCGGGCTCCAGTCGGCTCGCGGCCGTCGTCGGCTTCCCCACCAGCGACTACACCAACGCCGGCAGCGGCAGCAACCCGGCCCAGCCGATCAGCGTCAATGCGCTCGATGTGGGCGGGAGCGTGACGGCGCTAGGCGGAGGCCTGTATCGCACGACGGCCACGCTGCCCAGCGGGACGAGCGGCAGCGCGGCCGTCGCCCTCGAAGGTCATCCCGCCGCGGACCTGAACGGCGACGGCATCTTGTCGGATCGCATCTCCGTCCGGAGCTCCGTCTCGTTCGCGAGCCTGGGGACCGGCCGCGCGGCGGGCGTGGAGCCGCGCCGTCAGGTCGTGGACGCCGCGAAGTGCAACGGCTGTCACGACGCCGCAGGAAACGGCATGAGCTTCCACGGCAACAACCGCACCGGCACCGAGCAGGTGTGCGTGATCTGCCACAACGCGAACGCGACCGATGTCAATCAGCGCCCCGCTCCCCCCACGACCGGCGTGGACGGAAAGGCCGAAGTGCCGATCGACCTCAAGCGCATGATCCACCAGATCCACAGCGGTGCAGATCTCCACGATCCGCTGATCGTCTACGGATTCGGTCACTCGGTGAACGATTTCTCCCATATCCATTACATCGGGAACCGGCGCAACTGCGAGACCTGCCACCGGCCCGGCACCTACGGCACGGAGCACGCGTTCGACGCCCTGCCGACGACCGTGGACACCGAAGCCGACAAGGCGTCCTCGACGGACGATCTCAACATCTCTCCCGTGGCCTCGGTCTGCTCGAGCTGCCACGACAGCGAGGCGGCGATCACGCACATGAAGCTGTTCGGCGCATCGTTCCACGCTCTCGACGCCGATATCAACTGACGGCCGCTCACCGGAGGAGATCGGACGGAGGGGGAGCGATTGCGAGGACGCAGGGACGGAGTGGGAGCCGGCCGAGAACGCAGTGCCGCTCGGGGCGCGCGCCGCGCGCGCTGGTCGATCCTGCTGCTCGGCGCCGCGGCCTGTGCAACGCTCTCGACCGGCGATCTCGTCCGCACTCACCGCTCTGCGGCCGTCGAAGGCGCGAGCGAGAAGGTCGGTGCCGAGACGTGCACGACCTGTCACGACACGGTGGCGGGACATGCGCCCGCCCCGAAGTACCACGCGGAGTGCGAATCGTGCCACGGGCCGGGCGACAAGCACGCGGCCAGCGCGGACAAGGCGGACATCCGCTTCCCCGCGAACGCCGACTGCCAGGCGTGTCACGACAGGGGACACGACACGCTGATCGGCTGGACGACGTCGGAGCACCAGCGCGCCGGCGTCTACTGCTCCGATTGCCACTCCGCGCATGGCCGCGAGCCGTGGCACCTCGCGCAGCCGGGCGCGGTGGCGCGAGCGGTCGCGCCGCACGCGACGAGCGTCACGCAGATGTGTAGTGCCTGCCACCCGGACGTCGCGGCGACGTTCGAGCTGCCCTCGCACCATCCGCTGCGCGAGGGGATGCTCTCCTGCACCGACTGTCATGCGCCCCACGGAGCGAACCGCGTGGCCCTCGGCGCGGCGACCGCGCGCTGCAGCGGCTGCCACCAGGACTACGCGGGCCCCTGGATCTACGAGCATCCGCCCGTCACGGAGGACTGCGGCCACTGCCACGCCCCGCACGGCACGAGCTCGCGCGCGCTGCTCGAGACCAACGAGCCCGGCGTGTGCATTTCCTGCCACACGGTCGCCGAGGCGGGCGCCGTCCACGATCCGTTCGCGTTCTCGACGCGCTGCTCGGACTGCCACTCCGCGGTCCACGGATCCTACGCGGATCCGCACCTGCGGCGATGATCGCGATGTCCGCCAGGAGCGCGCTCGGATTCACCGCGATCGCCGCTCTGCTCCTGGCGGCGCCGGCGCCCGCCCAAGAGCCCGAAGAGGCCGGCGCGCGCGCAGAGGGCGCGGAGGATCTGAAGCTCGAGTGGTCGCTGACGCCGATCGCTACCTGGAACTGGGTCAACTCCGACGACGAAGGCCACGACCACGTCACCGGCTTCTTCGACCAGTACGAATTCGTTCCCAACAAAGGAAGCGCGTTCCCGTTCGAGATCGGCGTGCGCGACGCATCGCTCGACCTGCTCGCCCCGGGCGACACGCCGCGGCTCCGGTTCCGCCTGGAGAGCCCCAGCTCGAACCTCGGCGTCTCGGGCTCGGAGATCGCGGATCCCTTCTTCAACCAGCGCGCGCTGCTGCTCGGCCGGGTGCCCGGGGTCGACGTGGACGTGTCCTACCGCCGCATGCGGACCGAGGACCTGCGCGTCTTCCCGAACACCGTCGACGGTCTGTTGTTCGACGACCGGAGCGGCCCCCATCGCCGCTTCAACTGGGACCGCACGGGTGTCGGCGGCGAGGTGCGCACGCGCGTCGACGAGCTGCTCGAGAGCGCCGATCTCCGCAAGATGGGCTCGCCCGAGCTCTCGCTGCGCGGCGGCTACGAGGCGCGGCAGGGCGATCGCCAGCTCCGCTTCCTGATCGACCCGACCAACCAGTGGATCGGGCTCGCCCAGGACCACGACCAGAAAGTGGCCAACGTGGGGGGTGGCGTGCTCGCGGCGCCCGGGGGCTTGTTCACGCTGGGCTTCGGCTTCGACTATCAGCGCTTCCGGGACAGCGAGACGCCGATCCTCCAGGGGATGCTCGGCGGCGCCGTCCCAGCCACCGCCAACACGATCGGTTTCGTGCCAGACACGGATCGCTACACCAGCACCGCGCGGTTCCGCAGCCTCCTCGGCCAGCGCGCGGTGATCGAGGGCGGTCTCCAGCTCTCCCTGCTCGAGCAAGCCGGCAACTTCACGCCTCTCGAAGAGCAGGCTGGCCTGGACACCAATCGCCTCTACTACTACTCGGGGAACGTCACCGCGGACGTCGCGCTCGTGGGCGCGCTGAGCGCGAACGCGTTCTTCAAGTTCGACCAGCGCGACAACCGCATCGATCGCCACACGGCGCTGTTCAACACCGAGAACGGCACCCAGGTGGACGAATTCATCCACCGCTGGCAGCGGATCCACAGCGGCATCGAGGGCGTCTACCGCTTCGACGCCGGCAACCTCGCGGCGCTCGGGGGACGCGTCGATTGGATCGACCGCGATCGCGACTTCGTCTTCCCGTTCTGCCCGGCGCTGCCGTGCAACGCGGCGATCCTCCCGGTGAACTCGCTCGTTCAGGACGACAGCCAGTCCTATACGGTCTACGCCCGGACCCAGCTCCGGCCGTTGCGCCGCGTCGGCGTGAGCGGCGAGCTCGGCTATCGCACGGCGCCGGACATCGCGTACGTGACCGATCTCGACGACTACGCGTACGGCAGGCTTCGCGCCTCCTGGACCCTGCCCGTCGAGCGCTCCGTCGTGGTCTCGCTGACCGCGCGCGGCGGCCACGGACACAATCGCGGCCAGGAGATGGTGGGCGGCGGCGGCGTCGGCACGCCGCCGGCCGGCCCGGATCTCCGCCGGCACTTCGACCGCTTGGACTGGCTCGTCGGACTCACGGCCAATGCCCAGCCCTGGGATCGGGTGGGACTGTTCGCGTCGTCCTTCGTGTCGCAGGACGCCCAGGACTACGAGCTCGCGCTCTCGAGCCTCCAGCGCTATGTGCAGCCCTTCGCGCCCGTCACCTTCCGCAACGCGGGCGACACCGACTACCGCGACGAGCACTGGAGCGTCGTGGTCGGCACGCACGTGCAGATCGACCCGCTGACCGACGCGACTGCGTCGGGCTCGTTCACGCGCGGCTCGTCGCACTACAGCGCGGGCGGCTCACCGGAGCTCGACCTGGTGGACCGGTACTCGAAGATCGATTCGGACGTCTACGGCGCCGATCTCGAGGTCGGGCGGTGGATCGTGGAGGGGTTGCGGGTGCTCGTGGCGTACCGGTTCCAGTACTACCTCGACGGAACCAACCTGTATCCGAGCGTTCAGAGCTCGATCCAGCCCTTCGATCCCACCAACATCCGACACACGGTCACGCTCGGCGTCACGCTGACGAGCGCGTTGGGGCAGCAGAAGCCCGCCAAGAGTAGCGGGATGAGATCCCTCCGGTCGCCGGAATTCGCGCATGAGTGATCGATCGATTACGGCGGCGGCATCCCGAGCTGCGCGCGCATGCGCCGGATGTACTCGAGCGAGCGGCGGCCCGCAGCGGTGTTCTCGGGCGGCAAGAGGCGCTTGAGCAGCTGGTCGAGCGGACCCGGGCCGAAATAGCGGAACCACCACTTGCGCACGGCCCAGTCGACGAGCGACGCGGCGATCACCGGCGTCCAGATCCAGAGACCGCTCGCGGAGCCCCAGCCCGACGCGGGCGGGTGGAAGGCGAGCCCTCCGGCCACCACCGCGAGCAGCGCGAAGATGCCCGCGAACACGATCGTCGACTTGCGGCAGTAGGGCGCGATGAAGTCGGGCGCGTACGGGTGCAGGCTGCGCGCCGCGTCGTAGAACAGCGACCCGCCGCCGCGCAGCGACACGACGAACAGCGCCGCGATCAGCGCCTGGATCGCCGCGGGCACGAGGCGCAGGAACAGCGCGTCTCCCGTGACCGCAGCGGCCCCGGGCAACACGAGCAGCGCCGCGCGCAGGAAGATCGGAACGCGCGCGGTCCCGAAGAATTGCCAGGCGATCAGCGAGGCGAGCCCCATCGCCAGCAGCACCACGGCCACGCCGCGCACGCCGTACACCGCGAGCGCGCGCTCCGCCGCGGGCGGATACAGCGTGGCGAGCAGCGCGCCGACGCCGACCGCCGTGACGAGGGCGGGCGGCGGGCGGCTGCGCGGCGGCTGCGCGGTGTAGACGGGCGGGTCAGACAAGCGGTCGCGTCACGAACGACCGCAGCGGCCAGTCCGGCCCGGCGTCCTCGCCCGCGAGCGCGAGCCCGTCGCGCCGCACGATGTTGAACGTGCGCTCCGCCTGCTCGAGTGTCTCCTTCTGCGAGCGCGGCAGGCCGATCTGCGGCAGGAAGTCGATGTTCTCGAGCCCGTAGGAGAAGACGCCGCGGTTGCGCCGGTAGTAGGCCTTGCGCTCGCGCAGTGACTCCTCGGCGCGCCCGAACAGGTCCGCGAAGTTCTCCATCGCGCGCAGCACGAGGCCGCGCAGGCGCAGCTGGCGGCGCAGCCAGGCCTCGTCGAGGTGCTGGTCGGTCATGAACGGCGCGACCCAGAGGTTGTGATACGACGCGATGTCGAAGTCCCACTTCAGGCGCATCAGCTCGTACGAGCCGATCATCCCGTACAGGCCGCGGTACAGGCGCATCACCGCCTGGTGTCGGAACTCGAGGAAGCGGTCGTAGAGGTCGATCCGCTTCGCGAGCTCGCCGTCCGGCTCGCCGTCGGCCTCGCGCGCCACGATGTCGGTGATGAAGTCGCACTCGAGAGCGACGAAGTCGAGTCCGGGGCTGTAGAGCGGATCAGTGGCGCTCGCTCCCTCGCCCACGAGCGCCCATCGCCCGTGCCCGAGGAAACGCTTCGTGCCGTAGGCGATCCGCGCGAAGCTCCCGTGATCGATCACCTTCGCTTCGGCGAGGATCTCGCGCAGGGCCCCGTGCTCGTCGAGGAACGCACGGAAGCCCTCCGGGCTGCGCACCGCGCGGTCGCGCGCGGGAGTCCCCACCACGCCCACGCTCGTGAGCCCGCCGCGCAGCCGGATCAGCCACACCCAGTAGCCCGGGTAGAGGAAGTGGATCGTCGAGAGCCCGCGCGTGGTATGCCGCACGCGGCCGCGGAACGCCTCGTCGCCCATGCGGTCGACGTCGGCGAGCCCCTCGAAGCGGCCCCAGACGGCGCCGATCTGATGCTGTGGCTCGGGCTCGCGCAGCCCGAGCTGGCGCGCGAGCGTGCCCTGCCGGCCCGCGGCGTCGATCACCCAGCGCGGCCGCACGCGCTCGCCGCCGGCTGGGCTCTCGATGCAGAGCTCGTGACGCTTGCGGCCCGCGCCGAGCGCGATCTCCGTCACGCGCGCGCCGATCCGCACTTCGATCCCCTCGCCGCGGCACATCTCGATCAGGTCGGCCTCGAGCCGCGCGCGGTCGAGCTGGAACGCGGCGTGGAACGGCAGGTTGATCGTTCCGAGCTCGCTCATCTCGGTGAGCGGCACGTCCCGCTCCGGGCCGTCGAAGAAATAGCGGATGCCGTTCTTCGGCAGGTGGTGTTCGTAGAGGTACTGCGCGAGGCCCTGGCGCCGCACGAGGTAGTGGGCCGCGATCTCGACGGTCGACTCGCCGACCTTGAACGACCCGCCGCTGCCGCGCTCGAATACGGTGATGCGCAGATCGGGCAGCCGCGCGCGCAGCTGGCGCGCGAGCAGCGCGCCCGCGATGCCGCCCCCGACGATCGCGACGTCGGGCTGCGCGGCTCGCTTCACAGCATCCCTCCGTTCACCGAGATCACCTGGCCCGTAACATAGGACGCGCCCTCGGAGAAGAGAAACGCCACCACGGCCGCCACCTCTTCGGGCCGGCCCAGCCGCCGCATCGGGATCTGCGGCAGCAGCGCCTCGGCGGCCTCCGCCCCGACCATGTCGGTCTCGATCAGCCCGGGCGCGACGCAGTTCACGGTGATCGCGCGCTTCGCGAGCTCCTGCGCGAGCGACTTCACCGCGCCGATCAGGCCCGCCTTGGACGCGGCGTAGTTCACCTGGCCGCGGTTGCCCGCGATCCCCGCGACCGACGAGATCGCCACGATCCGCCCCCCGTCGTGCGCGCGCACCATCGGCATCACGATCGGGTGCAGCGCGTTGTAGAAGCCGTCGAGGTTCGTGCGCAGCACGCGGTCCCAGTCCTCGCCCTTGAGCGAGGGGAACGCCGCATCGGAGCGCACGCCCGCGTTGTGGACCGCGCCCCAGAACGGGCCGCGCTCGGCGATCTCGCGCGCGAGCTCGGCGCGGCACGTCTCGCGGTCGGCGACGTCGCAGCACAGGACCGTCGCGTCGGCGCCGAGCGCGCGCACCTCGTCGGCGACCTTCTGCGCGGCGTCGTGCTGGCTGCGGTAGTGCAGTGCGAGCGAGAAGCCGGCGGGTGCGAGCGCGAGGGCTACCGCGCGGCCGATCCCGCGGCTCGCTCCCGTCACCAGCACGCGCCTCGCGCTCATCGAGAGAACCTCGTCTGGCCGTGCCGCCCGGGCAGCACGTGAATCCTGCCCTCGGCGAGCGCCTCGCCGCCGCGCGCGTCGAATACCGCACAGTCGAAGGCGAGCAGCTCGCGGCGGCCCGCCGCGTGGCGCGCCGTCACTTCGAGGCGCTGCCTGGAGTCGAAGCCCGTACAACGGAACGCGATGTGGCGCGACCCGATCAGCAGTGCGGGAGCGGGCGTCTCGCCGCGCGCGCGCCGTCGCAGGCCGCCGTCGGCGGCCGCGCACTGCGCCATGTACTCGAGCGCCACCCACGCGGGCACGCGGCCGCTGGCGTCTCGAAATAGCGCGCTCTGCGACGGATTCACGCCGCAGCGCGTTCCATCATCGCCGTGCGCGAGGACGCGCTCGAGCAGGCGCATCGCGCCCGCCTGCGGCAGGAGCTCGGCGATCGGCGGGAATTCCGCGCTCATATCCGTGCGCAGATCCTCATCGGCCATCCTTGCCGGGTCGACTTCGTCGACCTCCTTGCTCCAGGGTGCCGCGCCCGCTCGCGAACAGGCGCTCCGGGCGGTCGGCGTCGGCGAGCGAGAAGCGGAAGCGCAGCTCGCCCTCGCGCTCGACGCGCAGCGCCACCTCCTGTCCCGGGAGCAGCACGTCGTGGAACTTGAGCGCTTCGAGGGAGGCGAGCGCAGGCGGCGCCCCGATCAGCTCCTCGAGCGCGGCCATCGCGAAGTGGAGCTGCGCGGCGCCGGCCACCACGGGAGCGCCCGCGAAGTGCCCGTCGAGACAGGCGAGGTCCCATGGGATGCGCACGCGCGCTTCCAGCGCGCGCTCGGATCGCGCGGTGGCGAGTCGCTCGGGAGCGTCGGGCGGCGACTCGGCCGCGAACAGCGCGCGCAGGGCGCCCTGCGTCGACTTCCCCTGCGCGTTGATCGGGAGCGCGGCCATGAAGCGCCACGCGCGCGGCAGCAGGACGCGGTCGAAGTACGCGGCGAGGTGCTCGGTGAGGGTCTTCGCGAGTGCGCGGCGCCCGTCGGCCGCCACGGTGTCCCAGGCCGCGGCCGTGGGCACCACCACCGCCGCCACGCGAGGCTCGCCCGCGCCCTTCTCGAGTGCGAGCAACGCCGCATCGGCCACCGCGGGATGCACGCGCAGGTGCGCCTCCATGTCCGGCAGCGAGAGGCGCTTCTCGCCGATTTTGATCACGCGGTCGGCGCGCCCGAGCAGGTGAAACTCTCCGGTGTCGGTGAAGGCGACCCGGTCCGCGGTCGCAAAGCGCTCGCCGTCAGGTGCGCTCACGAACGGCGACGCCACCGCGAGGCAGCCCGTCGCGCGATCGACGGTGGCCTCGACGCCGCGCAGGAGCTGCCACGGCTCGCCGCCGCGCCGCTGCTGCCGCACGGCGACGCCGCCCGTCTCAGTCGAGCCGTACACCTCGAACGGGGTGCAGCCGAGCGCCTCCGCCGCGCGCCGGGCGAGATCGGCCGCGAGCGGCCCGCCCGACGAGAACACCGCGCGGCAGCCTGCGCTCCGGCGCGAGAGCTCCCCGCGCTCGACGAGATGGCGCAGCGTGACGGGTGTCGTCACCACCGCGAAGGGAGCGTCGCCGCCCGAATGCGGAGCGAGCTCCTCGGGGTGGAGCACCGCGCTGCGCAGGAACGGGCGGCCGCTCGCGAGCGGCCAGAGCACGCGGAACAGCAGGCCGTAGAGGTGCTGGGGCGCGACGGTGGCCAGGATGCGCGCGTCGGGCCCGAGCTGCGCGCCGAAGCGCTCCTCGAGCACCGCCACCTCGTCCTCGAGGTGGCGCACCGCCTTCTCGATGCGCCGTCCCTCGCCGGTCGTACCCGAGGTGAACATCACCGCGAGCGGTGCATCGCGGTCGAGCGGTCCTGGATCCCACGCGGCCGACACACTCCACTCAGCTCGCTCGAGCGGGTGCCAGCACGGCAGTCCGGCGAGGGCCTCGGGGACGTCCCCGTCCATCACCGCGCCGTGGACCTCCGGGGCGAGCTCGCGCAGCAGGCCGGGCTGGCGCGAGGGCGCGAGCACTGCGCGCGCACCCGCGCTCGCGATCGCGAGCAGCCCGACCGCGAACGCGTAGGCGTCGTCGCAATGCAGCAGCAGATCGCGGCTTCGCGCGGGCGCCAGCTGGCGAGCGAGCGCGCCGACGCCGCACCGCAGATCCGCGGCGCTGCGCTCGCCCTCGCGGCCGAACGCGACCGACACGTCGCCGCGCGGCGCTTCGAACCACCGCGAGAGCCTCGTCACCGGGATCGTACCGCCCTCCGCGCTAGGCGTTTGCGCGCTCGACCCCCGCGCGCTGATCGGCCACGAACGCAGCCAGGCTCGAGACGGAAGCGAAGATCTTCTGGTTGCGTTCCGGATCGTCCTCGATCGCGACCCCGTAGCGCTCCTCGAGCGCCATCGCGAGCTCGAGGGCGTCGATCGAGTCGAGCCCCAGCCCCTCGACGAACAGCGGCGCCTCCGTCTCGATCTCCTCGGGCTGCACGTCCTCGAGTGCGAGCGCCTCGACGATCAGCGCCTTGATCTCGGCCTCGAGTCCATTAGCGGATGCCACGTTCCCACCTCTTCTCGAAATATTCCTGGAGCGCGGCGGTGATGCGCCGGGCCGCGGCCGAGCTCCCCTCCCCGCGGCGCAGATAGTCGGCGGGGTGGATCGGCGGGCCCACCTCGACGCGCCACTCGGGACACTGCTCCGGCACGTCGGCGAACGGCTGGCCCTTCATCAGCGCGCGCGGATCCGCGCAGATCACGACGGGGACGATCTGGCACCCCGCGAGCAGAGCGATCTGTGCGGCGCCGCGTTCGAACGCGCGCAGTCCTTCGGGCGGCGTGCGCGAGCCTTCGGGATACACGAGCAGGGTTCGGCCGGCGCGCAGCCGCTCGATCGCATGGCGCACCATCACCGCGCCGCGTTCCGCGCGCAGATACCCCGCGCCGTCGACGCAGTGTCGCAGGAACGGGTTGTCGCCCCAGGCCGTGTTCACGATCAGGTCGGCCTGCGGCAGGACGCTGAGCAGGATCGGCGTGTCGATCAGCGACGGGTGATTCGCCACGATCACGACTGGGCCCGAGCGCAGCGCGTCGACGCCGTGCACCGACACCTTCGCGAATCCCGACAGGTTCCCGAACCGCACCCACAGGCGCATGCCGCGGTGGATCGCGCGCTGTGCGCGGATCTCGGCGCTCTCACCGCGCTGGCGCCACCGCCCCGCGAGCCGTTGCAACGGCAGCACGACGAGCCCGAGCGTCAGCGAGACGACCCCGAAGCTCGCGAAGCCGAGCGCGCGCAGCGCGACCCGGTAGGGGCGGAACGGGGTGCCGGTAGCCGCCCGCGCGCCGCGCGCGCGTCCAGTCTCCCCGATTTCCTCGCGAATTCCATTTTCCTGAATGAAGGTAGCCACTTGTCCGCGCAATACTATCACCGGCCGAATCTCCGTCGCAATCGAGTGACGCCGGGCGGAGCGGGGTCGTCGCGTTAGAATCCGGCCCGTTTTGCGGCGGAACAGGGCGTCACACCGACGGCGGGCGCTGCTCGCAGCGGTGGTGCTCGCGCTCCCGGCCTCGGGCATTTCGGGCGCGCCGCGCGATTCCACGCAGCCCCCGACGCTCGAGGCGCTGATGCAGGGAATGGCGGGCGCGCCGGGCGTCGTGGCGAAATTCCGCGAGCAGAAGCAGCTCGCGCTGCTCTCCGAGCCGCTCGAGTCGCGCGGCACGCTCTACTTCGTGCCGCCCGATCGGCTCAGCCGCGAGACGAGCGAGCCGAGCGCGACGCGGCTCGTGATCGACGGCGATCGATTCAGCTTTCGCGATGCCGCGGGCAGCGAGACCGTCGATCTCTCCGCGAGCCCGATCGCGCGCGAGTACGTCTCCAACTTCATCGTGCTGTTCAACGGCGACCTCGGCGCGCTGCGCAAGCGCTATGACCCGCGGTTCAGCGCCGACGCGCACGGCTGGCGGCTCGAGCTGCGGCCGCGCGGCAAGCCGCTGTCCGACTTCATCGAGCGCGTGACGCTCGAGGGGCGCGGCCGCGCGCTCGACCGCATGGAGCTGGTCGAAGCGGGCGGCGACCGCACCACCACCTGGTTCGACGAGGTGCGCACCGACCGCGCATTCAGCGACGAGGAGCTCGCGCGGATCTTCTCGGAGCCGCCCGCTCCGAAGCGATGAGCGATCGCGCGATCCGCTGGCTGTTCCTGGCCTCGCTCGCCGCACTCGCCGCGTGGGCGGTCGCACACGTCGACCTCTCCACCGACATCAGCCGCTTCATGCCCGACCAGAGCGACGTCGAGCTGGCCTCGCTCGCCTCGCTCCTCGCCGACAGCGAGCTCACGCGCACGATGATCCTGACGGTCGGAGCGGACGACCCCGACGCGGCGGTCGCCGCGGCGCGCGCGCTCGGCGACCGGCTGCGCGGCGATCCCGAGCTCGCGAGCGTGCGCAGCGGCGTCGATCCCGAGCAGCTCGAGGAGGCCTATCGCCTCTACTTCCCGCGCCGCCACGCATTCCTTTCGGAGGACCCGGAGCGCGAGATCCCCGCGCTCGCCTCGCCCGCCGCGCTGGCGCAGCGCGCGCGCGACGTCCGCGCGAGCCTCGCGCTGCCGACCGCGACGCTCACCAAGCGCCTCGCGGCCACCGATCCGATCGGCGCGTTCGAGCGCCTGGTCGGGCGCCTCTCGAGCCAGCGGCCGCCGCTGGACGTCTACCAGGGCTGCTTCGTCACGCCCGACCGCCGGTTCGCGGTGCTGTTCCTCACCACGCACCACTCGGCGTTCGACTCCGAGCCGCAGGCGCTCCTGCTCGCGGAGATCGACGCCGCGTTCGCGGAGATCGCCGCGGCGAGCCCGGTTCCGCTCACGCTCGAGAAGAGCGGCGCGAACCGGTTCGCCGTGGCGGCTGAGGCGGGCATCCGGCGCGACGTGCACTGGATCGTGGCGGTGTCGTCGCTCGGCGTCGCGGTGGTGTTCCTGGCCTTCCTGCGCTCGTTGCGCTTCTTCGTGCTCGTCGTGCTGCCCGCGGTGTCGGGGATCGTCGTCGGAACCGTCGTCACGCGGCTCGCGTTCGGGCGGATCGACGGCGTGACGATGGCGTTCGGCGCCTGCCTGATCGGCGTCGCGATCGACTACTCGATCCACGTGCTCGACCACCACGCGCTCGACCCGGAGGTTCCGATCCGCGCGCTGGTGCGGCGGCTGCGCGCGTCCGTGCTGGTGGGCGGGCTCACCACGATGGCCAGCTTCGTCGGGCTCGCGCTGACCTCGTTCCCGGGGTTTCGCGAGATCGGCTTCTTCTCCACCGTGGGGATCGGCGCGTCTCTGTTCGTGACGCTCTCCATCCTGCCGGCATTTCTCTCGGGCGCGCTCGGGGAGAGGAGCGCGCCACCGCTCGCCACGCGCGTGTCCGCCGCGTTCGGCGACGGTGTCCGCTGGCTCGCCGTGCACCCGGCCGTGCTCACGGCCGCGACGCTCGCCTGCATCGCGGTGTCCGCGGCGTTCGCGCCGCGCCTGCGCTTCGACGACGACCTGACGCACCTGATGTCGCTCGACCCGCGGCTGCGCGCGGAAGAGGACCGCGTGCGCGCGCGCGTGGCGCGAGAGGATGCCGGCCGCGTGATCTTCGCGCTCGGCGCCGACGCCGACGAGGCGGTCGCGCGCAACGACGCGGTGGCGGCGAGGCTCGCGGACGCGCACGCGGCGGGGCAGGTGGGCGAGTTCCGCTCGCTGCACGCGCTGCTCTGGTCGCGCGAGCTCCAGCTTCGCAACCTGCGCGCGCTCGCGTCGATTCCCGATCTCGCCGACCGCGTGGAGACCGCATTCGCGGCCGAGGGCTTCCGCCCCGAGGCGCTCGCGCCGTTCCGAGCTGCGCTCGCGGAGCCCGCACCCGATCCGCTCGACGCCGCGGCGCTGCGCGCCTCGCCGCTCTCCGACCTCGTCGCGCCGCTCCTGCTCGACCTGGGCGACCGCGCGGCCGCGGTCACCTATCTGCGCGGCGCGGCCGAGCCCGAGCAGCTCGAAGCCGTGCTCGCGGGCCTCGAACACGTCCACGTCTTCGATCAGAAGACGTTCATGAACGCGATCTACCGCCAGTTTCGCGTTACCACGATCGACCAGATGGGCGTCGGCAGCGGCCTGGTCGTGCTCGTGCTCGCGCTGTACTACCGGCGCCTGCGACCCGCGCTCGCGGCGTTCCTGCCCTCGCTGCTCGTCGGAGGCGCTGTGGTGGCGGTGTTCGCGGCCGTCGGCGCGCCGATGAACCTGCTGCACGTGACGAGCCTCGTGATGGTGATGGGCATGGGCGTCGACTACGGCGTGTTCATCGTCGACAGCGCGCGCGACCGCAAGGAGCTCGACGGCACCCTCTTCTCGCTCTTCCTCTCCTGCATCACCACGGTATTCGTGTTCGGCACGCTCGCGATCTCGCAGCACGCCGCGCTGCGCGCGATGGGCGCCACCACGGGCCTCGGGATCCTGCTCTCTTTCGCGCTCGCGCCCGTGACGCTCCTGCTGCTGCCGCGCGCGGAGCGCGTGCCGTGAAGTACGCCGCGCGACGCGCGGCGGTCACCGCGCTGCTGTTCGGTTGCGCGGCGATGCCGCTCTCACGCCTGCCGCGGATTCCCGATTGCGACGGTCCGTTGCTCTCCACTGCGGACATTCCCGGCGGCGACTTCCGGCTACGCGAGCGCGTGCGGATCGCCGGCGACGGGGTGGACCTCGGCCTCGAGCTGCTCGCCGAGCGGCGCGCGGATCGCCTCGTGGTGGTCGGGTTCAACGAGTTCGGCGCGCGGATCTTCTCCGCGGTGCAGCGCGGGCTCGAGGTGGAGACCGAGAGCAAGCTCGGGCGCGCACTCGAAGTGTCGCCCGAGAACGTGCTGCGCGACCTGCACGAGGCGCGCTTCCTCCACCCGGAGGCCGGTGAGCGCGCCGTGGTGCACCGGGCCGGCTGCGACTACACCGCCACGTTCGTGCGTATCGAGCGAAAGGCGTTGCGCTGAAATTCACGTGGGGCGCCCGTCGGCTCTGGGATTCTCTCTGCGCGCGCACTATCGTCCCGCGCGAACCGCCTCTCCTCCACTGGTTTGCCGCGTCCCGAAACACTCCTGTGGAGGAGCCCGATGAAGCGCTGGAGCTGCGCCCTCGGCGTGGTGGGGATGGGGGTCTGTGTCTGGGTCTCTGTATTGGGAG
The DNA here is from genome assembly GCA_035258825.1 of Myxococcota bacterium. GTDB lineage: Bacteria > Myxococcota_A > UBA9160 > UBA9160 > SMWR01 > JAHEJV01. Next base: position 15,158 of record DATFWW010000177.1, read on the forward strand.
GCGTGGCCCGGGCCCAGCAGGACGTTCCCGAGAAGCCGCCGTTCGAGGAGGGCGCCCCCGACGAGCCCGCGGCGCCCGTCCCGGCCACGCCGCCGGCGCCCGCTCCCACCCCCCCGCCGGCCGCGCCCGTGGCGCCCTCGTCGGGTGTGGCCCCGGGCGGCATCTCGCTGTTCGGCGAGCTCTTGTTCCTGAAGCCCACGCTCGACGACACCTACTTCGCAATCCGCTCGCCTGCGGCGGGAACGTTCCCGAACGCCCCGTCCGGGCAGCGCGTGAACGACGACTTCGAGTACGAGCCCGCGTTCCGGATCGGGGCCGGCTACGAGTTCCCGGAGACGGGCCGCGCAGTGGAGCTCAGCTACACGCGCTTCGACGAGAACGCCTCGGAATCGGTGGCCGGGAACTTCCTCTGGGCGACCCGGGGTTCGCCCAACTTCACATTCACGTTCGGGGGGAACACGGGCGGGTACGCCGGAACCGCGTCCGCGGAGATCGACGCGCAGTACCAGAAGATCGACCTGCACGGCACCCAGCCGTGGCACGTCTCGGGCCTCGACGTGGGACTGCAGCTCGGTTTCGAGTGGGCGGACTTCCGGATCGGCGAGGACTACGCGTACATCGAACGGGTGCGAGCCGGTTCGGCCGCGTCACGGCGGCTTCGCGCACGTGGGGGATCGGCCCGGAGGTGGGCCTCGGGCTCGGATACCAGATTCCCCAGCCGTTCGGGATCCCGGGTGGGTTCACGCTCTCCGCGGGGTCGTCGATCGGGCTCCTGCTCAGCGAGACCCACACGCGCGCGGGCAATGCGCTCGCCGGCGCCCCCGTCTTCTCGGTGGACGACGAAGAGACCTCGCGCGTGCTCACGGCGATCCACGCGCGGGTCGGCGTCGACTACGCCGTTCCGCTGGCCCATCGGATCGCGGCCACGTTTGGCGTGGGCTACCAGATCGACAGCTATCTGAACGGACTCTCGCGGATCGCATTCGTGGACGACGTCGCCCGGTCGCTCTCTTCGACCGACTACTACGACTTCGACCTGCAGGGCGTCTACCTGACCTTCGGCGCCGTGTTCTGATCCTCACTTCACCGGAACGTAGTAGAGCCACGCGTCCTGGTCGATCACCACGTCGATCAGGCTCCCGTTGCGCGCGTCGAGGTGGACGTAGATCGGGGTCCCCTTCTCGACGATGATCCCGTAGCCGTCCGGAAACGCCGTGTAGGTATTGGTCATGTTCGAGCCGAGATACGTGCTGCCCGACGTCGCGCCGTAGGAGAACAAGCCGGGGCCCGTGTATTTCGCGCGCGAGATGCAGCCCTGCGAGTCGGTTCCGGAGCACATGTACATCGCGGGCCGCGTGCTGACCTCGATGTCCACGTAGAGCGCGAGATCGGTCTGCTCTGCGAGCGACACCGCCAGGATCGCGATCTTCGTCGGGGGAACCCAGACGCCGGCCTGGTCCCGGTGACAGGTCTTGCCCTTCAGGCACATGCCCGTGGAACTCTTGATGACGGCGGTCGAGAGCGGCTTCACCTGCGCGGGAGATGCCGCGGGCGCGAACAACAGCGCGAGCGCGAGGGCCGGGGCGGGGCGAAACGGCAGGCGGCGCAGGATCGACATGTCGTGCGCGCGGGAGAGTATCCGGCCCGCCTCGCCTATGCTCCGAGTCGGACGGCGCGCGGGGGGCGCCCGCGCCGGGACAAGGCCGAGCGCCGGATGGACGAAGAGAAGGGTCGGAGCCGGAGGCGCGCCGGTGCGCGAGAAGATGACCGCTGAACGGATCCCGCTCGACCGGCTCGGCTGGGTGAGGCAGACCATCGCGGCGTTCGCGGCCTCGGACGTCGGCAAGCACGCCGTGCGGCTGTCGGTTTCGCTCGTCGTGCTGATGCTCGGGATCAGCGCGATGAACGTCGCGAACAGCTATGTCGGCCGCGACTTCATGACCTCGATCGAACAGCGCGACCGGTCGCAGTTCGTGTTGACGGCGCTCGTGTACGTGGGCGTCTTCACGATCTCCACGGTGCTCGCGGTGCTGTTCCGCTTCTGCGAGGAACGCCTCGGCCTGCTCTGGCGCCAATGGCTCACGCGCGCGCTCGTGCTCGACTACCTCGGCATCGCCACGCCGTATCGGCTGCGCGAGGCAGGCGAGATCGACAATCCCGACCAGCGGATCGCGGACGACGTGCGCACGTTCACCACGACCACGCTCTCGTTCGTGCTGATGGTGCTGAACGGCTCGATCACGATCCTCGCGTTCTCGGGCGTGCTCTGGTCGATCACCCCAGTGCTGTTCGCGGCCACGGTGGCCTACGCGGCGGTCGGATCGCTCGCAACGGTGTGGCTCGGCCGTCCGCTGATCGGGCTCAGCTTCACGCAATCCGACCGCGAGGCGAGCTTCCGCGCCGACCTCGTCCACGTGCGCGCGAACGCGGAGTCGGTGGCGCTCCTGCGGCGGGAGGGCCGGCTGCGCACGCGCCTGCTGCGGCGCGTCGACGCGCTTACCGCGAACGCGCGGCGCATGATCGGCGTGAACCGCAACGTCTCGTTCTTCACCACCGGCTACAACTACCTGATCCAGATCATCCCGGCGCTGATCGTGGGCCCGCTGTTCATGCGCGGCGAGCGGGAGTTCGGCGTGATCACGCAATCGGCGATGGCGTTCTCGCATCTGATCGGGGCGTTCTCGCTGATCGTGACGCAGTTCCAGTCGATCTCCTCGTACGCAGCGGTGCTCACGCGCCTGCGCAGCCTTTCCGAGGGGATGCACCGCGCGGCGTCGGGGGCGCCGATCGAGATCGTCGAGGAGCAGGACGGGCCGGTCGCGTGCGAGCAGCTCACGCTGCGCTCGCCCGGCGACGGTCGCGTGCTGATCTCGAATCTCGAGGTCGCGATCCCGTGCGGGACGCGCGTGCTCGTGGCCGGAGAGAACCACGCGGCGAAGGTCGCGCTGTTCCGCGCGGTGGCCGGCGTCTGGAGCGCGGGCGGAGGCCGGATCCGCCTGCCCGCAGCCGACCACATCCTGTTCGTCGCCGAGCGCCCCTACCTTCCGCCCGGCACGCTGCGCGAAGCGCTGCTGCGCACGGGACGCGAGATCGATCACTCCGATGAGCGCGTGCTCGAGGTGCTCTCGTCGCTCGGGCTCGACGCGGTGGTGGAGCGCGTGGGTGGCCTCGACGTGGAGCGCGACTGGGACGACCTGCTCGCGCTCGGCGAGCAGCAGCGCGTGGTGATCGCGCGCATGGTGCTCGCGGAGCCGCGCTTCGGCGTGCTCCATCGCATCGACACCACGCTCTCGCCCGAGCAGGTCACGCGCACGCTGCGGCTGCTCGCCGCCGCTTCGATCACCCCGATCGTGTTCGGAGACCGCGACGGTGTCGGCGGCTACTACGACGCGGTGCTCGAGCTGCACGCGGATGGCAGCTGGAGGTTCGATTCCGTGGAGCGCGGCGAGAGCGCTGCCGAGTGATCGCGGGCGTGTCGAACCGCGCCACGCGTCTGTAGAATCACGCGCGATGCAGAGGCTCCGCGCGATCGCGATTGCCGCCGCGGTCGCGCTCGCCTGCTCGGCGGAATCCGGATCGCCGCCCGCGAGCGCGGCGCGGCCGAACGTCGTCGTGATCACGATCGACACGCTGCGCCCCGACCACCTCGATCTCTACGGATACGCGCGCGAGACCGCGCCGTTCCTGCGCTCGCTCGGCGCGAAGTCGGTCGTGTTCCGGAACGCCTACTCGAGCTCCTCGTGGACCGCGCCCGCCACGGCGTCGCTGTTCACGAGCCTCTACCCGAATCAGCACGGCGTGATGCGCGGCTTCGTCTGGGAGCGCAGCCGGATCAGCAAGGAGCAGGAACAGGGCGGGGCAAAGATCGCCATGAACACGCTGCCGGCCGACGTGCCCACGCTCGGCGAGGTGTTCCACGCGGCCGGATACCGCACGTTCGCGCTCACCGCGAACATCAACGTCGGTCCCGAGATCGGCTTCGCGCGCGGATTCGACCGCTTCGAGCGCCTGTCGATCGCCAACGGCAAGCGCGTGTTCCCCGACGCCGAGCAGGTTCTGCGCCACCTGGTGTCCTGGATCGGCGAGATCCGCGGCGCGGGTCCCTACTTCCTGTACCTCCACTTCAACGATCCGCACGGGCCGCTCGAGCGGCGCCAGCCGTGGTTCGGCGAGCCGGGCCCGCGCGAGGGCCTGCTCGCGCAGGAATACGACAGCGAGATCTCCTATGTGGACTCGTTCGTGCGCCGCGTGGACGAGTTCCTCGAGCTGGGCCGCGGGATCACGGTCGTGCTCTCCGATCACGGACAGGCGTTCGGCGAGCACGGCGAGCTCGGCCACGGGCCCAACACGGGGCTGTTCGGGGAGGTGAACCGGATCGTGCTGATGATCAGTGCGCCGGCGCGGGGCATCCGGCCCGGGGAATCGACCGCGGTGGTGAGCATCGTCGACGTGCTCCCGACGCTGTGCGAGCTCGCGGGCCTGCCCGCGCCGGCCGGCGCGCGCGGCGCCTCGCTGGTTCCGCTGCTCGCGCCCGGCGATCCGTCGGCGGCCCAGCGGTTCGCCGATCGCGCCGTGCTCGCCCACGTCGTCGGCGATCGCGTGCCGGAGCCGACCCGCGCGGTGATCCGCGGACAGTGGAAGCTCGTGCACGGCCACTCCGGAACGGCGCTCTACGACCTCGCGCGCGATCCGCGCGAGGAGCGCGACGTCGCGGAGGATCACCGCGAGATCGCGGAGGCGCTCGAGGCCGAGCTCGCGCGCGAGCCGGCTCCGCGCAGCGGCGGCGAGACGATCGACGTGAAGCTCGACGGAGCCGATCTCGAGCGGCTCAAGAAGCTCGGCTACGCGGAGTGAGGCCCCGCGCGGTGGCGGGAGCGCGGCGCGGACGCGATCATCGCCGCGGGTCATGTCCGTCAAGATCGCGGTCCGCAACCTCTCCAAGTCGTATCCGCTCGAACGCGGGCGGCTATGCGCGCTCGAGGACGTGGGCTTCGAGGTCGCCGACGGCGAGTTCGTCTCGATCGTTGGGCCGTCGGGCTGCGGGAAGTCGACGCTTCTGCACGTGCTGTGCGGCTTCGAGCCGCCGGACCGCGGCGGGGTGTGGATGGACGGCCAGGCGGTTTCGCGGCCGACGCCGCGCGCGGTGCTGATCGCGCAGCGAGGCTCGGTGTTCCCCTGGATGTCGGTGCGGCACAACGTGCTATTCGGCGCCGTGCACGGCTCCGCCGAAGAGCGCGAGGCGATGGCGCGCCGCTACATCGAGCTGGTCGGGCTCGCGGGCTTCGAGGAGAGCTTCCCCGCCCAGCTCTCGGGCGGGATGCTCCAGCGCGTGGAGGTGGCGCGCGCGCTGATGGCGCGCCCCGACGTGCTCTACATGGACGAGCCGTTCGGTGCGCTCGACGCGCTCACGCGGCTGCGCATGCGCGCCGAGCTCCAGCGCATCCTCTCGCGCGATCGCCACACGTGTCTGCTCGTCACGCACGACGTCGAGGAGGCGCTGCTGCTCTCCGATCGCGTGATCGTGATGTCGCCGCGGCCGGGCCGTGTCCAGCGCATTCTCGACGTCGCCGTCCCGCACCCGCGCGCGCTCTCGAGCGAGCCGCTCGTGGCGCTGAAGCAGCGCGTGCTGCGCGAGCTCGGGCTTCCCGACGGCGAGGTCGAGCGCGGCGCCGCGGCACAGCCGGGGCGCACGACCGAGCGTCCGCGCGCGCTGCGACCGGTGCCGCCCGCGCCGGATCCTTCGCCCGCGCGCGCGGACGTCGTGGTGATCGGCGGCGGGCCCGCGGGCGCGAGCGCGGCGGCGATCCTCGCCGAGAACGGCCTGCGCGTGCTCGTGCTCGAGCGCGAGGCGTTCCCGCGCTACCACGTCGGCGAGTCGCTGTTGCCCGCGCTCTGGGAGCTCTGGGACCGCCTCGGCCTCACCGCGCAGATCGAGAGCGCGGGATTCGTCGTGAAACAGGGGATCCGCTTCGCGCGCCCCGACGATCCCGAGGACGTGGTGGTGCTCTCCGCGGAGTATCCGGAATACTTCCCGCGCTCCTACACCTATCACGTCGACCGCGCGCGCTTCGACGCGCTCCTGCTCGACAACGCGCGCGCCCGGGGCGCCGACGTCCGCGAGGGCTGGACCGTCTCCGACGTCTGGATGGAGGGGGACTGGGTGAAGGGCGTGCTCGCGGCGCCGAACGGCGAGCCGCCGCGCGCGATCGCCGCGGACGTGGTGGTCGATGCCACGGGGCGCGACTGCCTGATCGCGCGCCGGATGGGCTGGCGGCGGCCCGACCCCTCGCTGAACAAGGTGGCGCACTACACGCGGTTCGCGGGCGGGAGCCGCAGCGAGGTGGCGCAGCTGCTCGCGCGCGCCGACCGGATCCCGGGCGCGACCACGACCGACGTGCACACCCTCGACGGCGGCTGGCTCTGGTACATCCCGCTCGCGGGCGACGCGGTGAGCGTCGGTGCGGTGCTCGACGCGCACCGCGCGGGCCGGCTCGCGGGCGAGCCCCAGGCGGTGTTCGAAGCCGCGCTCGCGGCATGCCCGAGGGTGCGCGCGCAGCTCGCGGGCGCGCGGTGCACGATGCCCGTGCAGACGATCTCCGGCATCTCGTACATCAACGAATCGTTCGCGGGCAACGGCTTCGTGCTGGTCGGCGATGCTTCGATGTTCGTCGACCCGATCTTCTCGGCGGGCGTAACGCTCGCGGTGCGCGGCGGCATCTACGCGGCCGACACGATCCTCGACGCGTTCCAGCGCCGCGACTTCAGCGCGGCACGCCTCGCTCCGTACGAGGCGCGCATCCGTCCGCCGATGGACCGGATCTTCGAGCTGATCCGCCGCTGGTACGCGACACTGGACCGCCCCGACGACATGATCCGCCGCGCGCGCGATCTTCCGTGGCTGCGC
>DATFWW010000178.1:0-2279 GCA_035258825.1 Myxococcota bacterium
GAGAGTGCGAATGCGAGCACCAGCCGCCTCATCCGAGTCCTCCTTCGCGCGGCGCGCTAGGACCTCGTCGCGTGAGCGAGCCCGAGGCGCTCGCGGCGGTATCGCCCCGACTGTACCGCTTCACACCAGTCGCGGTGGTCGAGATACCACTGCACCGTCGCGGCGAGGCCGGCGCCCAGGTCGTGTGCGGGGCGCCAGCCCAGCTCCTGCTGCGCGCGCGTCGAGTCGATCGCATAGCGCCGGTCGTGTCCGGGCCGATCGGTGACGAATCGCTTGAGATCGGCGTACGCGGTCGCGCCCGCGCGCGCGAGCGCGGGATTCCGGGCGACGGGGTGGGCGCGCTCGAGCTCCGCGCACAGCGCGTCGACGATCGCCACGTTTGCGCGCTCGCCGAACCCGCCGAAGTTGTACTTGTGGCCCGGCCGGCCGCGCTCGAGCGCGAGCAGGATCCCCGCACAGTGGTCCTCCACGTAGAGCCAGTCGCGGACGTTGCGGCCGTCGCCGTAGATCGGCAGCGACCTGCCCTCGAGCGCGTTCAGGATTATCAGCGGGATCAGCTTCTCCGGGAACTGATACGGTCCATAGTTGTTGGAGCAGTTCGTGATCAGGGTGGGCACGCCGTAGGTGGCGTGATAGGCGCGCACCAGGTGATCGGCACCGGCCTTCGAGGCGGAGTAGGGCGAGTTGGGCTCGTAGGGGGTCGTCTCGCGGAACGCGCCGGTGTCGCCGAGCGAGCCGTAGACCTCGTCCGTGGAGACGTGCAGGAAGCGGAAGCGCTCGCGTTCGCCGGCGTTGCAGGCGGCGAGCTGATGGCGGGCCGCCTCGAGCAGCTCGAACGCACCGACCACGTTCGTGCGCACGAAATCGGAGGGATCGTCGATCGACCGATCGACGTGGGACTCGGCCGCGAAGTTGATCACTGCGGTCGGCCGGTACTCGCGGAACGCGGCCGCCACCGCCGCGCGGTCGGCGATGTCGCCGCGCACGAACGCGAAGCGCGGATTCGCGGCCACGTCCGCTAGGTTGGCGAGGTTGCCCGCATAGGTGAGTTTGTCGAGCACGGCGACGCGCGCGTCCGTCTTGGCGAGCGCCATGCGCACGAAGTTGCAGCCGATGAATCCGGCGCCGCCGGTGACCAGCCAGGTCTGCATCGCCTACACGTAGGTGCCGGTGGGTGCAGCGAGCCGACTGTTCGCCTTCTGGAAGCGCTCGACCTCTTCGCGGAAGTCGGCCGTGCCGACGGGCGTGACGGCGTCGCCCGCGGCCTCGCAGCGCGCCTTGCGGCGCAGGACGGAGTGCAGGATGTGCACCCAGTCGCCCGGCATCGGGTGGATCGGCACCGACGCGAGCACCTGCTGCCAGTCGATCTGGTCGAACAGCGAGCGGCCCGCAAGCTTCTCCGCGTCGGCAGCGTGGATGCGCAGCGCCTCGATGATGTCGGCGGGATAGTTGGGCGAGACCTCCACCACGCGCTCGAGCCGACCGGGCTGCGTGAACGCGCGGCGCAGCGTGTCCGGGTGGGAGGTGGAGCCCACTACGAGCACGTGGTCGACCGCGATCGCGCGGTCGACGAGATCGAGCAGGAAGTCCATCACCGGGCCGACCGGCAGGTCGAGCCGGCGCGTGCCGATCTCCTCCGCCTGCAGGAACTCGAGCTCGTTGAACAGCACGGTGAGCGGCGGCATCTCGGCGAGCGCGCCCGACCACGCGCCGACGAGCTCGCCGACCTTGCCGCTGCGGTGGATCACCTCGAGCACGAGCTTTGGAATCGCCACCGACAGGAACGAGGTCTGCGTGAGCGTCGCGAGCGACCGCGCGAGCAGCTCCTTGCCCACACCGCGCTGGCCGAATAGCAGCACGCCGCTAGGCGGATGGGTGCCCCACCGCGCGTACACGTCGGGATCGGTGGCCGCGCACGCGTAGGTCTGGATCTCGTCCTTCGCGTCCGCGAGCCCGCCGATCCGGGAGAGCTCCTGGGCCGGCAGCGGCTCGAGCCGCGCCGCCTGCGCGATCGGCTCGAACTTGCGCGCGAAGCTGCCCCAGATGTTGGAGGCGCGCTCGCGCAGGATCGCGCGGTCTTCCATAGGTAGGCGATTCTACCGCGGTAGGGTCGGCAAGACCCGCGAGCGATCGCGCCGCCCGGAATGGCGGGTCGAAGCGGGTCTTGCCCACCCAGCCCGTCAGCGCGTCGCGAAGAGCTCCGCGATCCGCCCGTCCACGGATGCCATCCGCGCGCGGTGCCGCGCCCAGTCGCGCAGCTCCTTGATCCGCTCCTCGTA
>DATFWW010000179.1:0-7647 GCA_035258825.1 Myxococcota bacterium
CCTACCCGCCGCGCCGTCATCGTGCCTCTTCGACTCCGATCGGATAGTGAATGAGGTATCTATTGCATACTGATCTATTATCGTATAAATACTTCCAGTGATGGCGACCACCGCAACCGGCGCGAGTCCCGCGGTCCCGAAACCGGACGAGATCTTCGATCCGGTCGGCCGCGGCCTCGACGTGATCGGCGACCGCTGGACGCTCCTGTTGGTGCGCCACCTCCTCGGCGCCAACCGAGGCTTCCAGGAGCTGCGCAAGCGCACCGGGATCGCGCCGCGCGTCCTCTCGAGTCGGCTGCGCCAACTCGCGGCGGAGGGCTTCATCGAGTCCGTCGCCGACGGCTCGCGCTCGCTCTACGCGCTCACGCCGCAGGGGCGATCGCTCGCGCCGATCATCGCCTCGATCGGGCGCTGGTGGATCTGCCACGGTCTGCGCGACCTCGCGATCGACGCGACGCAATTCAACCGCACCTCGGCGCAGTCGGTGATCGAGTCGCTGCCGTTCATGGTGCACGTGGAGCGATCGGCCGGCGTCGACCTCACGTTCGAGCTGCGACTCACGGGCGAGGGCGGTGGCGTCTGGACGGTGCACATCCAGGACGGTATCTGCGACGTGCGCCCGGGCTTCTCGCAGCGCGCCGACGTCCGCCTCACGGCCGACGCCCAGATCTGGTGCGGCGTCGCGCTGGGCCTGATCGATGCGCGCGATCTCTACCAGCGGGGCCTCCTGCGCAAGGAGGGCGGCCTCGAAGCGATGGACCAGTACTTCCACCAGGTCGCACCCGAGGGACGGGCGCGGCCGATCGACCAGGTGCTTCCGCAATTCGCCCGCGAAAGGAGTGACTCGTGATCTCGTTCGAACCGACGGAGGAGCAGGACCTCGCGCGAGAGGCGATGCACGAGTTCGCCGAGCAGGCGATGCGCCCGATCGGACGCGAATGCGACGAGGCGTCGCACGTGCCCGCGGAGTTCCTCGATCAGGTGCAGTCGCTCGGACTCGTCTCCACCGCGATCCCCGAGGCCTACGGCGGCGGCGGCGAAGCGCGCTCGCCGATCACCAATGCGATCGTCACCGAGGAGCTCGCCTGGGGCGACGCCGCGATCGCGGTCGCCGCGCTCGCGCCCGCGGCGTTCGCGAACGCCGTGCTCGACCGGGGCACCGACGCGCAGCGGAAGGCGCTGTTGCCGCTGTTCTGCGGCGAGCGCTTCCACGCCGCCGCGCTGGCGTGGATCGAGCCCGGCCCCGCGTTCGAGCCGCTGCTGCCCCGCACGCTCGCCGAGCCGAAGGGCCGCGGCTTCGTGCTCTCGGGCGCCAAGAGCTTCGTGCCGCTCGCCGACCGCGCCAGCCACTTCCTCGTGATCGCGCGCAACAACGGCGGGCTCGACGCGTTCGTCGTGCCGCGCGACGCGGCGGGCCTGCGCATCTCCGAGCCGGAGAAGAATCTGGGCCTGCGGGCGCTGCCGACCGGTGCGCTCGAGCTCGAGCGCGTGGAGCTGCCGACGGAGTCGCGCCTCGGCGGGGACGCTGGCTGCGACGTGCGCCGGCTGCTCAACCACTCGCGCGCGGGTCTCGCCGCGGCGATGACGGGTCTCGCGCGCGCCGTGATCGAGTACGCGATTCCCTACGCGAAGGACCGCGTCGCGTTCGATCAGGCGATCGCGCAGAAGCAGGGCATCGCGTTCAAGCTCGCCGAGATGCACATCGAGACCGAATCGATGCGCTGGCTCAGCTGGAAGGCGGCGAGCCAGCTCGAGCAGGGCCGCGATGCGCTCAGGTCATGCCACCACGCGCGCGCCTACGCCGCCGCGCAGAGCATGTGGGTGGCCGACCAGGGCGTGCAGGTGCTCGGCGGTCACGGGTTCATCCGCGAGCACCCGGTCGAGATGTGGTACCGCAACGCGCGCACGCTCAGCGTGCTCGAAGGCACCATCGGGCTCTGACCACCACATAGCAGCATCCGAGCGCCGAGCTCGGATGGAGGAATCGAACATGATCGACTTCAGTCTCACCGAGAAGGACAAGCAGCTGCTCGACCAGGTGCGCGCCGAGGCGCTCGTGTGCCGCAAGTACGCGCGCTACTACGACGAGCACGAGGCGGAGTTCATTCCGGACGAGTTTCCCGAGTTCAAGGACTTCCCGAACCTCTACTCCCATTTTCTCGGGCGAACCGAGAACGACACGAGCGGGCCCGTGATGAGCATGCTGCTCTCGGCGGGCCAGACCTGGGGCGACTACTCCGTGCGGCTGCGGCGCGCCAAGGGCGGTCTCGGCAACACGGCACTGAAGGCCTCCGGAACCCCGGAGCAGTACGAGAAGTGGAAGGGGCTCACGCTCGCGATGGCGATCACCGAGCCCGGCTGCGGGTCCGATCCCTCGAAGGTCCAGACCACGGCGGCCCTCGACGGCGACGAGTGGGTGATCAACGGCGAGAAGATCTTCGTCACCACGGGCTGCAAGGCCGAAGGCGTGGTGCTGTGGGCGACGCTGGACAAGTCCGCGGGGCGCGCGGGCATCAAGTCGTTCTTGATCGAGAAGGGCACGCCCGGGTTCACCGTGGCCCACAAGGAGAAGAAGCTCGGCATCCGCGCGGACGACACGGCGGCCTATGTGTTCAAGGACTGCCGGATCCCGCGCGAGAACCTGCTCGGCGGCGATGAGTCGATCCCGAAGGAGAGCTCGGGCGGGTTCAAGGGCGTGCTCAAGACCTTCAACATGACGCGGCCCGCGGTGGCGGCCGGCGGGCTAGGCATGGCGCAGGCGGCGCTCGACTTCACGCGCGATCAGCTCCGCCTCGCCGGCGTCGAGATCGAGTACGGCGGCCGCCTGCACAGCCAGTCGGCAGTCGTGGCGAAGTTCCTCGAGCTCGAGTCGCTGCTCGAGGCGGCCGAGCTCACGATCCTGCGCGCGGCCTGGCTGTCGAGCGAGGGCAAGCCCAACAATCTCGAGGCCTCCGTGTGCAAGGCGAAGACCGGCACCGCGGTGCGCCAGGTGACCCAGGGCTGCATCGAATTGCTCGGCCCGCTGGGCGTTTCGCGCGAGCACCTGCTGGAGAAGTGGTTCCGCGACGTGCGGATCACCGACATCTACGAGGGGACCGGCGAGATCCAGCGCATGATCACCGCGCGCGAGCTGCTCGGCTACACCCGCGCCGAGCTGAACTGATCGCGGTGACCAACATGCTTCAGCCCGTGCTCACCGTGTTCGATGACCCGCTCACGACGCTGCTCGGCGCCCTCGGCATCACGGTCGGTGGCGCCGACATCACGATCCTCTCGCTCACCGCCGACCAGCCCGCGCTCGCGCGCTAGCGGGTCCAACCCGCTACGTTCGCGGCGTGACAGTGATCCTCGGGATCGCGGGGAGCCTGCGCCGCGGCTCTTACAACGGGGCGCTCCTGCGCGCGATCGCAGAGCTCGCGCCCGAAACGGTGGAGCTTGAGATCGCCTCGATCCACGGGATTCCGCTCTACGACGGCGACGTGGAGACAGGGAGCGGGATCCCGGCCGTCGTGAGCGCGCTCAAGGATCGGATCGCGAGCTGCGACGCGCTGTTGCTCGTGACGCCCGAGTACAACAACTCGCTCCCGGGCGTGTTCAAGAACGCAGTCGACTGGCTGTCGCGCCCGCCCAACGACATCCCGCGCGTGTTTGGCAATCGCCCGGTCGCGCTGTGCGGCGCGACGCCCGGTCCTGGTGCGACGAACTTCGCGCAGGCCGCGTGGTTGCCCGTGCTGCGCGCGCTCGGTGTGCGCCCGTGGCTGGGCCGGATCCTCGCCGTGCCGACCGCGAGCAAGGTGTTCGACGAGGCGGGTGTGCTGATCGACGACAAGGTCCGCGAACGCGCGCGCGCGTTCATCGCGGGCTTCGCGGAATTCGCTGCGGGTACGAAGTGAAGGCGATCCTGTTCGACCAACCCGGCGACGAATCGGTGCTCTACCTCGGCGAGGCCGCCGATCCCGTGCCGGGTGCGGGCGAGGTGCGCCTTCGCGTGCTCGCCTGCGCGGTGAACCGCGCCGATCTGCTCCAGCGCCAGGGCCTCTACCCGCCGCCGCCCGGCGCGTCGCCGATCCTCGGCCTCGAGTGCGCGGGCGAGGTGGCCGAGGTCGGCGCGGGCGTCTCGGACTGGCGCGTCGGCGATCGCGCGATGGCCCTGCTCGCGGGCGGCGGCTATGCGGAGCAGGTGGTCGTGCACGCAGGGTCGCTGCTCCCCATGCCCGCGCACTTCTCGTGGGAGCATGCCGCGTCGTTGCCCGAGGTCTACCTCACCGTGTTCCTGACCGTGTTCCAGCTCGGCGGCCTGCGCGAGGGCGGCGCGGTGCTCGTGCACGGCGGCGGCAGCGGGATCGGCACCGCGTGCACGCAGCTCGCGAAGCGGGCCGGGGCGCTCGTGGTGGCGACCGCGGGCTCCGACGAGAAGTGCAAGCGCTGCCTCGAACTCGGCGCCGATGCGGCAGTGAACTACCGCGATGGCGACTTCGTGGCCGCGGCGCAGCAGGTCACGAGCGGGCGCGGCGTGGACGTCGTGCTCGATTCGATCGGCGCGCCCTACCTCGAGCGCAACCTCGCGGCGCTCGCGGTCGGTGGACGGCTCGTCGTGATCGGGCTGATGGGTGGCGCGAAGGCGGAGCTGAACCTCGCCGCGCTGCTCGCGCGGCGCCTCTCGGTGATCGGCTCCACGCTGCGCGCGCGCCCGGTGGAGGAGAAGGCGAAGCTCGTCGCGGCCTTCCTCGCGCGCTTCGGAGATGCGCTCGCATCGCGCGCGATCGCGCCCGTAGTGGATCGCGTTCTGCCGCTCGCCCAGGCGGGCGAGGCGCACCGAGCGATGAAGGCGAGCGAGCACTTCGGCAAGATCGCGCTGCGCGTGTAGGCGCCTCTCGGCAGCCACCGCTATGCTGCGGCCCCTCCGCCTTGGAGAACAACCGATCATGGCCATCGAACGGACCCTCTCGATCATCAAGCCCGACGCGACGGCCGTACCAGGCGCCACGGGTGAGATCCTGCGCCGCTTCGAAGAGGCGGGGCTCGCGATCGTGGCGTTGAAGAAGATCCGGCTCACCGAGGAGCTCGCTCGCGGATTCTACGCGGTGCACAAGGCGCGCCCGTTCTTCGGCGACCTCGTGAAGTTCATGACCTCGGGGCCGGTGGTGGTGAGCGTGCTCGAGGGCGAAGGCGCGATCCGCGCCCACCGCGACCTGCTCGGACCCACCAACTCGAACGACGCGCCGGCCGGCACGATCCGCGGCGACTTCGGTACGGACATCGAGCGCAACGCCGCGCACGGGTCGGACGCCGCGGCGACCGCGAAGATCGAGATCTCCTATTTCTTCGGTGCCGCCGAGATCGTCGCCCCCGTCGAAGCGCTGTGACGCCGGCTCGCCCGTGACGGAGGTCACGCGGACCACCCGCCGATCGCGCGAAACGTCGATTGACCCGTGGAGTCGAGGAGCACCGTGGGACGCGCTCTCCGCAACCACAACCTCTGGCTTGCGCTCGCGTACGTGAGCCTGATCCTGCTGCTCACGCGCACCTACGCCTGATCGCCGGCTGGATCGAGTAGCATGGGCTCCCCGTGGAGTTCGTGCGCACCCCCGACGACCGCTTCCGGGATCTGCCCGGCTGGCCCTACGCGCCGCACTACGCGAGCGTGCCCGACGGCGACGGCGGCGCGCTGCGCATGCACTACGTGGACGAGGGGCCGCGCAGCGCGGCGCCGATCCTGTGCCTGCACGGGCAGCCAACCTGGTCGTACCTCTACCGCAAGATGATCCCCGTGCTCTCGGCGGCCGGGCATCGCGTCGTGGCGCCCGATCTCGTCGGCTTCGGCCGCTCCGACAAGCCTCTGCGCACGGAGGACTACAGCTACGCGCGGCACGTGGCGTGGCTGCGCGCGCTCGTCGAGTCGCTCGATCTGCGCCGCATCACGATGATCTGCCAGGATTGGGGAGGGCTCCTCGGCCTGCGCGTGGTGGCCGAGGTGCCGGAGCGGTTCGCGCGCGTGGTCGCGTCGAACACCGCGCTGCCCGACGCGCGCGGCATTCCCGACAGCGCGGCGCCCGCGCTGCGCGCACTGTACGCCGCGCTGCCGGTGCCGCAGACGATGGGCGAGGTCGCGAAGGGGTTCGCGTCGAGCGGGCAGGGCGGCGCGCCGCCGTTCATGTACTGGCAGAAACACTGCGCGGAGTCGCCGCGGTTCACGCCGCAGGACGTGATGCGCGCGATGGGCGGTGCCAATCTCTCCGCCGCGGAGATCGACGCCTACGCGGCGCCGTTCCCGAGCGAGCGCTTCCAGGCCGGTGCGCGGCGCTTCCCGGCGCTCGTGCCGATCCTGCCCGACGATCCCGCGGTTCCGGACAACCGCCGCGCGTGGCAGGCGCTGGGCTGGTTCGAGAAGCCGTTCCTCACCGCGTTCAGCGACGGCGATCCCGTGACGGCCGGACAGCATGCGCGCATGCAGGAGGAGATCCCCGGCGCGAAGGGCCAGCCGCATACCACGATCCGCGGCGCGGGCCACTTCGTCCAGGAGGATGCGGGCGAGGAGCTCGCGCGGATCGCGCTCGAATTCATCGCGCGCACGCCGGACGCCTAGCCACTCGTGCCGATCCTCCCCCCGCCCGACAACGAATACCGCGGCTCGCGCATCGCGATCTGGTTCGTATGGCTCCAGATCACGGTGAACCTGTTCCGCGGTTGGGTGCACGTATTCTGGGCGGATTCGGGGGCGGGCCGGATCGCTGGCATCGACCTCTCGCACGACGGCGCGCCCGTGATCAGCCTGCTCGCCGCGGTCGGCGCCGATCAGCTCGCGTGGGCGGTGATCGAGCTCGGCGCGGTGCTGCGCTATCGGCGCTGGATCCCCACCGTGCTCGCCTTTCTGCTCGCGAAGCAGGTGGCCGCCGCGTGGCTGCTCTGGGTCTGGAAGCCGCTCGGCGTCGAGGCGCCTGGCAAGTTCGGGGCGCTCCTCGGTGTGCCGCTCTGCGCGGCGGCTCTGTGGCTCTCGCTGCGCGCGCGCCCGGAGCCGGCGCGCTGATCGCTCGGTCCGCGGCGCCGAGCCAGCGCTCGCTCTAGCTCCGTTTCCGCGAGTACTTGCCCGCTTCGCGGTTCACGATCTCGGCGTCCGCCTCGCGCGCGAGCCCGTGCTCGCGCACGTAGTCACCGGGATCGGCCGCATAATCGACGCGCTCCCCGGTCAGGCGGATCTTCCAGCGGCAGTGCGGCTCGCTGCTCCTCGCGCGCGGCGGCAGCTTCAGCGGATCGATGCGGATCTTCTCGTTCCAGCGCGCTGCGCCGTGGCGGAAACCGAACAGCTCGAGGTGGCCGCAGATCTTGTCGCACATGTAGGCCATCACGGCGGGGCCCTCGCGCTCGCCCGTCTCGGGCACGTCGCATTGGGGCGTGTGCATCTCCCACTCGTGGTCGCCGGTCCGCTCGAAGCGCAGCGTCATCCGGGTGGACATCGCGGGCAGGCACTGCCAGACCTTCATCGCCGCCGTCTCGTCGTCGTCACCCGAGAACCCCATCAGCTTCGAGATCGTGTAGTTCTCGTGATCGCCCGCGCCGCCCTCCCCGAACCAGACCTCGTGGTGCATCTCGTCGGCGATCTTCTGCCCGAATCGCCGTACCGCGGCCTGGTACCACTGGCGGTTGACC
>DATFWW010000180.1:0-3198 GCA_035258825.1 Myxococcota bacterium
GCGCAGCAGCGCGCGCAGCGCGAGCACGTATTCGCGCAGCGACTTCAGGCTCATCGCGGGCTTGCCGAACATCGCGCGACCCGTGAAGCCCGTGCCGATCGCCACCGCGAGCCGGCCGGGCGCCTGCGCCTCGATCGATCCGATCGCCGCCGCCGTCGTCACCACGTGCCGCAGGCTCGGCACGAGCACCGCCGTGCCGACGCCGATCCGCTCGGTGCGGTCGAGAGCGCGCGCGATCGCGATCCAGACGTCGCCGTACAGCGCGGGCGAGTCGTAGAACCACGCGCGGTGGTAGCCGAGCTGTTCCGCGAGCGCGGCGATTTCGGGCGCCTTCGGGCCCGGCACGATCCCGCACGACAATCGCATGACCTAACCCTTCTCCCCGAGCACGCGCAGCGCGTTCTCGCGCAGGAACTTCGGCCACACCTCGTCCTTGAACGCTACCTGTGGCAGCTCGCCGAAGATCCGCTCGAGCGAGAGGCCCATCGGCCAGTAGCCGGCGTAGATCACCTTGTTCGCGCCGCGCGTGTTGGCGTAGTCGACGATCGGCTTGGGGTAGTGCTTGGGCGCGAACGCGCTCGTCGAGTAGTAGAGGTTCGGCCACTTGAGCATCAGCTTCACCGCGAGGTCTTCCCAGGGCTCGCAGCCGTGGCGGAACACGAACTTGAGCTCCGGGAAGTACCAGCACACCTCGTCGACGTGCTGGACGAGCTGCGGGTACATCGGAATGCGCGGGCCCGGCACGCCCGCGCAGCAGAAGATCGCGATGTCGAGCTCGACGCACTTCGCGTAGATCGGGTAGAACTGCTTGTCGTTGATCGGCACCTGCGGCACGAGCCCGCAGGGAAACGCGCCCACCGACGAGATGCCGAGCTCCTCGTACTCGCGCACGATCCGGCGCACGCCCTCCATCGCCTGGTTGGGGTTCGCCTGGCCCTGCGGAATGAAGCGGTCGCGGTGCTGCCTCACCGCGCGCACGGTCACCTCGTTGTCGAGCGAGACGCCGATCACCGCCTTCTCGATGCCGAACCGGTCCATCTGCTCGAGCGTGTACTTGATGTAGTCCTCGTGCGTTCCCGTCTTCGGCACGTCCTTGAACATGTACTCGACGGGAAACTGGAACTGCTCGATCGACTCCTTGTCGCGGAACAGCGGGCGCATGAAGTCGTAGCTGCGCGGCTGGTTCGGGCTGGGAATCCCGATCATCGTCTCGATCACTCCGATCCCGTTCGGCATCGGCATGGCGGACCCTCCTCTCGGGCGGCGGGCTGGCCATGCTATCACGGCGAAGCCGACCACTTGAGCCGCGGTCTGGGCTCGGAGATTCCGTGCAAGAGCGCGTGCAGCAGCTCGTTGCGCAGCGCTTCGGGTGCATCGCGCCGATCGGCCTCCGCCGAGAAAACCGCCGCGCACGCGGAGAGGAACGCCGCCGCGGCGACGCGCGCCGACACATTGCGGCGGAACTCGCCGCGCTCCTGCCCGCGCCACACGACCGCCTCGACGAGCGCGCGCAGGCCGTGATCGGAGGCGGCGCCGGGCACGAGCAGCTCGGGCAGCAGCGCGCGCGCGGCGTCGGGCCGGCGGCGCCAATGTTCCCCGAGCTGCTCGGCCAGCGTGCGATACTGCGCGAGAGCACTGTCGCGAGGGTCGCGCAGCCGATCGGCGAGCTCGGCGGCGAGCACGCGATCCCACTCGACGAGCAGTGCCGCCTTGGACGGGAAGTGCAGGAAGAAGGTGCCCTTCGCGACATCGGCGGCCGCACAGATCTGCTCCACCGTGACGGGTTCGAAGCCGCGCTCGGCGAACAGCTCCATCGCGGCGCGGAAGATCTGGGTGCGCGTCCGACCCTTCTTCCGGCTGCGGCGCGAAGCGGCGATCGGCGTGCCGGTCGGCATCGATAGGACATTATTTCATTAATAGACTGAAGTCTATTAATATTGTTGACAATTGATAGGACGAACATTTATCTACTGGACTTCCAGCGCGAGCGCGTTGGCGTTCGCGCTGATCGGGCTCGCCGCGCTCGCGTGCGACCAAGCCACGCAAGAGCCCGTCGCACCCGCGGCACCTCCTGCCCGAGCCCAGGCCGAGCCGGCGCGGGCACCCGAACCTCCGACCCCTCCGAGCCAGCTCGTGGGGAGCGCTGCCTGCGCGGAGTGTCACGCCGAGATCGCCGCGCGCTGGCGGGCCTCCGACCACGCGCGCGCGATGCAGAAGGCCTCTCCTGAGACGGTGCTCGGCAATTTCGACGGCGCCGCGTTTCGCGATGGACCCGTCACGTGGCGGCTCCAGCGCGCCGCGGGGTTCCGCGCGCGCAGCGAGGGCGCAGAGAAGGGCGAATTCGAGGTCGCCTACGCGATCGGTGTCGATCCGGTCCAGCAGTATCTGATCGCGCTGCCGGACGGGCGCCTCCAGGTGCTGCCCGTGGCGTGGGATGCGCGGCCAGCGGCCGCCGGCGGTCATCGGTGGTTCTCTCCCGATTCCGCGCAACACATTCGGGCCGGCGACCCCGCGCACTGGAAGAGCCCTGGCATGAGCTGGAACTCGACGTGTGCCGACTGCCACACGACGGAATTCCGCAAGGGGTTCGACCTCGACGCGAACCGATACGACTCCACCTGGTCGGAGATGGGCGTCGGCTGCGAGGCCTGCCACGGCGCGGGATCGCGGCACCTGGAGTGGGCGCGCGCGGGCGCCGCGCGCGGTTCGCCGGATCGCGGTCTCGACGCGCCGCTCCGGCGCGAGGCGCGGTCGGGCTCCGCACCGCCGCAGCCGAGCCGCGAAGTGGACACCTGCGCCGCCTGTCACTCGCAGCGCGTCCGGATCACCGAGCAGCCGCGCGCGGGTCGCGCGCTGCTCGACGACTACGAGCCCGCACTCCTCGACCGCGCGCTGTATCACGACGACGGGCAGATCGCCGAGCAGACCTACGAGTGGGGCTCGTTCGTCCAGACCCGGAAGTACGCCGCGGGCGTGCGGTGCAGCGATTGCCACGAGCCGCATTCCGGAGCATTGCGCACGGCGGGCAACGCGCTGTGCGCGAGCTGTCACGAGCCCGCGAAGTTCGACGTCCCGGCGCATCACCAGCACGCCGCCGCACCCACACCCACCTGTGTCGACTGCCACATGGCGCAACACACGTTCATGTCGATCGACGCGCGGCGCGACCACGGGTTCCACGTGCCGCGGCCCGACCTG
>DATFWW010000181.1:0-6762 GCA_035258825.1 Myxococcota bacterium
CTAGGCGCCCTGCCCGCCTGCGGCTCCCGCCGCGAAGTGGTCCAGGATGGCGTCCGCCTCGCGCACGATCCGCTCGATCAGCTCGGCGCAGCTCGGCAGGTCGTCGATCAGGCCCGTCACCTGGCCGCCCGCCATCACGCCCGAGTGGACGTTGCCTTCGACCATCGAGGCGCGCAGCAGCATCGGCGCGTTCGCGGCCATCACCACCTGGCTCCACGACAGCTCCTGGCTGCGCTTCATCGAGATCGCCTCGCGGAACAGCTGGCGCCACGGCGTGCCGAGCATCCGCTGGAAGCGCAGCGCATTCGCGATCGCGCGCGGCAGACTCGTGAGCGCGTTGGTCTGCACGAGCCGGTCGACGAACTCGGTGCGCAGCACGCGGTGCGGGTGCCCGTCGACCTGCGTCGTCACGATCGTGTCGGTCACGCCCTTCGCGAGGTAGATCTCCTTGATCGCGGCGGGCACCGGCGAATCGCTCGTGAGCAGGAAGCGCGTGCCCATCGCGATGCCGACCGCGCCGTAAGCGAGCGCGGCCACGAGGCCGCGCCCGTCGAAGAAGCCACCCGCGGCGATCACGGGGATGTCGACCGCGTCGACCACCTGCGGCAAGAGCACCGTGGTCGGCACGCTGCCCGTGTGTCCGCCCGCCTCGCCGCCCTGCACAATCAGCGCGTCGGCGCCCCAGGCCGCCACCTTCTCCGCGTGCCGCTTCGCGCCGATCGACGGGATGCAGACGAGCCCCTGATCCTTGAGCTGCTTCATGAGCCGTTCGCTCGGCGCGAGCGCGAACGAGGCGACCCGCACGCCCTCCTTCACCATCAGCTCGGCGCGCTCCATCACATCGGGCGCGTCGGAGCGCAGGTTCACGCCGAACGGGCGGTCGGTGCGCCGTCTGGTCTCGGCGATCGCTTCGGCGAGCTGCCGCAGATCCATCGTCGCCGACGCGATGATGCCGAGCCCGCCCGCGTTCGCGGTGGCAGAGACGAGCTTCGCGCTCGCAACCCACCCCATGCCCGTCTGCACGATCGGGTAGCGCACGCCGGCGAGGTCGCAGAGCGCGGTGTGCAGCGCGGGATGGGTCATGCGCTGGCCTGCAGCTCCGCACCCGAGACCTTGGGCGCCGCGAAGCCCGCCACGAGGAACGGCATCAGCTCGCGCAGCACGTCCTGGCGCGACACCGCGCGGCGTCGGCGGCCGGCCGCGAGCTGCCAGCTCGCGTCGCTGCCGAGCGTGTACGCGAGCGCGCCGAGCGCGAAGTGGAAGCGCGCGAACAGCTGCTCCTCGGGGAGATCGGGCAGCGCGCGCGTCAGCGCCGCGCGGAAGCGCTCGAGCGTGGCGCCGTGGTCGCGGCGCAGCATGCGCACGAGGTCGCGGTCGGGCTCGTTGTAGGTGCGGCCGAGCAGGCGCAGGAACCCGGGGCCGCCGCGGTCCGGCCGGCTCGCGATCCAGAGCATCGGCCCGACCAGCGCGGCGAGCACGTCCTCGAGCGGAACCGGTCCGGGCGCACACGCGCGCTCGGCCGTCTCGAGTCGGCGCACCCGCTCGGCGTCGAGCGGCCCGAGCCGGCGCCGGAACACGTCGCGCACGAGCTCGGCCTTCGTCTTCCAGTGGAAGTAGATCGAGCCGGGGTTCGCCTGCGCCGCCTGGCCGATCTCGCGCAGCGAGGTGGCCGCGACGCCCTGGTCCGCGAACAGCCGCTCGGCGGCATCGAGGATCCGCTCGCGCGAGTCGCTGCGGGCCACGTCGGGGCTCCAACTTGGACGACTGACCAAGCGCGAGTATCCGCGCGGCTGCGCGCGGCGTCAAGCGAACACGCTCCGGCGCGCGCGCTGCTGGTCTAGAATCGGCCGGCGATGCTGCCGCGCGCGCCGATCGAGCCCGAGGGAACCTTCGCGGGACTCAGCGCATCGGCGATCCTGCTCGGCGCCTTAGTCGACATCGCCGCGACCACGATCGCGCTGACGATGGTCGTGCTGTGGCTCGCGCCCGAGGTGACGTCGCAGGACCAGGCCGCGTCGCGCAGAGCTCTCGAGCAGTGCTACGCGTCGACGGCCTACGTGACGGCGAACCTCGTGCTCGGCGCGCTGGGTACCGTGCTCGGCGCATTCGTCGGCGCGCGCCGCGCGGGGCAGCTGCACGTCCGACACGGCGGCTGGATCGCGGTGGCGAGCACCGCGATCGGATTTCTCATGTCGGTCCTGTCCGCGCCTGCGCAGGTCGACGCGACGGACCCGCTCTGGGCGCAGGTGCTCGCGTGGCTGCTCATCCTGCCGGCCGGCATGATCGGGGGCGCGCTCGCCGCGGCGCTGCCCGCTGCGCCGCGCGGACCCAAGACGAGGTACCCGTGACCGAGCGACGGATCGCCTTCATCACGGGTGCGAGCCGGGGCATCGGCGCCGCCGCCGCGCGCAAGCTCGCGGAGCACGGCTTCGACGTCGTGCTCACCGCGCGCACGCTCGCGCCCGGCGAGCTGCACGACCACGGCAACCGTGCCGGCGCGCCCGATCTGCGCCCGCTGCCGGGCAGCCTCGAGGAGACCGCCGCGGCGGTGCGGGCGCTCGGCCGCGACGCGCTGCCGCTGCGCCTCGATCTGCTCGACGCGGCGAGCCTGGCCGCCGCCGTCGATGAAACCGAGAAGCGCTGGGGTCCGATCGAGGTGCTGCTCAACAACGGCATCGTGCAGACCGCGGGCATGATGGACCACGTGCGCGACCTCACCGCCGACAACGTCGAGCGGATCTACCGCGGCAACGTGCTCGCGCCGCTCTGGCTCGTGCAGCGCCTGCTGCCGGGCATGGTCGCGCGCGGCGGCGGCGCGATCGTGAACATGGTCTCCGAGTCGGGCTTCACCGACCCGCCCGCGCCCGCGGGCGAAGGCGGCTGGGGCTTCGCCTACTCCTCTTCGAAGGCCGCGATCGCGCGGCTGGTCGGCGTGCTCGCGGCCGAGTACCGCGACGCCGGCGTGCGCTTCTACAACGTTGAGCCGGGCTTCATCACCACCGAGATGGTGATCGCCACGGGCCTGCTCGAGCAGTTCGGTCCACAGTGGCGCGGCGCACCGCCCGAGGTGCCCGCCGCGGCGATCGCCTGGCTCGTCTGCGAAGACGCCGCGCGCGAGTGGCACGGCAAGACGGTGTCGGCACAGAAGCTGTGCAAGACGCTAGGGCTCGTGCCGGGCTGGCCGCCGCCTCGCTCGTAGCGCCACGAACGAGGCGGGGCGACCCCGTCGTCCTGGGGCCGCCCCGTTCGTTCGAGAGAGCAGAGATCCGACTAACGAGCCTTGCGGCCTCGCCACACGGCCACGGTCAGCAGGCCCGCTACGCCGGCGAACAGCTGCATCACTCCGCCGGGCTCCGGCAGTCGCAGAATGGTGTAGTTCGGCGTACCGTTGGGGCCCTGGACGGTGCTCTGCGCCACGCCGCCGGCGACGAGCTGGATGTTCCGGTTGCCCATCCCGGTCACGGTGTCGAAGCCCTTCGCGGTGACCGTCGCGTTGACGGCGCCGCCCATGCCGTTGCCGCCCGTGCCGCGCACGATGATCTGGCCGGTCGTGAACGGGAAGCCCCAGTTCATGTTGGTGGCCGTCGGGCCCATGCCCTTGTAGCCCGTCACCATCCCGATCAGGTTGTAGGGGGGCGCCTTCATGTTGGTCAACGTGTACATGGAGAACACCTGGCCGCCCGGCAGGAAGTCGGTGTCGTAGGCCGCGTAGCCACGGCCCGCGGCGCGAGAGCCCATGCCGCCCACGATGACGAATGCGACGAACCCTCCAGCCTGCTGGACCGCGAGCGATGACTGCTGCGTCGGGCTCGTGGTGAGCACGAGGCCCATCGTGCCGCCGAATCCGGTGCCGGGTCCGCCGATGTTCTTGATGATCGCGGGAACGAGTCCCGAACTCGGGAAGGTGCAATGAATCTGGCTGGCCTTGCCGTGTGCCGCGGCGCACGCTGTGAAGTTCTTCGCGATCCGCCCGGTCTGGGTGGCGTACGCCCCGTGCCTCATGCGGCGCCACACCGCATACGCGGCCTTCGTGTTGACCGGGTTCAACATGCTGAACGGCGCCGCGGGCGGGCCTTCGAACTTGAAGCTCGTCGCGAGCTGGATGATCTGCGGGACGTTCGGCACTGGAGTGACCTGCAGGTTCATCGGGGTGCCGCCCTTCGTCCCGCCCGGGAACGGCTGGTTGAAGAAGCCGGCCGGAACCGTGAAGCCGCCCGTGCCGTTCACGTTCACCACCGCGGGTGTCATGCCGGCGCGCAGCGCGCCGCCCGGAATGCAGCCGCCCGGATTCTGCGGCAGGGGACCGATCAGCTTCGTCTGCGTCTTCTTCGCCGGGTAGTACCCGCCGCCGAAGCCGATCTTGCCCGTGATCGACAGGCAAGGGACGTTGCCCAGCGCGGGCAGATCGACGAATGCTCCCGAGCCGGTCGCGGCCTTGCCAGTCATCGAGTACGTCGCCGCGCCCACGGCGGTGCCCACTAACATGACCGCGATCGCCCCGGCGATCGCAAAGCCCGTGAATCGAAGCGAAGACTTGGCGTAGACCACGCGAATTCCTCCTCGTTGTGTGCCCACCGAATGCACAATGCGGCCAGAGAACAGGTTTCATTCTAAGCTGACCACGATTCCAAAAGCCATAAATTTCGATCGGCTAACGAATCTTAACTGGGTCAAAATGCCCCGCGCCTCTGAATGCCATTGCCCGGGGAAGCTCCGCCCGTAGAATCCGGCGCCGATGAAACCCCCGGCGTTCCTTGCGCTTGCGGCAAGCTGCCTCGGCCTGGGCTTCGCGGCGGCATGGACGCTGAGGAGCCACGTCGGCCCGGTCGCCCTGGGAGCCCCGGCCGGCGCCGACCGAGCCCACGACGTCCTCGCGATCTCCGACCCGCTCACCCGATCGTTTCGATGGGCCGCCCTGCTCGAGCAGGCCCCACCCGACGCTCTGCCGGCGCTGCGCGACGCGGTCGCGCACGCCCCGCTCGACACGGGTGATCCCGAGGTGGTCAGCTTCGCGATGTGGTGGGCGCGCATCGATCCGAAGGCCGCGCTCGCGTGGACAGCCGCCGAGTGGCGCGCGCAGTCGAGCCTCGTCGTGGGGTCGGTATTCCGGATCTGGGCGCACAGCGACCCGGAGGCTGCGTTCGCCTACATCGGCAGCGTGCCCGAGTTCCACAACAACGCCGCGATCGATGCGACGATCGTCGGTTGGCATGAGTCGGGGCGCCCGGGGCTTCTCGAGCGCGTGGGTTCCCTGCCCGAGGGCGTGTTCCGGCAGCACCTCAGCGAGAGCCTTGCGCGCCGACTCGTTCTCTCACAGGGCACCGAAGGCGCGCTGCGAGAGGTCGAGGCGATCGCGGACAATCAACTCCGCGAGAGCATGACGATGCGCGTCGCGAGTGCGGCCGCGGAGCAGGGCGATGCCCGCGCAATCGCCGCCTGGGCGGCGCCGCGCGTCACGACGGGCAGCGAATCTCCTTCCGGCATCCCGCGCCGGATCGGCACGCGGTGGATCCTCCGCAACCCGGAGGCCGCACTCGCGTGGCTTGCGTCCCTGCCGCCGGGCGTCGACCGCGACGACGGCGTGATGGAGAGCTTCCGCGACTGGATGCGCTTCAATCCGGGCGCCGCGCAGGTCTGGATCCAGAACGCGAAGCTCGAGCGCTGGTCCGAGCCGGCGTTCTCGATCTACGCACGCACGGTCAGCAAGCGAGAACCCGAGAAGGCGCTCGCGCTCGTGGCCCGGTTCAGCGACGAAGACCTTCGTACGCGGATCACGATCGTGATCGCGCGCCGGTGGGCCATGCAGGATCCGAAGGCCGCTGCGGAATGGCTCGCGCGAGCGGACCTCCCGCCCGACGTACGCGCGCGCGCGTCCGAACCGCTCAGGGCTGGCGCCAGACCGCGGGATCCGGAGGGTTAGGAACGCGTCTGGACGGCCGCCGTGGAGCCCCGCTCGGCCTGGATCCGATCGAGGAGCTCCTGCGCGGCCGGCCCGCCGCCGAACTTCACGGCGCGCCGCGCGAGCTCTTCCGTGACCTCGGGTCCCCCGCCGCGCGAGCGGCGCAGCTCCGCGAGCGCGATCGCGCCCTGCGCGTCGTAGGGGTGCTCGCGCAGCAGCGCGCTGAGCCGCGCCTCGGCCTCCGCGCGCCGTTCGAGCTGCGCCTCGAGCCTCGCTGCCTCGCGAACCGACGCGCGATCGGCCGTGTCGGCTCGAGCGGCCCGGTCGTACAACGCGAGCGCGGATTCGAACGCGCCGGCCTTGTCCTCGAGTGCCGCGAGGCCCGCCAGCGCGCGATGTTGCTCGGGCTCGATCTCGAGGGAGCGCTGATAGGCCGCGCGCACGGCGCGGGCATCCGAGCCCGCTGCGGCGAGCGCGTCGCCGTGCAGCGCGTGCAATACGGCGCTGTCTCGATGTTTGGCGAGCGCTGTCTCGACCTGCGCCAGCCCGGTGCGCGGCGCGCCGCTCGCCGCGTACGCCTCGATCAGTCCGGCGAGCGCTTCCGCGTTCGCGGGATCGGTCAGATCGATGTCGTTCTGGGCGCGCAGGAACTTCACGGCCGCCTTCGGACCGAGCCGGGCCGAGAAGCCCCGCGCGAGCGCCGCCGCGGCGCTCGCGCGCCGCTCCCGGGGGATCCGCTTCATGACCGAGGGATCGGGAGCGCGGTCGAGGCGGGCGGACAGCTCGAGTTCGAGCAGCGCCCCGGTCTCCTCGTCCGGACGCCCTCCCGGCGAGAACTGGAGCGCCATCAGCGCGAGCTCGGA
>DATFWW010000182.1:0-22258 GCA_035258825.1 Myxococcota bacterium
AGCTGGATCTCCCACCCGTAGCCGTACCAGTCTTGACCGGCGTGGACGATCGACATGTACAGCGCCCACAGCGCGGCGAGTCCGATCGAGTTGGCATAGCCCGCCACCACCGCGCAGGACAGAGCGAAGCCGGTCCACGCCACCGCGCGCAGCGCGAGATCGGAGGAGTCGATCCAGAACAGCGACGGCAGCGCCCAGAAGCCCGCCGCGCG
This sequence comes from Myxococcota bacterium, assembly GCA_035258825.1. GTDB lineage: Bacteria > Myxococcota_A > UBA9160 > UBA9160 > SMWR01 > JAHEJV01. The sequence goes on from DATFWW010000182.1 coordinate 213, forward strand.
CGAGCCGAGATGCTCTGCGACGCGGTCGAGGTAGGGCGAGAGCGGCAAGAGGCCGTTCGATCCGATCAGCGGCTCGAGCTGGAGCGCCGCGGCGAGGAAGGCGGCCGCATAGACGAATCCGAGCAGGCGCAGCAGTGCGAACCGCGTGAGCCAATATCGGTCAGGCGCAAGGCGGCCGACGTCGGTCGGGCGACGCGCAGCGAGGCGAAGCCGAGCGAAGGCCGGAGCCCGAGCGCGAGCGAAAAGCGAGCGCGAAGGCCCGGCAAGACGCGGGAGCGATCGCGGAGCGATCACCGCCGCGCGGCGAGCCAGCGCAGCATCGCCTCCACCGCGGAGACGTCGCGCAGCCGCCGCCGCGCTCTGGTCGGCTGATCCGCCGGGCCGATCCGGAACGTCACGCCGAGCCCCTGGAGCGCGCGGAACGCATCCTCGTCGGTATCGTCGTCGCCCGCGTAGATCACGCGCACGTAGGTGGACCACGCCTGCCCGTGCCGATCGCGCAGCACGTGGAGTGCCGCGTGGCCCTTGTCCCACGCGATCGGCGGCCGCGCTTCGATCGCGCAGTGCGCATCGCGCGCCTGGAATCCGGCCGCGTTGATCCGCGCGCGCGCAGCGTCGACGAGCGACGGCTGGCGCTCCGGTGCGAGCTCGCGGAAGTGCACCGCGAGCGTCGCGCCCTTCTCCTCGACCCATGCGCCGTCGCTGCACAGGGTCGCGAGCTCGGGCGCGAGGCGCCGCGCGCGCTCGGCGTAGTGCGCGAGGTCGGGGTGCCGGAACGGGCTCATCCCCGGCCCCTCGATCTCGAGCCCGTGATTGCCCGCGTAGACGAGTTCGGGAACGCCTACCATCGCGCGCACGTCGACCAGCGAGCGACCGGACACGATCACCAGATCGGTGTCGCCGCGCGCGGCGCACGCGGCGAGCGCCGCGCGCATGCCCGTCGAGAGCTGTGCCTCGGACGGTCGGCGCGCGATCTCGGCGAGCGTGCCGTCGTAGTCGAGGAACACGACGAGTGGCCACCCGCGCGTCGGACGGCCGATCCAGCGCTCGAAGTCCTCGGCGCCCACGGGTGCGATCGTGGAGACGGGCGTGCCCGCGGCCTCGAGGAACTGAGTGCACCAGGCCATCACGTCGTGATCCCGCTCGCGCTTCTGGAGCGCGCGCATGCGGGCGAGGCGATCCTCCGCGGGCAGCGTCAGCGCGCGGTGCAGCGTCTCCGCGACGCCGTCGAGGTGGTACGGATTCACGCGCAGCGCCTCTTCCATGGTCTCCGCGGCACCGGCCATGCGCGAGAGCACGAGCACGCCGGGCTCCGCGACCTGGCACGCGACGAACTCCTTCGCGACGAGGTTCATCCCATCGCGCAGCGGGGTCACGAGCGCGACCGCGGCGTCGCGGTAGAGCCCCGCGAGGCGGTCGGGGTGGATCGAGCGGTGCAGGTAGTGGATCGGCGTCCAGCGCGGACGTCCGAAGCGCCCGTTCACGCGCCCGACCAGCTCGTCGATCTGGCGCTTCAAGCGGTGGTAGTCGCCCACGTGGCTGCGGCTCGGCACCGCCACCTGCAGGAACACCACCTGGCCGCGGTGCTCGCGGTGGTGTTCGAGCAGGTGCTCGAACGCCAGCAACCGCTCCGGAATCCCCTTCGTGTAGTCGAGCCGGTCGACGCCCAGGATCATCCGCTCCGCGCTCTCCTCGGACGGCGGAGCTTCCCGGGCGCGCTTCTCGAACGCCGCGTAGTCGATCCCGAGCGGAAACGCGCCGACCTGCACCGTGCGCGCGCCGTGCTCGATGCGCTCCGCCGCGCGATCGATCCGCTCGCCGAGCAGGCGCTCCACGCAGTCGAGAAAGTTCTCGACGTAGCCAGGGCAATGGAAGCCGATCAGGTCGCACGCGAGCATGCCGCGCAGCACCTCGCGGTACTGCGGCAGCACCCGATACACGTCGTAGGGCGGGAACGGGATGTGCACGAACAGCGCGATGCGCGCGTCCGGGCGCATCGCGCGCAGGTGGAGCCCGCAGCGCAGCAGGTGGTAGTCGTGGATCCAGACCAGGTCGCGCGGCCCGACACGCCGCGCGATCTGTTCGGCGAAACGGCGATTGATCGCATCGTAGGTCGCGAATTCGCGCGGATCCACGCGCACGCGCTCCGGGAAGTAATGGAACAGCGGCCACAGCGTGCGGTTCGAGAACCCCTGGTAGTAGCGGCGAACTTCCTTCGACGTGAGCTCGATCGGCTCGAGCGAATAGCCGAGATCGGTGTCGGGCGCGGCGCCCGCCGCGCCGAGCCAGCCGAGCCAGCTTCCGCCCAGCGCGCGGAGGGCCGGGTCGAGCGCGGCGACGAGCCCGCCGCTCGAGCGCCGCAGCTGCGGTCCGCGGCGGCCGCGCTCGATCGTCACGGGCAGACGGTTGCTCGCGACGATCAGGTGATCGAAGTTCACCTCGGGGCGCATTCTCGAAAGATACCCGGGGAGGAGCCGATGTCCGGGCTCGATCTCGCGATGATCGGAAACTGCACGTGGGGCGGGCTGCTCGACGTTCGCGGGCGCCTGGTGTGGGCGTGTCTGCCGCGCTTCGATTCGGATCCGGTGTTTCCGGCCCTGCTCGATGGCGATGGGGGCGAGGACGGCGTCTACGCAATCGAGCTCGCGGGCGAGGTCGCGTCCGAGCAGCACTACGACGGGAATTCGCCGATTCTCGTCACCACGCTGCGCGACGCCTCGGGCGGTGCGATCGAGGTCCGCGACTTCGCGCCGCGCTTCGGCAACCACGGGCGGTTCTACCGCCCCACGATGATGATCCGGCGCGTGCGTCCGCTGTCGGGGGAGCCGCGGATCCGGATCGTGCTGCGCCCGCGCTGCGACTACGGCGCGGGGCGGCCCGCCACCACGCGCGGCAGCAACCACCTGCGTTATGTGTCGCCGGGGATCACGCTGCGCCTGACCACCGACGCACCGATCTCGTACGTCGCCGAGGCCACCCCGTTCGTGCTGCAGCGCCCGCTCGCGCTGATCCTCGGCCCGGACGAGCCGCTCGCAGCGTCGATCGAGAGCACCGCGCGCGACCTGGACGAGCGAACGCTCGACCACTGGGTGGAGTGGGCGCGCTCGCTCTCGATCCCGTTCGAGTGGCAGGACGAGGTGATCCGCGCCGCGATCGCACTGAAGCTGTGCTCGTTCGAGGAGACCGGCGCGATCGTCGCGGCGCTCACCACCTCGATCCCCGAAGCCCCGGGCAGCGGCCGCAACTGGGACTATCGTTTCTGCTGGCTGCGCGACGCGTACTTCGTGATCCAGGCGCTGAATCGCCTCGGCGCCACGCGCACGATGGAGGGCTTCCTCACCTACATCTCGAATCTCGCGGCCACCGCGGGCGATGGTGGCCTCCAGCCCCTCTACGGGATCGGCCTCGAGGCGGAGCTCGGCGAGCGCGAGGCGGCCGCGCTCGGTGGCTTCCGCGGGATGGGGCCCGTGCGCGTCGGCAACCAGGCGTTCTCCCAGGTCCAGAACGACGTCTACGGGAGTGTCGTGCTCGCGGCCACCCAGTCGTTCTTCGACCGGCGGCTCCTGCACCCGGGCGGTGACTCGCTGTTCCGCATGCTCGAGACGATCGGCGAGCACGCGCGGCGCATCTGGAACCGCGCCGACGCGGGACTCTGGGAGTTCCGCTCGCGCAAGAACGTCCACACGTTCTCCGCGGTGATGTGCTGGGCCGCGTGCGACCGGCTGGCGCGGATCGCCGCGCACCTCGGCCGCGCCCCGCGTACCCAGCACTGGAGCGTGAGCGCGCGGTACATCCGCGCGGGCGTACTCGATCGCGCGTGGAGCGACGCGCGCGGGAGCTTCGTGGGCGCGTTCGGCGGCGACGAGCTCGACGCCTCGCTGCTCCTGCTGCCGGAGCTGGGCTTCCTGCCCGCCGCCGACCCGCGCTTCGGCGCCACGCTCGCCGCGATCGAGCGCGAGCTCCGCCATGGCGACTACCTCTATCGCTATTCGGACGACGAGTTCGGTTCCACGCAGACGGCGTTCAACGTCTGCACGTTCTGGTACATCGACGCGCTCGCCGCGGTCGGGCGACGCGAGGAGGCGCGCGCGCTGTTCGCGAACATGCTCGCGCGGCGCAATCCCGCCGGCCTGCTCTCCGAGGACCTCGACGCGAAGACCGGCGAGCTCTGGGGCAACATCCCCCAGACCTACTCGATGGTCGGCCTGATCAACTCGGCGATGCGCCTCTCGAAGAGATGGGAGGAGGCGCTGTAGGGCGGGAGCAGCCGAAGGCGGATCGCGCCGAAGCCGCGGCACGCGCGGTCAGGACGGTCAGGACGGGTTCGGCGTTGTGATGCCGCCGCCGAGCCAGCGCGGTGCCCACCAGTTCCAATCGCCGAGCAGGCGCATCGTGGCGGGTACGAGCAGCGCGCGCACGAGCGTCACGTCGAGCGCGATCGCGGCCGACATGCCCACGCCGATCTCCTTCACGAACACGAGCTCGCCCGCCGCGAACGCGCCGATCACCACGAGCAGGATCGCCGCGGCGCTCGAGATCACGCGGCCGGTGTGGGCGAGGCCGGCGACGATGCTGCGCGGGTTGTCCCGATGCTGGCGGTACTCCTCCTGGATGCGCGCGAGCAGGAACACCTCGTAGTCCATCGACAGACCGAACACGATCGCGGCGAGCATCAGCGGGATCGTCGGCTCGATGCCATTGGGCGGCTCGAAGCGCAGGAGGCCCGCGAGGTGGCCGTCCTGGAACACCCAGACCAGCACGCCGAAGCTCGCGCCGAGCGAGAGCAGGTTCATCACCGCCGCCTTGAGCGGAACGAGCACGGAGCGGAACGCCCTGAACAGCACGGCGAGATTCCAACCCACCACGCCGATCCCGACGAGCAACGCGTAGCGCTCGAGCGTCTCGTTCACGTCGACGAGCGTGGCGGTCGTGCCGGTCACCTCGAGGCTGCGGCCGGGGTGCGGGAGCCCGCGCACCGCGCCCACGAGCTGCGCGCTGGCTTGGGTGCGAAACGCCTGCGTACCCTGCGCGGTGATCAGCGCCAGATCGCCGTCGACGGTGCGGTCGAGCTGCGTGAGCAGGTCCGGGTCGGCGGTGGTGACGAGCCCGTCGTTGCCGATCTGGTCGGGGTCGAGCCGGCCGAGCGCGGTATCGAGCTTGGCGATCCCCGGCACGCGCGACAGCGCGCCGAGGTAGTCCTGCACGCGCCGCAGTGTATCGGGCGCGAGCACGGGGCCCTCGGTCTCGAGCACGATCTGGAGCGCCGACGCGCCGGTCGGATCGAACTGCGCGGGATCGGCGATCCGCTCGTCGACCGTCCGCACCTCGGATCCGCGCGGGAAGGTGGTGGTGTCGGGCATCGCCGCGCGCATGCGCAGCGCGGGCGCCGCCGCGAGCAGGAGGAGGAGCGTGCAGCCACCCGCGGTCAGCCACGGATGGCGGTTCGCGAACTCGCCCACCGCCGCCCACGCGCGGCTCGGGCCCGCGTGCTCGGGCGCGCGCCCGAGCGCGAACCGGTTCACGCGCGGCCCCAGCCAGGCGAGCAAGGCCGGCAGCATGACGAGCGCGCCGAACAGCGCGTTCGCCACCGCGAGGATCCCGCCCAGCGCCACGCTGCGCACGAGCGGGAGCGGAACCACGAACAGCACCGCCATGCTCACCATCACGGTGAGCCCCGAGATCCATACCGCGCGGCCTGCGGTGTCGAGCGCGCGGATCACCGCGTCGGCGGGGGACGCGCTGCGGGGCATCTCCTCGCGGAAGCGCTGCACGGTGAGCAGCGCGTAGTCGATCGACAGACCGAGCCCCAGGAACGCCGATACGTTCAGCGAGAAGACCGAGATCTCGAGGAAGTTCGAGAGCGCGCGGAGCACCGCCACCGATAGCGCCATCGCGACCGCGCCGATCGCGATCGGCAGCAGCGCCGCGACGACGCTGCGGAAGAACAGCAGCGTGAGGAGTGCGGCGAGCGGCAGCGCGTACATCTCGGCCTGGCCGACGTCGCGCTCGGCGATCGACTGCGCGAGCGCCTCGGCGGGGACGGGGCCGCTGATCTCGACGCCCGGGAAGAGCTCGCGCAACAGCTTCTCGACCCTCGGCAGCGCCGCCACCATCTCCGACATCGTGCCCGCGAGGTCGATCAGCACGATCGTGCGATGTCCGTCGCGGGACACGAGGAAGTCGAGCCCGGTGTCGTAGTGCGTGATGGCGCCGACCACCGCGGGGTCCTCGTAGAGCTGGTCGAGGCCGTCGAGCACGGTGCTCACGTACTCGGGGTCGCGCACGTCGAGGTCGGGGCTGTACAGCATCGCCACGACGTCGCCGTTCGCGATGCCGAGCCGATCGGTGAGGCGCTTCGCCGCCCGGTCCGACTCGCTGCCCGGCACGTCGATCCCGCCCGCGAGCAGCTTCTCGGAGACGTTCGCGCCGTACAGGCCGGAGACGAGCGCGAGCGCGGCGATCGCGACCGCGACCGCGCGCGGGCGCGCGCACACCGCGCGCCCGAGCCGCGTGAACGCGCTCACGCCCCGCGCTTCCCGGCGATCGCGCGCGCGCCGAGGTCGCCCGCGATGAACGACGCGCGCGCGGCCCCGCCGTCGCAGGCGCCCACGAGCTCGCGCAGGCGGTCCTCGCGCCGCGCCACGCCGACCACGCGCGCGCCGCGCTGCGCGAAGGCGAACGCGGTCTCGTTGCCGATCCCCGACGACGCGCCCGTGACGAGCGCGACGGCGTCGTGCCAGTCCACGGGCGGCGCTGCGCTCACTTCGCCGCGAGCTTCGCGAGCTCGCGGCGAGAGGTCGCCTTGATCCAGTTGCACAGCAGGCGCTCGGTCGTGAGCGGGTTGCACGGCATCGCCACCGCGCGCTCGAAATACGACCGCGCGCGCGCCGCGTCGCCGTCGCGCGCCCAGAACACCGCGAGCCCGTACTGGTTGCGCACCGAGCCCGGCGCGAGCTTGGCCGCGCGCTCGAACTGTTCGAGCGCGGCGTCGCGGTCGTGAACCGGCCACGGCGCGACGAGATAGAAGTTGGCGAGCAGCGAGGCGCCGAGCGCATCGTCGTACAGGGGGTCGAGGTCGACCAGGCGCTGCGCGTGGGTCTTGTACTCGGTGCCCGCGCCCTGGAGGATCGAGCGGATGATGCCGAGGCTCGACGCGTAGAACATGTAGGACGACGCGACCAGCGCCGCGGCGCCCGCGTGCTGGGGCGACAGCTTCTCGGCCGCGCGCGCGTGCGCCAGTGCGCGCTGACCGAGGTCGGCCCACAGCGCGCGATTGGCGTCGGTGTCCTGGAGCCCGTTGACGAGCGGCAGGTTGCCGTTCGTGCGCACCGCCATCAATTGGTTGAGCGCCTGCGCGGCGCGTACGCGCGCGTCGAAGCTGTCGGGGTGCTCGGCGGCGCGCGCCTCGAAGGTCTTCGCCGCGCGTTCGAGGTCCTCGGCCTTCGCGCTGTCGAGCAGCGCGAGCGCCTCGTCGGCGGGGGCCGCCTCCGCCGCGGGCGCGCCGAGCGGGGCTGCGAGCGCGGCGGCGAGCGCGAGCGACGCCGCGCGGAAGCGCCATCGCGGCATGGTGCGCCTCATCCCAACTTCACGGGCTCTTTCGCGCGCTCGATCGCCGCGATCACCTTCGCGAACCGGTCGGCGATCAGCGGCTGGAACTCCGGGTGTGTGAACACGTACATCGCGTTCTCGCGCACGCCGCGCACCGCGTGCCGGCCGACGTCGATCGGGTCCATCCCCTCGGCCATGCCCGGCGTGATGATGTCGAGCTGGTCCGGCGCGGTGCCGAGTGCGGCCGGGCGGTTGCGCGAGGCGTCGCCGAGGTTCGTATTGGTCCAGCCCGGGCACAGCACCGACACGCCGATCCCGCGTCCGGCGACCTCCTGCGCGAGCGACTCGCTGTAGGCGACCACGGCGAACTTCGTGGTGCTGTACATCCCGAGCACGGGGCCCGAGAGGAAGCCGCCGACCGAGGCGGTGTTCACGACGTGGGCCGTCGCTCCGCGCGCGATCCAGCGAGGCACGAACGCGCGGCAACCGTTCACGACACCGTAGAGGTTTACGCCGAGCAGCCACTCCCAGTCGGCGTTGGTGAATTCGTGCACGGGACCGCCCTGCGCGACGCCGGCGTTGTTGAACAACACGTCGGCGGCGCCGAAGCGTTCGAACGCCGCGTCGGCGAGCGTTTCGAACTCGCCGGGCGCGGTCACGTCGGTGCGCACGGCGAAAGCCTGATTCCCCCCGGCCACGAGTTCGCGAGCGAGGCGCTCGGCGGGAGCGATCTCGACGTCGGCGAGCACCACGCGCATGCCCTGCTCGGCGCACGCGCGCGCGATCCCCGCGCCGATCCCGCTCGCGCCGCCGGTCACCACCGCCACCCGTCCGGAAAGGTTCTCCATCCCGACCTCCTGCGCGGCCGGAGCATCGCAATCCTGCTGGCCGTCCGCACTATGCTGTGCGGCCGTGGAGCAGCGGGTGTACGTGACGCGCGAGATCCCCGAGGCCTCGCTGCGGCGCCTGGCCGAAGGCCTGCCCGGCGCGCACATCGACGTCCACCGCGGTCCCGCGCCACTCGCGCCGGACGCGCTCGCGCGCGCCGCGCGCGGCTCGTGCGCGCTCGTGTGCACGCTCGCGGACCGGATCGACGCGGCGCTCCTCGAGGCGCTGGCACCCGCGCTGCGCGTGGTCGCGACGTTCGCGGTCGGCTACGAGAACATCGATCTCGACGCCGCGCGGCGGCTCGGCGTGCACGTCGCGAACACGCCCGGCGTGCTCACCGACGCCACGGCCGAGGTCGCGGTCGCGCTCGCGCTCGCGTGCGCGCGGCGCGTGGCCGAGGGCGACCGGTTCGTGCGAGCGGACCGCTTCGCGGGCTGGGGTCCGCTCGCGCACCTCGGCCATTCCGTCTACGGCAGCGCGGTGGGAATCGTCGGGGCGGGGCGGATCGGCCTGCGCGTGGCCGCCGCGTTCCGGCGCGGCTTCGACTGCACGATCCTCGTGCACTCGCGCCGCGCGCCGGCATCGGAGTGGGCCGAGCTCGGTGCGCGCGCCGTCCCGCTCGACGAGCTGCTCGAGCGCTCCGACATCGTTTCGCTGCACTGCCCCCTCTCGCGCGAGACACACCACCTGATCGACGCGCGCGCTCTCGCGCGCATGAAGCCCACTGCCGTGCTCGTGAACACCGCGCGCGGCGCGATCGTGGACGAGGCCGCGCTCGTGGCCGCGCTGCGCGCAGGCGCGATCGCGTGCGCGGGTCTCGACGTGTACGAAGACGAGCCACGGCTCGCGCCGGGCCTCGCCGCGCTCGAGAACGCGGTGCTCTTGCCGCACATCGGCAGCGCGACTCACGCGGCGCGCGAGGCGATGGGGCACCTGTGCGCCGACGCGGTGATCGCGGAGCTCTCGGGCCGCGCGGCCGCGCACCGGCTGGTTTAAGCTACGTCCGTGCGCGTCGCGACCTGGAACATCAACGGACTCCGGTCGCGCTCGGGACTGCTCGCGCACTGGCTCGCGGCGCGCGAGCCCGACGTCGTGGCGCTCCAGGAGCTGAAGCTCACCGACGCGCAGTTCCCGCGCGCCGAGCTCGAGTCGCACGGCTATCACGCGGTGGTGCACGGCGAGAAGGGATGGAACGGCGTGGCGATCCTCGCCCGCAAGCCGCTCGAGTCGGTGCAGGTCGGCCTGCCGGGCCAGGAGGAGTGGGGCGCTCGCCTCGTCTCCGCGCGTGTCGCGGGGCTGTCGGTCACGAGCGTGTACTGCCCGAACGGCAAGTCGGTCGCCCACGCAGATTTTCCGCGCAAGCTCGCGTGGTACGACGCGCTCGCCGCGCACTGGGCCGCGAGCCATGCGGCCGACGAGCCCGCGCTGCTCGCCGGCGATTTCAACGTCTGCCCGGACGCGATCGACAGCTGGGACGAAACGGGCCACGCCGGCGGCATCTTCCACACGGACGACGAGCGCGCGCGCTTCCGCGCGCTGCTCGGCGCGGGGCTATTCGACCTGTTCCGCGAGCGCCATCCCGGCGTGCAGGCGTTCACCTGGTGGGACTACCGCGCCGGCGCGTTCCACAAGCGCCAGGGTCTGCGGATCGACTTCCTGCTCGCGACGCGGCCCGTGCTCGACCGCGTGGCGGCCGTGGAAATCGACCGCGAATACCGCAAGAAGCAGGGCGGCTTCACCGCGTCCGACCATGCGCCGGTGTTCGCCGACCTCAACTAGCGATCTTCTGATCGCGGTAGAACCACGAGAGCACTTCGCGCGTGAGTTCGGTCTTCGAGCGCGTTCCGCACTCGATCACGTGGTCGGCGGCGCGGCGGTACCACGGGTCGCGGCGCTTCATGATCTGGCGGAACGTCACGCCGTCGGACAGCGGGGGCCGACTGTCGTCACGCTCGATGCGCTGCAAGAGGTAGTCGATCGTTCGGTGCAGATACACGATGCGCCCGTGCCTGCGCAGCGCGTCCACCTTGCGCGCGCTGTAGCGCTCGCGTCCGTCGCGATCGAGCTCCACCACGACGCCGCCGCCCGTGTCCACCAACGCGCCTCCTGCGATCGCGGCGACCTTCTCTACCACGGCGAGCTCGCGCGCGCGGAATCCCGCCCAACCCTCGCGCGCGACGATTTCGGGGATTGGTGCCCCTTCCGCTTCGTAGCGGATCAGCGCATCGAGCGAGAACAGGATGAAATTCCTGTTCTCTCGCGCGAGCCGCTTCGCGAGCGAGCTCTTGCCGCTCCCGCGCCCGCCGATCAGCACGAGGTTCTTGCTGAGCGCGGGGTACGATATGAGTTCGACCATCGAATCGATTCCGTCCGTGACAGCAAGATCGCGAGTGGCGGATCGCGCGACGCTGGACGCGATCCCACGTGGCGCGTTAGTGTCGCAGTTTCCGCGCTCCCTCGGTAGATGAGCAACTTGCGCGCCGCGATTGCCTTCCGGTTACCGCTCGTGATCTCCGTCGCCGCCTCGGCGGTGCCGATCGACGGCGGGACGGCGCGGGCGAAATCGCCACCTACTACGCCAACCTGGTCGCCTACCGCAGCGAGATCACCGATGCGCTCGATCTGCCCGAGCCGGAGCGGATGCTGGCGCCGGGTGCCGCGCTGATCGCGATGCTGTCCAGGCGGCGGGGGCCGTCAGCCCGCCCAGCCCGTGCGCGAGCGCAGGAAGGCGACCGCCTCGCGCAGTGTGCTCTCGCTGCCGATCGGGTAGCCGACCAGCATCTCGCTGCGGCCCTGGTAGCGGCGCTCGATCTCGTCGAGCATCCGGCTCGCGCTCGACGTGGAGCCGATCTTCACCCAGAGCGAGGCGACGGCGAAGCGCGTGTTCACGTCGAGCAGCGCCGTCTCCGGGTGACGGCTCTGCCACTCCGACTCGAGCAGCGGGATCACGTGTTTGCCCACATAGAAGTCCGCGAACTCGCTGAACAACACCTGCCCGCTGCGGTCGCCGCGGCGGTGGAGCGCGTCGAGCGTCGAGAGGAAGTATCCAAGGTTGTGGTAGGTGCGGTCGAGCTCGAGCTTGCGCTGCGCGAGCGCTTCGCCGGCCATCGGCGCGCTCGCCTCGCGTGCGCTCGCCTTCGCCACCCAGTCGTCGGCGAGCCGTTCGTCGGTGGCGCAGCCCTGTGCCAGCGCGGTGCACCCCGCGAGCAGGAGCGCGCCAGCGAGGCTCCGGCCACCGCGCATCATCCACGGCATTTTCGATCCTCCTCCACCCGCCTCACGCGGTGCGGTTCTCGAAGAACATCCGGCGCAGCAGCTTGTGCATGGGGTGGTCGCGCCGGGCGCGCAGCTCGTCGGCGAGCGACTCGGTTCCGATCGTCGCCTTGAACAGCGGCAGCGCGTTGGTGCGCGCCTCGATCTGTTTGTCGAGCCTCGCCACGCTCGCGCGCGCCGAAGTGATCCGCGCGTCCAGGTCCTCCACCTCGAGCGCGTCGACGGTGCCGGCGGCTTCCGCGGCGCCCTGATCGCGCGCGGCGGGCGGCGTGGTGCGGCCCATCGCGTCGCGCTTCGCGGCGAGCGCGGCGAGCTGCTGATTGGCCTGGTCGCGCTGCTTGCGCAGCTCGGCGACGCTGCCCTCGAGCTGCTTCGCCGTCTCGCCCTCCGCGAACCCGAGATAGACGAGCACCTGGCTGTCCGAGAGCGCGCGCCGCATCACCGCGATCTGGTCGGCACCGGGCTCCTTGCTCTGGATCCAGCCATCGATCGCGCGCGACGTAGTGACGCCCTCGGCGATCGGCCGCGCGAGGTCGAGGTAGTCGTTCTCGCGGCCGATCCGCTCGAGCGCCGCCGTGAGCGCGGGCCACAGCGCGCGGTCGAACGGGAACAGGTGCAGCGCTGCGATGTACCGCTGGGCGGACTGCTCGAGCTCGGCGCGCGACAGCGTGCCGCCCGCGTAGCTCTGGAGCGCGTCGCCGTAGCCGCGCGCCGCCTCGTAGGCGGCGAAGAACGCCGAGTCGGGCACCATCTCGCTGTTCGCGTCCACCGCGTACTTCTGGAAGAAGGCGAGGTAGCGCGCGTAGATCCGCGCTGCGCTGTGCGCGTGGTCGGCGGCGAGTCCGGGCTTCTGCACTGCGCGCGTGAGATAGTAGTCCGCGGCGTTCAGGCTGGTCTCCTGGATCTCCTCCCAGAGCCCCTTCATCGCCGCGGTGTAGTCCTCGCGCTTGCGAAAGCCCTGGGCGACGGGATCCTTCGCGTTGTCCTGGAGCTTTCCGTAGACCTCGATCGCGTCCTCGATGCTGAACGGGATCTCGAGGTCGGGATCGACGCCGAGCCGCTGCTTCGCCGCGTAGACCTCGCCCAGCTGGCGCAGCACGCGCGTGTACACGGCGGCCTTGCCCTCGAGCGTCACCGCGTGAGCGAGCGCCGCCTCGTAGGCACCGCTCGCCACGCGCAGCGCCTTCACCGTGTCGGTCCCGAACCCGTGTTCGGCGAGCAGCGCGCGCGCCGTGTCGTGGTACTTGCTGGCCTCGTACAGCGCAAGCGTGAACGAGAGGCTGCCCCCGTCCGATTCGTTGCCGTCGAGCCGCGTGACGATGCGCTTCACGTAGTCGCGTGCCGACAGCTCGGCGGGGATCACCTCGGGATGGGCGCCGACGCGGCCGTCCGCGAGCATGCGCACGAGCGCGGCCAGCGGGTCGAGGCCGTCGTGCATGCCCATCTGCTGGCTCCGGATCAGGATCAGCCGCGCGATGTTCTCGTAGAGATAGGGCAGCGAGGCGACGAACCCGGAGTGGGGAGACTCGGAGAGCGAGAGCGTCTGGAGCGTCTCGTAGGGCGTCTCGAGCGGGACGATCACGTGCAGCCAGAGGTCGAGCATCTCGCCGGCGAAGTCGTACCGCTGTCCGCGTTCGAGCGCGCGATGGGCGAGGATGTAGTGGTACCAGTAGCCATTCTCGTTGCGCTCGAGCTTGCGCGAGAGCCCCTGGATCGCGTCGACGCTCTTGTCGAGCTGGGAAGCGTCTCCGCTCGCCAGGTAGAGCAGGAGTCGCGCGATCGCGGCGCGCCGCACTACGACGTCGGGGTCGGGCGCGGCCTTCGCAGCAGAGTCGCCTAGCGAAACCGACACATAATCCTCGAGCTTGATTCCCGCCTCGCGCCCGTACTGCGCGAGACGCGTGCGCAGTGCGTCGGGTTCCGCGGAGCAGTAGACGTAGGCGTAGTCGAGATAGCTGGGCCACGCGGACTCCGCGGCCCGTGTATGCGACGCTCCGATCGACACGAACAACACGGCCAGGATTCCGGCCCTCATCGGCGGCTCCTCGGGGGAAGGCTGGCGATGCATTCGAGTGCGAGCTTGAGCTCCTCGCAGCGGTCTCCCGACCGCCGCCCGGCTGACTGCTCGATCCGCATCAGGAAGGCGTTCACGTTCTTGGTCTCGATGAAGTGGAATCGGCCGGCCGAGCTCTCACATAGAGGGAGATTTCGCGCGGCCGCGACGGTCCGTTGCTTGAGCTCGAGCTCTCGCGCGTCGCTCACGCACGGCAGCAGCTCGGAGAGCGCGACCCCGCGCAGCGCGGGGCGCGGAGCGCCCACCGCGGGGCCGGGTGCGATCGGAGCCGGGCGGGCCGCGCGGAGCTCGGGAGCGGGCGCCGGGCGCGGCGCGCGCACCTCGGGAGCAGGCGGGGCGACCTCGGGCCGCGGCACCGCGACCCGGTCGATCGCGGCGGGCATCGGCGGCGGCGCCGATCGCGCGGTGAGCGGCGCCGCGGTCCGGTGCGCGGCGACCGGGCCCGGTTCGGGAAGCTCCAGGCGCGCGGTCATGCGGTCGATCTGCGGCGCGGGCACTTGCACCGAGGACGATGGGCGCGGGGGCGCCTGGCGCGCGATGCGCGCGGGCGCCGGGACCGACGCCGGGATCGGCGGCGCCTCGGGCGGCGCGATCGGCTCGGGCTTCACCACTGGCCGCGGCTTCGGAGCTGGCGGCTCGGGTCTGGGCGGCGGAGGCGGGGGGAGCGGCTTCGGCGCCTCGACGCGGACGGGCTTCGGCTTCGGTTTGGGCGCGGGAGGGGGCGGCGGCGGGGGCTCCGGCACTGCCTCCACCACGCGCGGCGGCTCCGGCTCCGGCTTCAGGATCCGCAGGTGGAGGATGCGGTCCTCGACCTGCGGCGCGAGGCTCGCGAGCGCGACCAGCACCGCGATCACCGTGCCGTGCAGCAGCGCCGCACCCGTGAGGAACGCGCGCGTGCGGTGCTCGAGCTCCGGCTGCCGGTAGCCCGGATAGGCGCCGGCTCGCGCCGGCTGCGCGAGCGCGACCGCGATCGAAGTGCGCCGCCGCGGCTGCGGCCGGCGGCCGCGCATCACGGGCGTCATTCATCGCCGAGCAGCGGCGGAAGCCGGTAGAACCAGACCGAAAGTGACGCCGTGAACTCGTTCGCGTCGAGGTCGATCGAATAGCGCCCGCGGTTGACGAACGCCGAATCGTACAGCTGGGTCTTGGCCTCGCCGAAATCGAGATAGCGCCAGCCGACACTCAGCTGCACCCGGTCGTTGAGCTGATATCCGATCCCCGCCAGCGCCTGCCAGGAGAACCGCTGCCGGTCCGAGGATCCGACCAGCAGGCCCGTGCTGACCTTGAGGTCGGTCTCCGCGATGCCGGCGCCCGCGCCGCCGTAGATCGTGACCGGCTCGAGGAACGGCGCGCGGCGCCCGAGCAGCGCGTGCACGGGCGACCGGACCGGGATGTCGAGCCGCAGCTTGCCCATCAGCGTCCACGACTCGGCGTCCGAGCGGTAGGCGTCGAGCGGGGTGAAGCTCGCCGTAGTCAACTGGGCGTCGCGCCCGCGCAGGTGCTCGACCTCCGTGCGCACGGTCCAATCGGGAAGGCGCACGTCGTCGCGGCCGTCGAATCGCCACTCGTGGCCGGGCCAGTACGGCACGCCGAAACCCGGCACGCGCATCCGCCACGGCAGCGCCGCGTTGAGCGGGAACTGCAAGCCGAGCGCGCCGCCGTAGACCGGTGTGGCGTCGTCGCTCATGCCCGAGTTGGCGATCCCGACGATGTCGTTGACGCCGACGCCGTCGCCATCCACCCACGAGATGCCCAGATCTCCCGAGAGATAGAGCTCCGCTCCGTGCGCCGGCGAACCAGCCGCGGCCGCCGCGATCGCCGCGAGGCCGGCGATCGCGGAACACCCGGGGATACGCATGCGATTCCCTCCGCACTTCCGGTCGGTTGCCGGTCGATCCAAGCCTCTTCGCGCCGCTGCGTTGACGTCTGGGTGACCGTCGTCACCCTTCCCCCCATGCATCGGCGCCGGACCCTCGCTCTCTTGAGCTGTGTCGGCCTCGCCTGGGGTGCCCCGGCGCGCGCGGGCGAGGTCTCCGTGTACGGGCTCGAGCTCGAGGTGAGCGCGGAGCGGGAGCGGCTGCTGATCTTCGCGGACAGGCCGATCGAGCCGCAGCTGCTCCCGGTCGACGATCGCACGCTGATGGTGGCGCTGCCGGGCGCCGTGCTCGACCCCTCGGCGCCGACCCAGATCACGCCGGCCGCGCAGGGCACGGTGACGGGCGTGACCGCCTTCGAGCGCGCCGAGGGCACGCGCGAGGTGCGCGTGGTGGTTCAGCGCCGCCCCGGCGCACCGCCGCGCGTCGAGCGGCGCGCTTCGGTCGTCGCGCTCGACTTCGAGCCGATGGCGCGCGCCGAGCCGCGGTCCGAGCAGACCATCCGGATCGGCTATCGCAACGCGCCGATCGCGTCCGTCGTCACCGACCTCGCGCGCGCGACCGGGGTGTCGATGGTGTTCGACCAGGCGGTCAGCGCGCTCGGCACGGTCACGATCGAAGGTCCGCCCCAGGCCAGTCGCGCAGAGGCACTCGCGCTGATCGACAGCCTGCTGCTCCTGCGCGGATTCGCCGCGATCCCGTCGCCGGGCGGCGCGCGCAAGATCGTCCCGATCAACGGCGCGCCGAGTCCGTGGAAGCCGAGCGGGCGGATCCCCGACACCGATGCGCCGATCACGACGATGCTGCGGCTCGAGACCGCGAACGCGGCCGACCTCGTGCCCGTGATCACGCCCTATCTCGGGCAGAACGCGATTGCCACCGCGTTCGCGCCCACCAACAGCCTGATCATGTCCGGTCCCGCGTCGCTCTTGCGCACGCTGCGGACCGCGATCGCGGCGCTCGATCAGCAGCTCGCGGGCGGGCCGCTGATCTGGCCGATGCGCGTCGCGCGTGCCGACACGGTCGCGGATCAGGTGCAGGTGATCGCGGGCGAGCTCACGGTGCCGTACGTGTCGAGCGATCCGCGCCTCAACGCCCTGATGTTGCGCGTGCGCCCCGGCGAAGAGGAGCACGTGCGCGAGATCGTCGACCGCCTGGATCGCCCCGCGCACGGCGCGGCGCAGATCCAGGTGGTGAGGCTGCGCTATGCCGACCCGAAGACGCTCGCGGAACAATTGCTCGCGCTGCGCAACGACACTGGCGGCGCCGGACCCACCGCCGACGCGTCCGCGAAGCGCGCGGGGCTGCGCGGGCTCGCGTTCGAGGTGGCTCCCGACGCTCCGACCCACTCGATCGTGATCAGCGGAGCACCCGAGACGATCGCCGCGGTCCTCGATGTGGTGGGCGAGGTCGACCGCGTGCCGGCCTCGGTGCGCGTGGAGGTCACGGTGGCGACGGTCGATCTCGACGACCAGCTCGACCTCGGGATGGACTTCCTGATCCCCTCGAGCAGCTCACCGCAGCCCAACGACCTGATCGCGGCCGTGCTCTCGAATCCCAGCGGAGGCGGTGCGCAGTCGCTGTTCTCGAGAGATCGGCCGATCGTCGCCGCGTACACGGCCGAGCCGCTGCTGATCCCGGTCTTCGATCCGACCACGGGCCTGACGGTTCCCGTCACGATCACGCCGGGCGGCACGATCACGATGGAAGGGCGCACGGTGAAGTCGGACGTGTTGATGCAGCCGCGGCTGTTGATCACGAGCGGCGAGGAGCACGAGATCTTCTCGGGCGACAACGTGCCGATTCCGGTCGCAGCCGGGAGCGGCGGGTCCACGGGCACGGGCATCACGGGCGGCGGTACGTCGGGTACTGGGACGGGCGGGCTCGGGACCGGGTCGACCGGGACCGGCGGGACGGGGTCGAGCAGCCTCGGCGGCAGCGCGCTCGGGAACGCCGCAATGGCCGGCACGACGGGCGGGACGACCGGCACGACCGGCACCACGGGCGCGGGAACGACGGGCGTCGCGAACACGAGTCTCACAGTGCAGAAGAACATCGAGCGCAAGGACGTCGGCACGAGCCTGCGGATCACGCCGACGCTCGGCGAGAAGGGTGGCGTGACGCTCCAGCTGCGCGTCGAGGTGAGCGCGCTCGCCGAGTCCGCGGTCGGGCCCGTCGAGCGGGTCGGGCCCTCGATCCGTCAGACCACCGTGGAATCGACGATCCGCCTGCGCGGGAACGAGATCGCCGTGATCGCGACCTCGGGACAGCCGCAGCTGCAGAGGACGGAGACCGGCATCCCGTGGTTCAAGGACATCCCGGTGCTCGGCTTCGCGTTCCGCACCACGAAGGACCAGACGTTCAAGCGCCACCTGCTGATCGCGGCGCGCGCGCAGATCCTGCGCCCCGAGACGCGCGAGCTCGCCGACCGGCTCGCGCACGAGCTCGCCCCGCCGCCGCTCGCGTCGCACGCGGAGCGTTAGGCGGCGCGAGCCGGCACTCGACCTCGCCGCCGTGGGCCTGCCGCGCGTGGGGAAGCCCGAGCGCGTCGAGCCATGTTCGCGCCCGCTCGCCCTGGAGCAGCGCGATCGTCGACGCGCTCCCCGCGACCAGACAGCGCGGCGCGAACACGGTGACGCTCGCGAGGCCCGACACCGGCCAGCCCGTGCGCGGGTCGAGGATGTGCCCGTAGCGCACCCCGTCGACCACCATGCAGCGCTCGTAGTCGCCGCTGGTCGCGACGCCGCCTTCCGAGACGGGCACCGAGAGCGCGGGCCGCTCGGGGTGCCGCGCGTCGCGGATGCCGACGATCCAGGGCTGTCCGTCCGGATGCGCGCCGACGATCGCGAGGTCGCCGCCGAGGTCGACGATTCCCGCCCGGCAGCCTTCGCCGCGCAGCAGCGCGGCGACGCGGTCCGCGGCGTACTCCTTCACGTATCCGCCGAGGTCGAGCTCCATGCCCGCGAGCGGCAGCGCGACGCGCCCGCCCGACCAGCGCACCTTCTCCCATCCGACGCGCGGGAGCAGCTCGGCGATCCGCGCGAGCTCGGGCAGGCGGCCGGAGCGGAAGTCCCACGCGCGCCGCAGGATGCCCGAGGTGATGTCGAACAGACCGCCGCTCTGCTCGTGACACGTCGCGGCGTAGTCGAGCAGCGACGCGGTCTCGCGGTCCACGGCGACGCCGTCCGGATCGCCCGCGCTCGCGTTGATCCGCGAGAGCAGGCTGTCGCCGCGGTAGCGCGAGTACTTCTGCTCGAGCCGCTCGATCTCGCCGCGCGCGCTCGCCGCCCACGCGCGCGCGGCGCTCGCGGAGTCCGCGTGGATCTGGAGCGCGCACGGGCACCCCATCGCCTTGAACCGGAAGCGGTGTAGCGCCATCGGCCTAGAATCGTCCGGTCACACCGACCGTGAACAGGTTGTAGGAGACGAGGCCCGGGTTCTCGACGTCGACCTTCTCGAGCGCGAGGTCGGCGCCGCTCACATAGCGCTCGTATGCCGCGGAGAGCGCCCAGTTCAGGCTCCAGAGCTCGAACGGGAACTCGGCCTTGATCCCGTACTCGTAGGCGCCGTAGGGCGAGAGCCGGTAGTCGCTCGAGCGGTAGCCGTCGCTGCGCGGTACGAGGTAGTACGGCTCGTAGAACTCGGCCTGGCTCTGCGAGTAGTATCGCACCGAGGGCACGAGCTGGAGGCGGTCGAAGAGCGTCTGGTACCACGCGAGCGTGAACGTGTGCGAGTACATCTTCCAGTCGTCCGCGTAGAACATGTAGTCGAAGTGCAGTGACGCCTTGGCGGCCCGGAAGTGGTGCCGGAAGCGCGTGAGCCACGAGACCTGGTTGCGCAGATCGGGCCGCTCGTCGGTTTCGGGGGCGCCGGCCACGTACGCGAGCTTGTAGGGATCCGAGAGGAAGCCCGTGGCGAGCTGGTACTTCACCGAGGTCTGCACGATCGTGGCCGGACCGAGCACCTGGCTCGCTGCGAGGTACACGTCGTAGCTCTGCTTGTTCTCCTCCTTGGGCCGGGTCGGATACTTGTTCGTGTCCTCGGGCGTGATGCGGTCGAACGAGGCAGCGACGCCCGCCGAGAGCGTGGTGTTCTTGTCGTTGAACTGCCGCTCGCCTCCGAGGCCGGCGTTGAAGGCGAGGTAGTCGTTCTCCGACGAGACCCCACCCGTGAGCGTGACCTTGCCGCGGTCGAGGTAGTAGTCGCCCGTGAGCAGCGCGTCGGTGCGGGCCTCGTCGATCGTGGCCGCAGTCATCACCTGGACCGGCTCTCCTCTGGGTCCCGGCGTGACATACCAGGGCGTCGCACCGCTCATCGCCTCGTGGGTGATGTCCATCCCGAACCCGACGCGATCGGACAGTCCGGTCTCGAAGCGGAACTGGTGGATGTCGATCTCGTAGCGGTTGCGCTCGCTGCCCGCGGCCACTTTCTTGCTCTCGACCGCGTCTTCCGAATAGCGGGAGTAGTGGTAGTCGGATTGCGCCTGGGTCGGGGGCGAGTCGGCAGCCGCGGGAAACGCGAGGCCGGGCAGCGCGAGCGCACTCGCGGTCAGCGCGCGCACCAGCGCGCTCGGCCGCCGAGCCAATCTGCGCCGGTGGCGGCGGCGCTGGCGGGCGCGCCGCATCGCGGCGCGATGGGCGCGCCCGCGCCTCATCGCCGGTCCCGTTCGGCGGGGCGCCGCGCGCTCAGTTGCAGCCGCATCCGCCGCCCCCGCCCGGACCGCCGCCCAGCGACGCCTCCTTGCTGAAGTGGATGTGGTCTCCGAGCTGCGCGCCGAGCGGGTCGGGATCCCAGGCCATGTCGGGTCGCGCGAGCGCGTCGCGCTCCCACGGCCGCACCGGGGCGCAGCCCGAGGCCGCGAGCGCGAGGATCAGGAATGCGAGCCAGCGACCCATGCCCCGCCTAGCGCTTGTCCGCGACGAGCTTCTGGATCTGTTCGCGCAGCGGTGCGAGATCGCTCTCGCGGAATCCGCGCTGCACGTGGCGCACGACGCCGGAGCGGTCGATCAGGAACGAGGTGGGCATCGAGTCGACGCCGAACTGGGCCGGCAGCGCGCCTTTCGGGTCGGTTGCGCTCGGATAGCCCACGGGCCGCTTGCTCAGGAACTTCTTCGCGAGCGCGGGATTGCGGTCGAGGTTCACCGCGATCACCTGGAAATCACCGGGGGCGAATTCCTTGCGCAGCGACTCGATCGCCGGCAGCGCCTGCGCGCACGGGCCGCACCACGAGGCCCAGAAGTCGAGGTAGACTACCTTGCCGCGATAGGCCGAGAGCGACACGGTGCCGCCGCTGAGCCCGGGCGCCGAGAAGTCGGGTGCGCGGTCGCCCTTTTCGAGCGCCGCCGCCGGCACGGCGAGTGCAACGGAGAGCAACGCGGCGGCGCAAGACATTCGGACGCGCGCGGGGAACATGCAGCCTCCACCCGGAGTTCCCACTGCATCGCGGGGCGCGGCCGCGCGCTGCGTGAGCGCCGTCACGAATCTCGGTCGACCTCCCGGCCCGCGACCTCCACCTCGCGCAGCGCGTCGAGCAGCAGATCCGCTGTGAGCAGCTCGGGCAGCAGGCGCGGGTGGTCCGGCGCCGCGGGCGTATACAGCGCGTAGGCGGGCACGCCCGCCTTGCCAAGCGCGGCGAGCGCGCGCTCGATCGCCGCATCGCGGCGCGTCCAGTCGGCGCGATAGACGTCGTATCCGAGCCGCTCGAGCTCGGGCCCGATGCGGGCATCGGCGAGCGCGCGCTCGTTGACCTTGCACGTGAGGCACCAGTCCGCGGTGAAGTAGACGAACACGGGCCGGCCGCCGGCGAGGCTCTCGCTCACCTGCTCGGCGGAGAATGCGCGCGCGCTCGCGATCGCGGGGAGCTCGGGCTGCGCTCGTGCATCGGGCGCGCGGCGGATCGCGACGATCCCGGGCGCCGCGAGCGCCGCGAGCAGTGCGGCGGCGGCGAAGCCCGACACCGCGCGCCCGCGCCGCTGCATCAGCCCGATCGCCCAACAGGAGCCCGCGATCGCGAGCAGGAGCACGAGCGCCGGCGCAATCGCCGCCGGGCCGGAGACGCGTCCGAGCACCCAGAGCAGCCAGGCCACCGTGACCAGCAACGCGCCGCCGAGCACCGCGCGCAGACCGGACATCCACGCGCCGGAGCGCGGGATGCGGCGCGCGATCGCCGGGATGGCGGCCGCGAGCGCGAACGGCGCCGCGAGCCCGAGCCCGATCGAGAGGAAGATCGCGGCGATGACGGGCGCCGTGCTCGCGAACGCGAAGCCGACCGCGGTGCCCAGGAACGGAGCCGAGCAGGGCGTGGCGAGCGCCACCGCGAGCAGGCCGTCGAAGAAGCTGCGCGCGGCTCCCGGCGCGCGGCTGCCGAATCGGCCGAGCCGCGACACGTC
>DATFWW010000183.1:0-4517 GCA_035258825.1 Myxococcota bacterium
GCCGGGATTGCGCTCGCGCTCGGCGCCTCTTCGCTGGGCGCGCTGTTGATCCACGCGAGCTGCCCGTCGCCGAGCGCCGCGCATTGGCTGATGGCGCACGCACTGCTCCCGCTCCCGACCGGAGCCTCGGTGGGTCTGCTCGTCGCGTGGCGCCTGGATCGGCGCGCGCCGCGCGCGCGGCGCGCTCTCGCGCTGGATGCCTAACTCGTTGTCAGGCGCGCCAACACGCCATCGCCGATCCACATCGAGAGGAACGCTGCGGCCTGCGCGGCCGCGTCCGCCTCGCCGACCTCCGCCGCCACGCGGTCGCAAAGCGCGGCGAAGGGGTCGCCGCGCCGGAGGTCTTCGAGCACCGCGAGCTCGAGTGGCGTGACCGCGGCGAAGCGGACCTGCTCGTCGCGCCGCCAGACGCGGAGGTGGGTGGGTTCCTGCGCGAGCACGGGCGGTTCGATCTCGGGCGCCTCCGCGTCTTCCCGCTCGAAGCGCTCGCGGGCGATCTGCACCGGCCACTCGCAGGTGAGCAGCAGGAGCGACGGTGTCGCCTCGAAGCGCAGCTCCGCCCAAGCCTCGGGTGGCACCGCCGCGAGGTCCTCGCGCGCGAGCACGGGCGCATCCGGCGCAGTGAACGCCTCGTTGATCGCCCACTCGAGTCGCGCGAGGTCGGCCGCCCAGGCACAGCGGCGCGCGAAGATCTCCGCGAACGGCTCCGCCGCGAGATGATCCGCGAGGTGCGCACCCATGCGCTGCAGCGATGGCTGCGAGGGCGCGTAGATCATGAGATAGGTCTTGCAGAGGTCGTGGAACGCGTCGGGACCGAGCGCGCGCGCCAGCGCGCCGAAATCGTCTCGCAGGCAGTCGTGCAGCCGGGCGAACCAGGCGTTCGCATAGATCGCGAGGCGATCGACTGGCGCGGCGCTGCGATCGCCGCGGATCAGCGAGCCGAGCGCGGAGCCATCGGGGAGCACATCCGGGGCGCCGCTAGGCTCCGTGATGAGCTGGTAGAGCTGGTGCTGCAGCGCGTCGAGCGCCCCCACCGGCGTCCGAGCCATCATCCACCTCCTCTCGCGCGACGCGGGCGAGGATCTGCCGCGCTCGCGCGGCCTCCGCGACGAGGACCTCGAGCTCCGGGATGCGGTCGTCCCATTCGATCAGCGTCGACACCGCGCCGAGCCTGCGCACCGCGATCTCGAACAACGCCCAGACCTCGGCACAGACCGGGTGATCGTGGGTGTCGATCAGCAGCGAGCGCTGCGCGGAGTGACCGGCGAGGTGGATCTGGAACACGCGCTCGGCCGGGACCTGCGCGAGATAGCGCTCGGGGTCGAAGCCGTGATTGTGCGCGCTCACGAACACGTTGTTCACGTCGAGCAGGATCCCGCAGTCGGCGCGCTCCGCGACCCGCGACAGGAATTCCCACTCCGGCATCGCGTCGGCCTGGTAGGCGAAATACGAGGACGGATTCTCGAGCGCGATGCGCCGGCCGAGGCGGTCCTCCACGCGGAGGACGCGCTCGCACACGTGGGCCAGCACGTCCTCGGTGTAGGGGAGCGGCATCAGGTCGTGCAGGTTGCGCCCGCGCACGCCGGTCCAGCAGAGGTGGTCGGAGATCCAGGCGGGCTCGTAGCGGCGCGCGAGCGCGCCGAGCTCGGCGAGGTATCGGTCGTCGAGCGGGTCGGCCGATCCGATGTTCAGCGACACCCCGTGGAGCACGACGGGGAACTGCCCGCGCACCTGCTCGAGCACGCGCGGTGGCCGGCCACCCGGCACCATGTAGTTCTCGGAGATCGCCTCGAAGAAGTCGATGCCGGCTCGGACGGCCTCGGGGGACTCCAACACGCGCGCGAAGTGGCGCGGGCGCAGGCCTACACCGACGCCGAGGGACGGCGCTTCCGAGGCGCGCGCAATCACGAGAAGAGAGCCGTGCGCCGCAGCGGCGCGGCCGTCTCATCGCGGCGCGCGCCCGCGAGCAGGAAGTGCGCCGCGATCGCATCGAGCGACGCCGAGCCAGCGCCCGAGATGGCGAGCCACCCGAGGAGCACGATGAACAGGAACTCCTCGCGCCCGAACAGGTCGATCGTTCCTTCGAGCTCGGACCAGAGTGCCGTGCGGATCGCGACGACCATCGTGATCGCGAGCGGCACCGCTGCGATGCGGGTGCCGAGTCCGAGGACGAGCAGCAGCCCGCAGGTGAGCTCGGTCGCCGCGACGAACGGGGCCTGCAGCTCCGGCGCCGGGATCCCGAGCGAGCGGAACAACTCGATCACGCGGTCGAGGTGCTGGAGCTTGCCCCAGCCGGTGCTCAGGAAGACGAGCCCCACGCTGACGCGAGCGACCAGCGGCGCGAGCCATGCGAGGCGGCCCGTGATCTCGCAGATGAGCCGATGCAGCATGCGCAGTCGTTCCAACATTCATTCACCCTCGTCCGGAGCTGGCAGCCGGGGGGAGGGCGGCGCGCAGCGCCCCGCCCTCCCCTCGCGCGTCCTTCACTTCTTGCCGGCCGCCGCCTTCGCCTTGGCGGCATCGCACTCGGCCTGGGTCATGCTCATGTAGCCCTTGCCCGCGCAGCCGTTCTTGCCTTTGCAGTCGTTGTGAGCGGACTTGCAGTCGCTCTTGCCCTTGCAGGAGTTCACGCCCTCGCACTTGACCTTCGCCGCAGCCCCGCCTTCCTCAGCGAGGGCCGCCCCGGCCATCCCCGCCACGAACAGCGCCGCGGCGGCCGACGCGACGACCGCACTTCGAGTCTTCACAGTGACCTCCGTTGTGGTTGGCCGGATCCCGATCGGACCCCGGCCTTCGAGTTGTCGGTGCGAATACGATTGGAGCGCCTTTGCAGTTACACGGTCAAGCTGCTGCCCGATCGAGTCGAAAACGACGTGGCGATGGCCCATCAGCCGACCCCGGACGAGCGCAGGTTCCGCGCGCTGGCGAGCAGCAGCGTGGAGCGGATCGCCGAGCTCGATCCGCGCGGCCGCACCGTCTATGTGAGCCCGAACCACGCGACCAGCGGGGACGACGTGCTCGCCTCGATCGACCACGTGCACGCCGAGGACCGCGCCGAGGTCGCCCAGCACTTCGCCTCCGCCTTCCGCGATGGGGTCGCGCGGCGCGCGGCGTTCCGCGTGATCGACACGTCCGGTGCGACGCGCTGGATCGAATCGACGATCACGCCCTTCCCCGCCGAGAATGGGGAGCGCCACGTGCTCGTCGTGAGCCGGGACGTGTCGGATGCGCGCGAGATGGAGCACCGCCTGCGCGAGAGCCGCGAGCGGTTCCAACTGATCGCCGAGAACGCCTACGACATGATCACCGAATACGACAGCCAATGGCGCCTGCAGTACGCGAACGACCGCGTGCGCGCCGTGCTCGGCTTCGGCGACGGCTCGCCCCCCCCTCTGGACGCCTCGATCGTGCATCCCGAGGATCTGGAACGCGTGCGGGCGATGTTCGCGGGCGTGATCAGCGGGCGCGAAGACTCGGGCTACTCCACCTACCGCATCCGGCGCGCCGACGGCTCGTGGTGCTGGATCGACGGCAGCATGCGCACCTTCGATCAGCGCGATGGGCACCGTTTCGTGATCATATCGCGCGACGTCACCGAGCGCGTCGAGGCCGAACAGCGCGTGCGGGAGAGCGAGCGCCGCTACCGGGAGCTGGTCGAGAACGCGCCGCTCGGCATCTTCGTGGTCCAGGAGAACCGGATTGTGTTCGCCAACGCCGCGGCTGCGGCGCTGCACGGATCCGCGAGTCCGGCCGCGCTATGCGGCACCAACCTGTTCGAGTGGCTGAACGAATCGGACGTGCGCGCCTTGATCGAGTCGATGGTGCGCTCGAACCGGGGCACTTCCGGGGGCGGCACCTTCACGCTCCACCTCACGGGCGCGGACCGGCGCGAGCGGCGGCTGTCCGGCATCGGCACCATGATCAGCTACGCCGGTGCACCCGCGTTCCAGTGCATCGTGCGCGACGTGACGGAGCTCGAGCAGTCGCGGCGCGATCAGGAACACCTCTCGCTCCAGCTCCAGGAGGCGCGCAAGCTCGAGAGCCTGGGCGTGCTCGCGGGCGGGATCGCCCACGACTTCAACAATCTGCTCGCCGTGGTCCTCTCCAGCGTGCGTTATGCGAGGTCACCGGACGCGACACCCGAAGATCGCAGCGAGGCGCTCGGCGACGCCGAGGAGGCCACCGAGAGCGCGGCGCGCCTCGTGAAGCAGCTGCTCGCGTACGCGCGGCGCCGATCGCCCGAGGTGCGGACCGTCGACCTCTCGGAACTGGCGTGCTCGCTCACCGATCTGCTCTCCACCGCACTGCCCACGGGCGTCGCGCTCGAGCTCGACCTCCAGCGCGACCCGCTCCAGGTGCACGCCGATGTCGTGCAGCTGGAACAGGTGCTGATGAATCTCGTGCTGAACGCGGCGGATGCGGTCGGTGACGGCCCCGGCACCGTGACCGTCCGCACCGCGCACGAGTGGCTCGAGCCGGAGCAGCTCGCCCACTGCCTCGGCGGCGAGGACCTCGCG
>DATFWW010000184.1:0-9347 GCA_035258825.1 Myxococcota bacterium
GTCGCATCGCTGTGCGGCGAGGGCCTGAAGCGCTGCACGCTGGAGCTCGGCGGAAAGTCGGCGGCGATCCTCCTCGAAGACTTCGACGTCGATGCACAGGCCGCACCGCTGCTCGCGGCCGGCCTGCTCAACAACGGCCAGGCGTGCGCCGCGCAGACGCGCATCCTAGCGCCGCGAGCGCGTTACGAGGAGATCGTCGACCGACTGGGCGCGATCATGGCCGCGAAGAAGGTCGGCGACGCGCTCGACCCCGCCACCGAGATCGGGCCGCTCGTGGCCGAGCGCCAGCGCGACCGCGTGCTCGGCTATCTCGACGCCGGCGTGAAGGCCGGCGCGCGCGCGGTGTGCGGCGGCGGCCGCCCCAAGCACCTCGACCGCGGGTGGTTCGTGGAGCCGACGCTCTTCGCGGACGTCGACAACTCGATGGTGATCGCCCGTGATGAGATTTTTGGCCCCGTCCTGTGCGTGATTCCGTACCGAAGCGAGGACGAGGCGGTCGCGATCGCGAACGACTCGCCCTACGGGCTCTCGGGCTCGGTCTGGACGCAGGATCCCGAGCGCGGCGCGCAGGTTGCGGCGCGCCTGCGCACGGGCACCGTGCCGATCAATTCGCCGATGCTGCTCGACTTCCGCTCCCCGTTCGGCGGGTTCAAGCAGTCGGGGATCGGGCGCGAGCTCGGGCCCGAGGGCATCGCGCCGTTCACCGAATACCAGTCGATCATCCTCCCGCCGCGCGCCTGAATCGCGCGCACGCGAATCGAAAGGAACCTCCCATGCAAGACCGACTCCAGTTCTACATCGACGGCCGCTGGGTCGAGCCCGCCGAGGCGCGCCCGTTCCCGGTGATCAACCCCGCCACCGAGGAGCCGATCGCGCGGATCGCGCTCGGCAGCGCGAAGGACGTCGACCTCGCGGTCGCCGCGGCGCGCCGCGCGTTCGAGACCTACTCGCAGACCACGCGCGAGCAGCGCATCGATCTGCTGAAGGCGATCGTCGCGGCCTATCAGGCGCGCCTCGGCGAGATCGCCGAGACCATCTCGCTCGAGATGGGCGCGCCGCTCTGGCTCGCGAAGGCCGCCCAGGCGCCGATGGGAATCACGCACTTCGCGGAGATGATCAAGGTGCTCGAGCACTATCCGTTCGAGGAGCAGCGCGGGAACACGCGGATCCGCCGCGAGCCGATCGGCGTGTGCGGGCTGATCACGCCGTGGAACTGGCCGATCAACCAGATCGCCTGCAAGGTGGCGCCCGCGCTCGCCGCCGGCTGCACGATGGTGCTGAAGCCGACCGAGATCGCGCCGCTCAACGCGATCCTGTTCACCGAGGTGCTGCACGCTGCGGGCGTATCGGCCGGCGTGTTCAACCTCGTTAACGGCGACGGCCCGACCGTCGGCAAGGCGATTTCCGAACACCCCGGCATCGACATGGTGTCGTTCACGGGCTCGACGCGCGCGGGCATCGACGTGGCGCGCGCGGCCGCACCGACGGTGAAACGCGTAGCGCAGGAGCTCGGCGGGAAGTCCGCCAACATCATCCTCGACGATGCGGACTTCGCGGCCGCGGTCGGCGGCGGCACGATGGGCTGCGCGATGAACAGCGGGCAGTCGTGCAACGCGCCCACGCGCATGCTCGTGCCGCGCTCGCGCCACGACGAGGCAGTGGCGATCGCGAAGGCGACAGCGGAGAGCATCACGGTAGGCGAGCCGTCGGGGGCGACCACGCGGATCGGTCCCGTGGTGAGCGAGGCGCAGTGGACCAAGATCCAGGGCCTGATCCAGAAGGGGATCGACGAGGGCGCCACGCTCGTGACTGGCGGCCCGGGCCGCCCCGACGGCCTCGCGCGCGGCTACTACGTGCGGCCGACCGTTTTCGCGAACGTGCGCAACGACATGTCGATCGCGCGCGAGGAGATCTTCGGGCCGGTGCTCTCGATCCTGCCCTACGAGGACGATGAGGACGCGATCCGGATCGCAAACGACACCGCCTACGGACTCGCGGGCTATGTCTCGTCGGGCAACCTCGAGCGCGCGCGCCGCGTCGCGTCGCGGATCCGCGCCGGACAGATCAGCGTGAACGGCGCCCAGCCCGATTTCGGCGCGCCGTTCGGCGGCTACAAGCAGTCGGGCAACGGCCGCGAGTGGGGCGAGTTCGGCTTCGAGGAGTTCCTCGAGACGAAGGCCGTGCTCGGGTGGGGCGCATAGCAGCAGCCATTCCGCGGCACGCGTCCGGCGTGATCGGGGGCCCTGGACGAAGCCCATCACCTGCGTCAGGAATGGTGGAAGGCGCTCTCCGAGCTCGTGAGCGCCGTCGCGAACCTGCGCGTCGTCGCGCTCGCCGCCGCCCTACGACGCGCTCGGCCCCGAGTGGCAGCGCTACCAGGAGCTGTGCGGGCCGATCGACGAGGAGATCTCCGCTCCCGAGCTCGTGAAGGTGAAGGCCGGCACGCTCTGCCCGCACCAGGATTTCGTCTGGATCGTCGTGCCGATGGAGCGTGAATCCGAGTTCGTCGCCCAGCACGCGCGACGTCGAGGAGGCGATCGCGGGACTGAACGCGGACGCGAGGTTCGCGCGAAGCATCACCGAACGCCCGTGGCTCGCCGCGCAAACGACGGACCTGGACGAGATCCTCGACGATCCAGAGCTCGTGATCTCGCCTTCCTGGAGTCCAAGGGGCTTCGGCTTCCCGCACGGCTGATGGAGACCCTCGACTTGCGCGACGACGACCTCCCGCCGCTCACGACGGGTCGTGGCAGTGTCGCTCCTGGCAATCGCGCTGCTGCTGCGGGCCCGTGTGAAGGCGTTCTCGACCGCGGCGTCTGTCGCCGTGGCTCGTACGGACCGCTGGGTTTGAGCATTGAGCAGTGATATTCCTACCCTCGACCCGAAGGGAGGAGCGGATGGCGCGCCGAAACGAGCCCAAGCCTCGCGTCTCCACCCATCCGGTGCGCGACCTGTCCGGGAAGGACCAGCAGCTGGTCGCGCGCGTGCGCAAGATCTGCATGGCGTTCCCCGAGGCGAACGAGCGCATTTCGCACGGCGAGCCGACCTGGTTCGCGGGCAAGGGGAAGGTGTTCGCGATGATCGACGGACATCACCACGACTCGCCGCACCTCTCGGTGTGGCTGCCGCAGTCGTTCGACGCGCAGGAGGCGCTGATCCGCTCCGATCCCGCGCGCTTCTTCAAGCCCCCGTACGTCGGCGTGAGCGGCTGGGTGGGCGTGGTGCTCGACACGAAGCCCGACTGGGAAGCCGTGGCCGGGCTCGTCCGCGAGTCCTATCTGCGCGTGGCGAGCGCGAAGCTCAAGAGGCAGCTCTGAAGAGGTGCCGGGCCGCTGATCTCAGCTCGACGACCGCGTGTGCGGTAGCAGCTCATCGCGATCCTCCGCCGCGCAGCGCGGCTACGGCGCATCGTCCTCCGGCTCGGAGCCGCGGACATTCCAGTCGATGGGCACTCTCATCGTGTGCTGCCGGTAGCCACTCGCGTTCGAGGCATCGGCCATCTCTTCGGTCAGATCGAGATACATTCCGCTGAGGCAGGCCGGTGCTGGTGAGATCTTGCGAAGCGCTGCGGTCGATCGCGCCAACTCCTGTCGCACCACCCACGGCACCTCGCCCGCTCCGCGTCGACACAGACGTTCGCCGTCGCGCTCGTCTCGTCGAACTCGACGCGGACACGCAGCGATTCGAAGTGCTCCGAGCGCAGCTCGCGATCGAGTGCCTCGACCAGCTTCTGCCGATACATAGCGGTGGTTGGAGCGGAACGGCACTCCGGCGGTGTCTCGGCATCGCGCTGGGAGCGCAGGCCGGCTCGTCTGGAGGCCACCACAGGCAAGGGTCGCTGCGACGAAGGGAAGGATCACTCCCGAGTTCATGGTCGGTCCTCTCGAAATGAGCGGTCCGAGTATCCGCGCGCGGGGCTCGATGAGCAATAAGATTCGTTAGTCGAACGATTCGACGCCGCAACGATGACGCTTCGGTTGGACGACGCGAGCGCCGGCGTGGTAGATCGGGCGCGCGCCGAGCCCGGTGGGATTCGCATCCCGCTAGCGAACGGTTCGTCTCGAACCACAGCACGCGATCGCGAGCCAGCTGCCGATCCTCCCCTGGCGCTCTGCGCGCGCCGATCTCGCGTGCGAACCGCGACCGCGCTTCTTCACCGACCCGGAGGACTACCGCACGCTCGAAGCACTCGCCGACCGGCTGATCCCCGAGGACGTCGACGACAGCGGCGCGGTCTCGTATGGCGCGCAGCGCGCGAAGGTCGCCGACTACATCGACTTCCTGCTCGGCGCGTTCCTGTGCACGACCGCGACCCCGTTCGTCTACGCCGGGGGCCCGTTCAGCGACCGCAACGGCAGCGCGACCGACGAGATGGCGAGCCCGGTCGCGCTCACACCTGCGCAGCGCATCGTATGGCGCGTGCTGATCCTCGGCAGCGCGACCGCGGCCGAGAGCGCGGACGACGCGGCGAAGCTGGCGATCATCCGCGCCAACAATCTGATCGCGGGCTTCGGCGACGCGAATGGCGACAGCGAGGGCTATCAGCAGCTCTTCCAGCGGTTGCTCGCCGGGCGCGGTCGAACTGGCCTCGAGCCCGTTTGCCGAGGAGCCCGAAGCAATGCTATATAACGGTGCTTCAATCACTGACCACTGTTTAAATCCCCGATCATCGTTCGATGAGCCTCCAGTTCGATACTCCCCCCGGCATCGAGCACCGCCGCGCGCGCCAGCGCGAGGAGGCGCGCCGCGCGATCCTCGACGCCACCGAGCTCCTGCTGATCGAATCGGGCGGCTTCGACTTCTCGATCCGCAGTCTTTCCAAGCGATGCGGGTACTCGGCGCCGACCGTCTACCACTACTTCGGCGACAAGGATGGGCTCGTCGACGCGCTGCTCGAAGAGCGCGTGGCGCGCCTGGCCGACGCGATCGAGCGCGTGTCGGTCACGGGCGACGCGCTCGCCGATCTCCGCGCGGTGCTGCGCGTGTTCGTCGGCTTCGGCGCCGCCCACCCGACGTTCGACCGCTTGATGTGGACCGTTTCGAGCAAGGGCGAGAGCCGCACGACGCCCGCCATGGAGCGCCTCTCCGCGCGCGTGCGGCCGCCGCTCGTGGAGCTCGCCGAGTCGGGTCGGCTCGGCGACGTCGATGTCGAGACCGCCGGCCAGATGATCTGGGCGCTCCTGCACGGCTTGTCCGCGCTGCGCGTGATCGAGCCGGGTCACCCCTGGGTGCCGAATCTCGGCGAGCGCGCGCTCGACACGCTGCTGCGCGGCCTGACCCGGCCCCATGCCGACGGGGGAAGCCGATGAACCGCGCGCTGCGCTGCGCTGCCGCATGGCTGCTCGCGCTGTCGGCGGCGGGCTGCGGCGACGGGGCCGCGAAGAAGGACGATCACCTGCCGTCGGTCTCGGCCGCGCTCGTGGAGGCCGTCGATCTCCAGGAGGAGATCCGCGCGAGCGGCGACCTCAACGCGCGCCTGCACACGACGATCGCCGCCGAGGTCGAGGGGCGCATCACCGAGATCGCGGTGGACGAGGGCGGCCACGTGTCGGCGGGTGCGGTGGTGATCGAGATCGATCCCGAGCGGCGGCGGCTCGAGCTGGCCGCGGGCCGCGCGCAGGTCGCCCAGGCGGAGGCCAATTACGAGAACGCGCGCCGGCAGGCCGAACGGATCCGCAAGCTGCGCGGCCAGAACGTCGCGTCGGATCAGCAGCTCGAGGAGGCCGACACCGCGCTCGCGCTCGCGAAGTCGCGCGTCGAGGCGGAGCGCGCCGCGCTCGGCGTGACCGAGCGCGCGCTCGCGGACGCGAGCGTCACCGCGCCGTTCGCGGGCATGATCGCGCGGCGCTCGGTCCAGCTCGGCGAGTTCGTGCAGCCCGGCAAGGCGCTCGTGGAGCTCGTGGCGCTCGACCCGCTCGAAGTGGTGTTCAGCCTCACGGAGCTCGATACCGAGCGCGTGCGCGAGGGACAGGACATCGAGGTCTCGGTCGGTGCATTCCCCGACCGCGTGTTCCACGGCGTGGTCACGTTCATCTCTCCCACGGTCGATCCCGCGACGCGCACGCTGCGGATCAAGGCCGAAATCAAGAACGAAGAGGGTCACCTGCGGCCGGGCCTGTTCGCGCGCGTGAGCCTCGGCGTCTCACCGCGCAGCGGCGTGGTGATGGTGCCCGAGGAGGCGCTGATCCAGCGCAGCGAGGGCGCCGTGCTGTTCAAGATCGACGCGGAGAACCGCGTGAAGCGCGTGGCGGTGACCACGGGCGCACACGCCGGGGGCCGCGTCGAGGTGCGCGGCGACGTGCGCCCGGGCGATCGCGTCGTGCAGCGCGGTCACGGCGGGCTCGCCGATGGCGCGACGGTGGCCGTGCGCGATGGCGGGCCGCGCGCGCTCGCGTCCCAGAAGGGCAACGAGATCGAAGGCGCGGAGCTGTGAGCCTCTCCGACCTCTCGATCAAGCGCCCCGTCCTGACCTGGATGATGGCGCTCGCGCTCGCCACGTTCGGCGTGCTCGGCTTCGTGCGTCTCGGCGTCGATCGCTACCCCCACATGGAGTTCCCGTTCGTGGGCGTCCGGGTCGAGCTCGAAGGCGCATCGCCGACGGCGATGGAAGACGAGGTCGTCGATCCGCTCGAGGAGGCGTTCGCGACGATCGAAGGCGTGCGCCACATCCACTCCGAGGCCGGCCAGGGCGAGGCGCGCGTGTCGCTCGAGTTCGAGCTCGACCACGATCTCGACACCGCGGCGCAGGACGTCCGCGACAAGCTCAACGCCACCATGCGGCGCCTGCCGCGCGGTATCGAATCTCCCACGCTCGGCAAGGCCGACTACTCGCAGTACCCGATCATCATCGCGCCGATCGCGTCGGACCTGCCCGCCACCGAGACCACCGATTACGTCGAGCAGCACATCAAGCCCGCACTGGAGAGCATCCCGGGCGCGGCGGGCGTGCAGATGTGGGGCGGGCGCGAGCGCAATCTCCGGATCTGGATCGACCCCGGCGCGCTGCGCGCGCGCGGCCTCGCGGTGAGCGACGTGCTCGGCGCGCTGCGCCGCGAGCACATCGACCGGCCAGGCGGCTTCATCGAAGGGCACGCCGTCGAGTGGGCGGTCAAGACGGATGCCGAGTTCCGCTCGGTCGCCGAGCTCGAGAACATGATCGTGTCGTGGGATGGCGAGGCTCCGATCCGCATGCGCGACGTGGCGCGCATCGAGGACGGCTCGGAGGACGTCCGCGACGCGAGCTACATGAACGGGAAGCGCGGCATCGCACTCGGGCTCTCCAAGCAGTCGAAGGGCAACACCGTCGCGATCGTCGACGAGTTCTATCGGCGCATGGACCAGGTGCGCAAGCACACGCCGGACGGCATCCAGGTCGCCAGGTCCGAGGGCTTCCTCGACAACTCGAAGGTGATCCGGGAGTCGTTCGAAGAGACGATGCTCGCGCTCGCGTTCGGCGGTGCGCTGGCCGTATTCGTCGTGTTCGCGTTCGTCCGCCGTTTCCGGCCGACCATGATCGTCGCCGCCGCCATCCCGCTCTCGATCGTCGCCACGTTCGGACTGATCTGGGTTTTCGACTTCACGCTGAACACGATGACGCTGCTCGGGCTCACGCTCGCGATCGGGGTCGTGATCGACGACGCGATCATCGTGCTCGAGAACATCGAGCGGCACCGCGAGGGCGGCCAGAACGCGCTCGAGGCGGCGCGCTCGGGCACGCGCGAGATCACGCTCGCGGCCTGTGCGGCCACTTTCTCGGTGGCCGCGGTGTTCCTGCCCGTCGCCTTCGCCACGGGCCGCATGGGCGCGTTCCTGCGCGAGTTCGGCATCACGGTGGCCGTCGCGGTGATGATCTCGCTGTTCGTCGCTCTCTCGCTCACGCCGATGCTCGCCGCGCGCATGCCGCCGCCCGGGGAGCGCGCGCACGGCAGCATCTACCACCGCCTCGAGCGCTGGTTCCACGGGCTCGAGACGGGATATCGCAACCTGCTCGACTGGACGCTCGCGCACCGGGGCAAGACCGCCGCGATCGCCGTGGGGTCGATCCTGCTCGCGGTCGCCGCGGGCAGGCATCTCCCGGGCGAGTTCTTCCCCGTCTCCGACTCGGGCTTCATCCTGATCAGCTTCCGGGCGCCGCCCGGTACTTCGCTCGAAGCGACCGAGGCGA
The DNA here is from genome assembly GCA_035258825.1 of Myxococcota bacterium. Lineage (GTDB taxonomy): Bacteria > Myxococcota_A > UBA9160 > UBA9160 > SMWR01 > JAHEJV01. The sequence goes on from DATFWW010000184.1 coordinate 8,165, forward strand.
TCCTCGCCCAGAACCAGCAGTGGGCGCTCGATCAGCGCGAGACCGCCGCGGTGTTCGGGCGCGTCGGGTCGGACGCGTGGCGGATGAGCGGCCCCAATCAGGGCATGATCAACGTGCGGCTCGTACCGCGAGACCAGCGCGATCGCAGCGCGCAGGAGATCATGCGCGCGGCGCGCGACGCGCTGTCGCAGATTCCCGGCCAGGAAGTCTCGGTCGTGAACCCGATGAGTTCGAGCAACCGCGATTTCGAGGTCGAGATCTCCGGAAACGCGAGCCTCGAAGAGTTCGACCAGTATGCGAGCGAGCTGGTCGATCGACTGCAGCAGAGCGGTGGGTTCGTCGATCTCGACAAGAGCCTGCGCCTGGGCCTGCCCGAGGCGCGCGTCGTGCCCGACCGCGACAAGGCCGCTGCGCTCGGCATCGACGCTGCGACCGTCGCGGAGATCGTGCAAGCGATGATCGGCGGGCTCAACGTCGCAACGTTCCGCGACGGCGAGAAGCGCCACGACATCCGCCTGCGGATGGAGCGGCAGAACCGCGACTCGCTCGACGCGATCGGCTCGCTCTGGGTGCGCGCGCGCAACGGCGAACTCGTCGACCTGCGCAACGTGGTCCGGGTCGAGAAGGGCGCCACGGCGGCCTCGATCTCGCGCACCGATCGCGAGCGCAGTGTGAAGGTGATGGCCAATCTCGACGGGATCAGTCTCGACACCGCGGTCGCGCGCGCTCAGGCGTTCGCCTCCGAGATCCTGCCGCCGAACCTCTCGCTGCGCCTGGCCGGAGACGCCGAGCAGATGAAGGAGGCCGGTAGCCAGTTCGCGCTGATGCTCGTGCTCGCGGTCCTCGTGATCTACATGGTTCTCGCCGCGCAGTTCGAGAGCTTTGCCCAGCCGCTGATCGTGATGATCGCGCTGCCGTTCTCGATGGTCGGGGCGCTCGGCGGCCTGTGGCTGGGCGGGATGTCGCTGAACCTGTTCAGCATGATCGGGATCGTGCTGCTGATCGGGCTCGTCACCAAGAACTCGATCCTGCTGATCGACTACGCGAACCAGCTGCGCGCGGAAGGGCAGTCGGCCGTCGACGCGATCCGCCATGCGGCGCCGATCCGGATGCGGCCCGTGGTGATGACGGCGCTCGCGATGATCTTCGGCGTGCTGCCCGCGGCGTTCGGGATCGGCCCCGG
>DATFWW010000185.1:0-6729 GCA_035258825.1 Myxococcota bacterium
GCGTGCTCGACGACGTGTACGACGAGCTCGTGTCGCAGGCGTCGGCGGAGCGCGACTACGGGGTGGTGTTCACGGGGAGTCTCGAGGACGACACGCTCGCGGTCGATTACGAGGCGACCAAGAAACACCGCGAGCAGCGGGCCGGAGCCGGGGCGTAGTCGGCGATATGGGCTACCGCATCGGCATCGATGTCGGCGGAACGTTCACCGACTTCATCCTCGCGCGCCCCGACGGCGGGATCCTGCTGTTCAAGGTGCCGACCACGCTCGACGACCAGAGCCGCGGCGTGATGACCGGCATCGCGCTGCTCGCACAGCAGCACGGGCTCGATCCGAAGGCATTCCTGGAGCAGACGGACCTCGTCGTGCACGGCACCACGACCGCCGACAACACGATGATCGAGATGAACGGCGCGAAGACGGGGCTGATCACCACGCAGGGGCACCGCGACGAGATCGACATCCGGCGCGGATACAAGGAGAGCATCTGGGACCCGGCGCTTCCGCCGCCGACCCCGATCGCGCGGCGCCGCCACCGGTTCGGAATCCCGGAGCGGCTCGACTTCCGCGGCGCCGTGGTGACCCCGCTCGACGAGGGCGCGGTGCGCGCGGCGGTGCAGCGCCTCCGGCGCCAGGGGATCGAGTCGATCGCGGTGTGTTTCCTGTTCTCGTTCCTGAATCCCGCGCACGAACAGCGCGTGCGCGAGATCATCCGCGAGGAGTACCCCGACGCGCGCGTCTCGCTCTCGCACGAGGTCATGCCGACAGCGCCGGAGTTCGAGCGCACCTCGACCACGCTCGTGGACGCCTACGTGGGCCCGAAGCTGTCGCGCTACCTCGACCGGCTCGAGCGCGCGCTGCGCGAGGCGGGCTATGCCCGCGATCTGCTGATCATGCAGAGCAACGGCGGGATCATGACTGCGGACCAGCTCGCGAAGCGCGCCGTGGCCGCGCTGGGCTCGGGCCCGACCGGCGGTGTGATCGGGGCGTGCGCGGTGGCGGGCCGCTCGGGCGTCAAGGATTTCATCGCGATCGACATGGGCGGCACGAGCTACGAGGCGTGCCTGGTGAAGGGCGGTCAGCCGACGATCCGGAGCTTCTGGAACTGGCAGCACCGCTATCTGGTGGGGCTGCCGATGATCGAGATGCACTCGATCGGGGCGGGCGGCGGATCGATCGCGAAGGTGGAGGCCGGGGCGCTGCGCGTGGGTCCCGAGAGCGCCAAGGCCGACCCCGGGCCGATCTGCTACGGCCGCGGCGGGACGCGACCCACCGTGACCGACGCGAATCTCGTGCTCGGCTACATCAACCCCGAGGCGCTGTGCGGCGGCGAGTTCAAGCTGACCCAGACCGGCGTGCGCGAGGCGATCCTCGAGCAGGTGGGCAAGCCACTCGGTCTGGACGTAGTGGAGGCCGCGCACGGGATCTTCCGGATCGTGAACGCCAACATGGCCAACGCCATCCGGCGCGTGTCGTCGGACACGGGCCACGACCCGCGCGACTTCCACATGGTGGTGTATGGCGGCAACGGCCCGATCCACGCGCCGGTGCAGGCCGAGGAGCTCGGGATCAAGAAGCTGCTGGTGCCGAAGACCTCGCCGGCGTTCTCGGCGCTCGGCCTCTTGATCGCGGACTACGTGGTGGACCGGCAGCGGTCCTACATCGCGCCGTCCTCCCGCGCATCGGCGGAGCGCGTGAACGAGAGGCTCGCGGAGCTCGAGGCGGAGGCGGAGCGCGAGCTGGCGCCGGCGGGGCTTACGCGCGGTGATCTAGTGTTCCGGCGCTTCGTGAACCTGTGCTACCCGGGCCAGACCTTCGACATGGCGGTGCCCGCGCGCACCCACGAGGGCCGGATGAGCGAGCTCGACCTCGCGGCGACGGTCGCCTCGTTCCACGACCTGCACGAGGAGCTGCACGCGTACGCGGCGCGCGACGAGGAACCCGTGGTGCGGTCGGTGCGCGTGCAGACGGTGGGGCGCACGGCGCCGCTCGCGCTCGGCGAGAGTGCGCCGGCAGATGCGCCGCTCGCGCGCGCGCTGCGCGGGCGAAGACCCGCGTGGTTCGGCGGTCGCTTCGAGGACACGCCGGTCTACGACGGCGACCGCGTCGGCGCGGGCCACGTGATCGACGGCCCCGCGATCGTCGAGGAGCGGTTCACCACGATCGTGATCCAGCCCGGTCACCGCGCCGAGCTCGATCGGTTCGGCAACTACGAGATCACACTTGGAGATTAGTTCGTGAAACAGCCCAGGACCCGCGACGATGGCCTGATCGATCTCGACACGACCGACGTCGACCGGTGGATCGGAAAGCCGCTAGGCGGCGCGCGCCTGACCGAGCCGATCCACAAGAACGACATCCGCCGCTGGTCCCAGGGCATGGCGAACCCGAACCCGCTCTACTTCGACGAGGACTACGCGGGCCGGAGCCGCTTCGGCCGCATGATCGCGCCGCAGTCGTTCGGCGTGTGCACCGACACGAGCCACGGCGCGGGTCCCGCGATCCAGGGCGTGATCCCGGGCCAGCACATGATCTTCGGCGGCGACGAGTGGTGGTTCTTCGGCGGGCGCATCGAGCCCGGCGACGCGATTCGACACGACCGGATGCTGTTCGACTACAAGGTGGCCGAGACGAAGTTCTCCGGCCCGACGATGTTCTCGCGCGGCGACACCACGTACATCAACCAGCGCGGCGACGTGATCTGCAAGCAGCGCTCCACCTCGGTGCGCTACCTCGCCGAGAACGCGCGCAAGCTCGGCATGTTCAAGAACAACGTGGCGCGCACCTGGAGCGACCAGGAGCTGCAGGATCTCGAGAAGCAGAAGCTCGAGTACTACCGGAGCTTCCTCGACCTCGGCCACGAGAAGCGGCTGTTCATCAAGGTGGGCGATCGGCTTCCCACGCGCCCGATCGGGCCGCACACGATCGCCACGTTCACGACCGAGTGGCGGTCGTACCTGATGACGGTCTGGGGCGCGTCGCGCGAGTACGGCGAGACGTCGACGCACGACGCGGGCTGGCTGCCCGAGATGTCGCGCGATCGCGAGGGGGCAAAGATCGACCCCACCAACGCAGACGGGCTCTACCGGGGCCCGTCGCGCGGCCACGTGCACACGCGTTATGCGCAGCTGATCGGGATGCCGCGCGAGTACGGCTACGGCGCGTCGATGGGCGCCTGGATCCTCGACTACCTGACCAACTGGTGCGGCGAGTGGGGCTACGTCGTCCACAGCAACATGCAGTACCGCGCGCCCGCGCTATCGGGCGACGTCACCTACCTGAACGGCGAAGTGGTGGCGCTCGACCACGATCGCTCGGCCGGGCCGATCGCGACGGTCAAGGTGACGATGACCAACCAGGACAACGTCGTAATGGCCGCCGGCAAGGCCGAGATCGAGCTTCCCACCCCGTGACCGGGCCTGCTCCGCAGGACCTCGCGTGAGACGCGCGTGACCGATCCCGCGCCGTCCGATCGGCGGCTCACGTTCGCGCGTTTTCTCGCGGACGCGGCCGCGCACCACGCGGACCGCGTCGCGGTCGTCACCGACACGGGGTCCGTCACGTATTGCGAGCTCGAGGCGCGGGTCCGCGAGCTCGCCCGGGCACTGATCGGCGCGGGCGTGGTGAAGGGCGCGCGGGTCGCGGTCTGGATGGCGAACAGCCCCGAGTCGATCACCGCGACCTACGCCGCAGCCAGCGTGGGCGCGGTGGTGGTGCCGCTCAACACGTTCGCGACTCCGGCCGAGCGCGACCACATCCTGCGACACGGCGACGCGTCGCTGTTGCTCCTGCAGCCGGCGCTCGCCCGGCACCGCTTCCTCGACGAACTGCTGCGCGATCACCCCGAGCTCGCAAACGGGCGCCCCGGCCGGCTGCGCGTGCCCGCGCTGCCCCAGCTCCGGCGCGTGGTGTGCCTGGCACAGGGCGCGGCGCGCGGCGCCGTGGAGCCGTGGAGCGCGCTGCTCGCGCAGGCGCGCGATGTTTCCGACCCGTTGCTCGACGCCGTGTCCGCCGAGGTCGAGCCCGGCGACGACGCGCTGATCATCTACACCTCCGGCACCACGGCGAAGCCGAAGGGCGTACTGCACACGCAGCGCGCGGCGATCCTCCAGGGCCACCGCTTCGCCGACCATCTGCGCTTCACGCCCGACGATCGCCTGTACACCACCTATCCGTTCTTTTGGACGGCCGGCATCGCGATGTCGATCGGCGGCGCGTTCGCGGCGGGCGCGCGGCTGCTCGTGCAGGAGCTATTCGAGCCCGGTGCCGCACTCGCGATGATCGAGCGCGAGCGCGCCACCGCGCTCCACGCGTGGCCTCATCAGCAGAGCGCGATGGCCGAGCACCCGAGCGCCCGAAGCCGCGACCTCACGAGCCTCGCGAAGCTCGATTTCCACTCGCCGGTGGCGACGCTCGCGGGCGTCGAGAAGGACGTCTACGGCTACGGGGCCTCGTACGGGCTCTCGGAGACGTTCGCGATCTGCAGCGGGATACCCTCGGATTCACCCGCCGAGCAGCGCAAGGCGTGCAACGGCGTGCCGTGGCCCGGGATGTCGATGCGCATCGTCGATCCGGCCAGCGGTGCGCGGCTTCCCGACGGTGCCGAGGGCGAGATCGCAGTGAAGGGCGTGGCGCTCATGCGCGGCTACTACAAGATCCTTCCCGAATCCGTGTTCGACGCGGACGGCTACTTCCACACCCAGGACAGCGGATCGATCGACGCGGACGGCGCGCTGCACTGGAACGGTCGCCTGTCGAACATGATCAAGACCGGCGGCGCGAACGTCGCGCCCGTGGAGATCCAGGAGCTCCTGGAGAGCCACCCCGGACTCCGGATCGGCATCCCGGTCGGCATCGAGCACCCCACGCTCGGCGAAGTGGTGGTGCTGTGCGCCGTCGCGGCCGAGGGCGCCGAGGTCGACGAGGAATCGCTGCGCACCTGGCTGCGCGAGCGGCTCGCGGCCTACAAGGTGCCGCGCCGGGTGCTCTTCTTCCGCGCCGACGAGCTCGCCTACACGGGCAACCAGAAGGTGCAGGTGGCGCCGCTGAAGCAGGCCGCGCTGCGCCGGCTGTGCGAGGAGCGCGCGGAGATCCAGGGGTACCGCTATGAGCCGGCGTAAGGCCCTCGCTCTATCGCGCCAAGAATGGAGGGCCGCGACCGCGTCGCCCACTGCGAGCGATGGGAGGAGGTCGCGCATCCCGATCGGAACGGGGGGATCCGCAAGGACGCAGCGGCGCGGGCGGCTGAAGCAGCTTCCGCGCCCCGCTCCCACCCGGGTAAGATCGGGACCGGAGGACCCACCGTGCCCGCCCATCCGCCCGCGCAGACCTTCAACCACATCGCGATGACCGTCCCGGCTTCGCTGCTCGACGCGCCGGGTCGCGCATCGCTGCTCGACTTCTTCGGCGAGGTGTTCGGCTGGACCGAGATGCCCACGCTCACCGAAGACGGGCATCGGCTCGTGCTGCGCGCTCACAGCAACGAGCAGTTCGTGTTCCTGATCGCCGACGGCGAGCCGATGCGCTGCCCGAGCGGCGATCACTTCGGGCTCTCGGTGCGCACGCCCGCGGAGCTCGACGCGATCCTCGAGCGAGCGCGCAAGTATCGCGAGCGCGATCCGCGCGTCCAGATCGACGAGAAGACGATCGAGGACTACCGCGTGCTCCGGCTCCACAGCTTCTATGTCGGCTATCGGCTGCCGATGAAGGTCGAGGTCCAGTGCTTCGCGTGGGCCGACGGGGTCGGCGCGCAGAGCATGCCCGGCCGCGCTTGATCCGCGCCCGCGTCCGCGCGGCGGCGCTCGCCGCGCCGATCCTCTGCGCGATCGCGCTAGCCCTCTCGCCCGCCCGCGCGGCGGCGCACCGGCTCGCACCGGCGCTGCTCTCGATCGACGAGCAGCCGGACGGGGCGATCGCGGTGAGCTTCAAGATGCCGAGCCAGCAGCCGGTCGGTGCCGAGATCGAGCCGGAGCTGCCGGAGTCGTGCGCGCCGATCGAGCGGCCGCGCGTCGAGATCGACGCGCAGAGCATCACCGTGCGCTGGGCCGCGCGCTGCGGCGACGCGGGGATCGTCGGGATGCGCTTCGGCGTGCGCGGCCTCGGCGAGGCGGGCACCAACGCGCTGCTGCGGGTCGCGCTGCGCGACGGCCGGCGCGAGCAGGCGGTGCTGCATGCGGGCGTTTCCTCGCTCGTGATTCCCGAGCGCACGTCGGCGCTCACGGCGTTCGCCGACTATCTCCGGCTGGGAGTCCTGCACATCGCGACCGGCTTCGATCACCTGCTGTTCGTGTTCGGCCTGGTGCTGCTCGCTCGCGGCACGCGCCGGCTGCTCTGGACCGTGACCGCATTCACCGCGGGTCACAGCGTCACGCTCTCGCTCGCCGCGCTCGGCGTGGTGCGCTTCCCGACCGCGCCGATCGAGGTCGCGATCGCGCTTACCATCCTCGTGCTCGCGCTCGAGCTCGCGCGTGGAACCGAAGGTTCGAACCGCGAATCACGGCTGCGCCGCCGCCCGTGGGCGGTAGCGTTTGCGTTCGGCCTGCTGCACGGCTTCGGCTTCGCGGGCGCGCTCGCCGCGGTCGGGCTGCCGCAGGAGGAGATCCCGGTGGCGCTGTTCTCGTTCAACGTCGGGATCGAGCTGGGCCAGGTCGGCTTCGTGCTGCTCGTGCTCGCGACGCGCCGCGCCCTCGCGCCCGCGCTCGCGAGTTCACCCGAGTGGCTCGCGCGCGCG
>DATFWW010000186.1:0-10309 GCA_035258825.1 Myxococcota bacterium
TCCCCGCTCGCGGGGCGCTCCCAGCGACCGCCGATGAAAAAACATTCGCGTCGGTACATGTCCGTCACGGTACTATGGCCCGGCTCGGAGGCATAATGTCCCACGATCGCCTGATCTCCGCCGATTCCCACGTGGTCGAGCCCCCGGACCTCTGGACGGCGCGGGTCCCCGCGCGGCTGCGCGACCGCGCGCCCCACATGGTCCGCATGCAGCAGGGCGACGCGTGGGTGGTCGAAGGTGTTCCGGATCCGTTCCCGTTCGGGCTGGTCCAGTGCGGCGGCCTGCCGCCCTCCGAGTACAAGCTCTGGGTGTTCTGGGAGGACGTCCGGCGTGGCGCCTACGATCCCAAGGAGCGGCTGCGCGAGTGCGACCTCTCGGGCGTGGCGGCCGAGGTGCTGTTCCCGTCGCCGCGGCTCCAGAACGCCGTGATGCAGAACCGCGACGCCGAGCTCCAGCTCGCCTGCGTGCGCGCCTACAACGACTGGCTCTCCGAGTTCTGCTCGCACGATCCGGCGCGCCTCGTCGGCATTTCGATGCTGCCCGGCGTCGGCACGGACACCGCGCTCGCCGAGCTCGAGCGCACCCAGCGCATGGCGGGGCTGCGCGGCGCCCTGCTGTCCCAGTACCCGCACGGCGGTCTCGCGCTCGCGCGCGAGGACGACGCGCTGTTCGCGCGCTGCGAGGAGGCGGGCATCCCGCTTCATCTGCACGTCGGCCTGTCCGGATCGCCGGCCGGAACGCCCGCGCTCGCCCACTCGTTCACGGGCGCGTTCACGGGCGCGTTCCGCTTCTACGATCCGCCCGTGCGCACCACCGAGCTGATCTACCACGGCGTGCTCGATCGCTTCCCGCGGCTGCAGATCGTGCTCGACGAGGTCGACGTCGGCTGGGTCGGCTATTTCGTCGAGCAGCTCGACGACCGCTATGCGCGGCAGAACCCGGCGCAGAAGGTGAAGCTCGATCTCGCGCCGAGCGCCTATTTCCGGCGCAACTTCCACTACGGGATCGTGAAGGACGCGTTCGGGATCCGGAACCGCGACGTCGTGGGCGCGGACCGCATCCTGTGGTCGAGCGACTTCCCGCACGCGACGTGCGACTACCCCGATTACGCCAGCGCGATCGCGGCCGACTTCGCGGGCGTTCCCGACGCCGAGCGGCGCCTAATCCTCGCCGGCAACGCCGCCGCGCTCTACGCGCTGCCGGCCCCATGACGCGCGCGCTCAGCACGTTCTGCTGCAGCGTCACGCCGTTCGCGGCGGACGGGTCGCTGGACGTGCCGGCGATGCGCGCTCACTTCGCGCGCCTCGCGACGGCGGGCGTGGGCGTGTACGTGGCGGGGTCGTCGCCGGGCGAGGGATACGCGCTTTCGCGATCCGAGGTCTGGCGCTGCCTCGAGATCGCGGTCCAGGAGCTGCGCGGCCGCGTTCCCGTGCGCGCGATGGGGGTCGAGCCGCGCACCGCACGCGACATGACGGAGCACGTGGCGCTCGCCGCCGAGTGCGGCGTCGACGCGGTGCAGATCTACTCGCTCGACATCGGACACGGAGGTCGCCCCAGCGCGGCGACGATCGAGCGCTATTTCCGCACCGCGATCGAAGCGTGCCGGATCCCGTGCGTCGTCTCGAGTCATCACTTCGTCGGCTACACGCTCGAGCCCGAGCTCCTGCGGAGCCTCGCCGACGACTACGAGCAGGTGATCGGCTTCAACGTGACGAGTCCGGACCTGCCCTACCACGCGCGCGTGCTCGAGGCGCTCGAGGGGCGCGCCGAGGTCCACGTCGGCGGTCCGATGCACGCGCTCAGCGCGCTCGCGCTCGGCGCGAACGGATTCCTCTCCACCGAGGCGAACTACGCGCCGCGCCTGTGCCAGTCGCTGATCGACCATGCGCGAGCCGGAGACCACGCCGCCGCGCAGGCCGCCTACACCCGGATCCTCGCGCTGATGGCGCGCGCGGGCGACGTGCCCGGCATGTCGGTGCGCTACGTGAAGGCGGCGATGACCTCGCTCGGACACTGCGCGCCGCACCTGCGCGACCCGCACCTCCCGCTCGACGCAAACGAGCTCTCGCGCGCGGCGAAGCGCCTCGCGGAGCTCGGGATCACCGAGTCGGCGTAGTCGTGACGAGCGACCAAACGCCGCGTCCCGCTTCACAGGCGGGATGAGTCTCGGCGCGGAGCTAGTCCGCGGCGCGGCGCAGCCAGACCAGCGTGGCCCCCCAGCCGCCGCGGTCGGCCGGGGCCTCCGTGAACCGCTCCACGTGGGGGCTGCGCGCGAGGTGCCGGTGCACGCGGTGGCGCTGCACCCCGCGCCCGCGCCCGTGGATGATCCGCACCTCGCGCAGGCCGCGCTCGCACGCGGCCTCGAGATAGGCGTCGACGATCTCGCCCACCTCGCGGGGCGGGAAGTAATGCAGGTCGAGCGAATCGCCGATCGGGATCTCGACCGGCTCGGGGAAGAGGGACTCGTCTTCCGGCATGTTCCGCGCGAGCATGCGGCATCCCGAGCCCGGCGAGGAGCCCCATGCGAGCATCCACCGGCCTGATCGCGATCGGCGCGCTCGCGCTGGGCTGCCGCGCGATCCCCGCGCGCGAGGAGCCCGCTCCGTTGCCGCGCGAGCCGGCGCCGCCCGGCGAGTGCGCGCCCGCGCAGCGCGCGGAGCCGCGCGCGGCGGAAGCGCTGGTCGTGACCGCGACCGCCTACAACTCGCTGTCGTCACAGGGCACCGGCGGAGGCAAGCACGGGGCGTGGGGCGATCGGCTCGAGCCCGGCATGAAGACGATCGCGGTGTCGCACGATCTGATCGCGCTCGGCCTCAGGCGCGGGGCGAGGGTGCGGATCGAGGGCCTGCCCGGCGACTACACCGTGCTCGACCGGCTGCCGAGCCGCTGGACGAAGCGCATCGACATCTACATGGGCCGCAACGTGCGCGCGGCGCGCGCGTGGGGTCGGCGCGAGGTGAAGATCTACTTGAGCGAGGAGATCGCCGACGAGGTGCCTGCGGCGTCTCCGCTCGACTAGGATCCGGGGCCGCGCGGCAGCCGGAGGCGGAACGAGGTTCCGCCGGAGGCGCTCGCGTCGGCCCAGATCCGGCCGCGATGCGCCTCGACGGCAAGGCGGCAGAAGCTGAGACCAATCCCGCTCCCCCGGCTCTTGCCGCGCGGGACCGGCAGCCGGGCGTACTTCTCGAACACCTTCGCGCGCAGCTCGGGCGGGATGCCCGGCCCATCGTCGTCGACGGCGACCGCGACGTCCGGTCCGTCCGATCCACGCACCGCGATCCGTACGCAGCTGCCTTCGGGCGAGTAGCGAAGCGCGTTGTCGAGCAGGTTCTGGAGCACGCGGCGCAGCAGCTCGGGATCTCCCGCGATCTCGACCGGGGCATCGGGAAGATCGAGATCGATCGCCTGATTGCGTCCCTCAGCGATCAGCGCGAGGGCTTCGGCGGCGCTGCGCGCGAGCGCAACGAGGTCGAGCGGGACCGCGTTCACGCGCAGATCGCCGGTTTCGGCCCTCGCGGTGTCGAGCAGATTCTCGGCCATCCGCGAGATCGTCTCTCCGGCCGCGACCACGTGCTGCCAATGCCACCGCTCGGTGTCGGAAAGCATCCCGCTGTCGAGGCGGATCTTGCCGGACACGATCATCGCGTCGGCGGGGCTGCGGATGTCGTGGACGAGCAGCGCCGAGAGCGCCTCCTTCTCGCGCTGGAGCTGCTGCAAGGCCTCGTGCTCCGCCGCGAGCTCGCGGTTGGCGCGGTGGAGCTCGCGAGACCGCTCGGCCACCCGCTGTTCGAGCGCGGCGTACAGATCGACGTTCTCGAGCGCGATCGAGGTGCTGTGGGCGAGCGCCTGGAGGAGCCGCAGCTCCTCCGGCTCCACGTGGCGGCGATCCGCCCAGTAGTTTCCAATCGCGCCGATCGGCTGCTCGAGGCGGATCGGCACCATCGCGAGACTCTTCACGAAGGTGGGCCGGTAGGCGTCGGCGGGGATGCGCGGATCCGCATAGATGTCGGGGATCACGGCGGGCTCCCGGTGCAGCATGGTCCAGCCGCTGATGCACGCCGACGCCGGGAAACGCCGGCCCTTCCAGAGCGGCGCGATCGCGTCCTCGTCGGCGTAGTAGCAGAGGTCCCCCTCGCGCAGCACGAAGGTGGCACCGTCTGCGCCGGTGAGCTCACGCGCGGCGGATCGCACGATCTCCATCACCCCCTCGAGCGTGTGCGCCAGCGAGAGCTCCTGCACGACCTCGATCAGCCGCTCCATACCGCGCAGGTAGCGGTAGCGGTCCGGCTCCGGGGCCGCAGCGCGGCGGGGCGCGTCGGCGGAAGTGGGATGCGGGGTTTCCAGCGCCATGGCTCGGTGCGAAGCATAACCGCGACGGCCCGCGCCGCCCGCGAGGCATGGCTGCGTCGAGTCTCGTCGACTCGAGGTGGCGAACGGGGGTCGCCGTGGGTACCGGCCCGTTCCTGCCCCGGGAAGCTACCGAGCTCGCGCGGCACGCGAGCAGACCGCGCCGATCGATCAGCGGAGCCGCCAGCCGACTCGAACCGATGACCCGCTGATACCTAGAACGCCGGGGCGGGCTCCGAGCTCACGATCCACATCGCGAAGTAGTTGGCGCCGCCGCCGTACGCGTGGCCGAGCGCGACGCGCGCGCCCTCCACCTGATAGTCGCCCGCAGTGCCGCGCACCTGGCTGGCCGCCTCGAGGCAGCGGATCATGCCCGAGGCGCCGATCGGATTCGACGACAGGACGCCGCCCGACATGTTGACCGGGAAGTCGCCGCCGAGCTCGGTGGCACCCGAGTCGGTCAGCTTCCAGCCTTCACCTTCCCCGCAGAGCAGATGGCCCTCGAGCCACATCGGCTCGTACCACGAGAACGGCACGTAGAGCTCCGCGCAGTCGATCTGCCGGCGCGGATCCGTAATGCCCGCCTTCTTGTAGAGCGCCTTCGCGCACTCGACGCCCGCGGCCGGCTTCACGGTGTCGCGGCCCGGGAACTGGATCGTCTCGGTGCGCTTGGCGTGGGCAATCACCCAGGCCGGCCGGCGCGGCGCGCGTTTGGCGCCTTCCGCATGGGTGAGCACCATCGCAGCCGCGCCGTCCGACGACGGGCACGACTCGAGGAAGTGCAGCGGGTCCCAGAGCATCGGGCTCTCTTTGACCTTCTCGATGCTGATGTCGGGCAGGTGCAGGTGCGCGTACGGGTTCTTGAGCGCGTTGCGGCGGTCCTTCACCGCGACCTGCCAGCCGATGTGCTCGGGTGCCCTGCTGCGCGAGATGTACTCGCGGATCCACGGCGCGAACGACCCGCCCGCGCCCTGGCTGCCGCTGCGGCCGCCGCCGAGCGCCCAGGTGGCGTTGCCGTCGCTCTGCTTCTCGTAGCAGACGGTCAGCACGCGCTGGTACATGCCGCTCTCGACGAGCGTGCACGCGGAGATCGCGGTCGACGCACCGACCGACCCCGCCGTGTGGACGCGATGGATCGGCTTGCCCACGGCGCCGAGCGCGTCTGCGAGCGAGAGCTCCGGCATGATCACGCCCTCGAGCGCGTCGGGCGCCTTGCCGATCACGATCGCGTCGATGTCGGAGAAGGTCAGCTCGGCGTCTTCGAGCGCGCGCAGCGCCGCGACGCGCACGAGCCCGTCGATCGACAGGTCCTCGCTACGCTTGCTGTACTTGCTCTGGCCGATTCCGACGACCGCGCAGCGCTCCATCACGCTCCTCCTTCCAGCACGCACAAGAGGTTCTGCTGGAGCGCCGCGCCGCTCGCGGCGTGCGCGATCGCGCGGCGCGCCTCGCCGCGCGCGATCCGCTGCGCGGCTTCGACGACGCGCACCAGGCCGCTCGCCATCACCGGGTGGCCGCACAGCGGCCCGCCCGATGGATTGATCCGCACGTCGCGCCCGAGCCCGAGCGCGGAGCAAAGGATGATCTCCTCCGGGCTGTAGCGCACGCACAGCTCCGCGACGTCGATCGGCGCCGACTGGATGCCGAGCTTCTTCGCCGCGGTCACGAGACCGGGCAGCGCCGTGAGGTCGCGCAGCCCCGGATGATGACTCTCCATGCGGTGGTCGATGCCACGGATCCAGACGGGTGACTTCGTCAGGGCGCGAGCCACCGGGCCGCGCGCGAGCAGCACCACTGCTGCACCGTCGGAGATCGGCGGCAGATCGTGCCTGCGCAGGGGTGAGGCGTAATACGGCTCCTTCAACAATTCGTCGGGCGACACGTCGGCGGTCACCTGCGCGTTCGGGTTGCTCTGCCCGTCCCGGCGGCTGCGCGACACCACCTCCGCGAAGTCCCGCTCGCTGGCCTTGCCGGTGTTCAGCAGACATTGCGCCTGGATCCCCGCCATCGACACCGGGTCGAGCCCGAGCGGCGCGTGATAGTAGGGGTCGGCCTGGAGCGGGAAGATCTCGCGCGGCCGGCCCGGCGACGACTTCCCGGAGCCCGCGACCAGGCAGGTATCGATGTCACCGAGCTGCATCCGCACGAAGCCCTCGAACAGCGCCCACGCGCCGTCCATCTCGACGTGCGACTCGTAGACGGGCGGCCACGCGCCGAACGCGTCGACGTTGCTGATGAACGCAAACGGCATGCCGGAGAGGTAGTCGCAGCTACCCGCGATCGTGAAGTCGATCTCGCGGCGCTCGAGGCCGGTCTCGGCGAGCACCTGGTTCACGAGCCCCATCAGCAGCGAGGGCTCGCTGTCGGTGTAGCGGCGGTAGCAGGGCGTCTGCGCGAGCGCGACGATCGCGACGTCTTCCATCAGAACATCCCGCCTTTCAGCTGGTCGGAGGGCACGTCGGGCTCGCCGGTCGGGACCCAGCGCTCGATGCAGCTGCCCGTGCCCGCCCAGCGATTGGTGAGCTCGTCCACGTTGCGCGCCGCGGGCGGCCGGAACTGCGCGCGCACGCGCATGCCGACCCGGAACTCCGCGACCGGGATGTCGCGGATGTCCTGCTGGCCGAGCGGCGTGTCGGCGCCGTCGAGCAGCACCGACGCGCGGATGTAGGGCTCGGTCTCCTTCTGCCCGTAGTACTGCACCGGCGTGATCACGGTGTAGCCGACCACGGTGCCCGTATTCGGCAGCTCGACGTCGTCGCTCTCGGTCATCAGCACGCGCTCGAGCGGGTCGTAGCCCGAGCTCGGCACGAATACCTTGCCGCTCTTCGGGCTCGTCTGGCCGACGAACACGCCCGCGAGCAGTCCTCTGGCATAACGCTCGCGCGCGGCGTTCAGCGGCTCTTCGTAGACGAGCGAGATCAGGTGATCGGAGATCTTCACCTCGCCCTGTCCCGTCGCGGGCACGAACGAATCGCGCGCGCCGGCCTCCGGGACGAAATACACGTCGGTGATCGCGCTCCTGCGCTCGTCGCGGTATTGCGCGCGCACGCGCATGCCCACCGACATCGCCTCGGGCCCCGGCGCCTTCACCGCGTGCGCGAGCGCGGTGTCCGCGCCGTCGAGCCGGATCAGCGCGAATGCGAACGGCTCCTGGAACGGGTGTTTGCGCGTCGGCTCCGCGATCCAGCTGTAGCTCTCCACGACGCCGCCCGGCCCGACCGGCACGAAGTCGTGGGCGAGCGTCTCGCCGCTCTCGGGATCGAACTCGATCGGCGGGCAGATCACCCTTCCGCGGCAGCGGATGCCGAACAGGCGGCCGTCGCGGAGCCCGGTGAGGAATCTGCCGACCACGGGGCCGACGGTGCGCGTGTACGGATACTCGAGCGTGTAGCTGCGGGGGGCGAGCGTGGTCATGCGCGGTGGTTCACGATGCTCGACGTGGCGAACTGCTGCAGGAACTCGTGCGGGAAGCCGAGCTCGATCCTGCTCGCCGCGTCGAGGCGCGCGAGGTCTTCGGGGGCCAGCTCGAACTCGAGGCAGCCGAGGTTGTCGTCGAGCTGCGCGCGCGTCTTCGCGCCCACGAGCGGCACGATCACCCCCGCCTTGTGATCTCCGCTCGCCTTCGGCTCGCTGCGCGAAGCTTGCTGCTGCCGCACCCAGTTGAGCGCGACCTGCGCGGGCGTGCGGCCGATCTTCTCGGCGACCTGCATCACCTCGCCGGTGATCGCGAGGTCGCGCTCGCTGATCGCGCGGCCGCGCAGCGCGGCGCGCCCCTCGGTCTTCGCATCGCGGTTGTACTTGCCCGTTAGGATTCCCGATCCGAGCGTGTCCCAGGGCGTCACGGCGATGTCGAGTGCGCGCGCCATCGGCAGGAGCTCGCGCTCCACCGCGCGGTCGAGCAGGCTGTACTTGATCTGGAGCCCGACGAACGCCGTCCAGCCGCGCAGCTCCGCGAGCATGTTCGCGCGCGACACCTCCCAGGCCGGCGTGTCGGAGATGCCCGCGTACAAGATCTTGCCCTGGCGCACCAGGTCGTCGAGGCCGCGCATCACCTCCTCGATCGGCGTGGTGAAGTCGCGCGCGTGCACCCAGTAGAGGTCGATGTAGTCGGTCTGGAGCCGCTTCAGGCTCGCATGCACCGCATCCATCATGTTCTTGCGGTTGTTGCCCGACGCGTTCACGTCGCGGCTGCGGGTGGCGCCCGTGTACTTCGTGGCCAGCACGATGCGCTCGCGCTCTCCGGCGAGGAACTCGCCGAGGAAGGTCTCGCTGCGGCCACCGCTGTAGAGGTTGGCGGTGTCGATGAAGTTGCCGCCGGCTTCGCGGAAGCCGTCGTACACCCTGCGGCTCTCGTCCTTCTCGACACCCCAGCCGGCCGTGCCGAACGTCATCGCGCCGAGCGCCAGCTCTGAAACGCGGAGCCCGCTGTTGCCGAGCAATCGATACTTCATCGGGGGGTTCTCCTCGCGAATGCGGCGACAGGATACCCTGATCGACTCGGCGCGGGGTTCCTTTTGAGCGATCAACCCGACCTCGTCGATGTCACCGGCCTCGACCGCGGCGACGCGGGCGCGACCGAGCGCGTCGCGCGCGCGATCGCGGGGCCGTGCGCCGAGTGGGGCGTGTTCCACGCCGTGGGCCACGGCATCCCGCCCGGAGAGCTCGCGCGCTTCGCGGACGCGATGAGCCGACTGTTCGAGCTGCCCGCGGCGGCAAAGGAGGAGGTCCGCCGCACGCGCGACAACGCCTGGGGCTGGTACGACGCCGAGCTCACCAAGAACCGGCGCGACTGGAAGGAGGTGTTCGACTACGGCCCCGAGCGCACCGCGGACGCGTCCGCACCGCCGCACAGCGACGGCACGAACCGCTGGCCCGACGCGATGCCCGATCTGCGCGACGCGCTGCTCGCGCACTTCCAGCGCTGCGAGCAGATCTCGCGCGGACTGCTGCGCGCACTCTGCGCCAGCCTCGGCCTCGCGCCCGATCGGCTCGACACCGCGTTCGCCGATCACACGAGCTTCCAGCGGCTGAACCGCTACCTCCCCTGCCCCGACCCCGCCCCGCCCGCCGCATCGCTGCTGCCCGATCGCGGGCAGCTCGCGGTGCATCACCACACCGACGCGGGCGCGCTCACGGTGCTGTGGCAGGACCAGCACGCCGGGCTCCAGGTACAGCGCGGCGAACAGCTCGTGCTCGTCGAGCCGGTTCCGGGCGCGCTCACCGTCAACCTCGGCGACATGCTCCAGGTGTGGAGCAACGACCGCTACCGCTCGCCCGTGCACCGCGTGATCGCGAGCTCGGACCACACGCGCTATTCCGCGCCGTTCTTCTGGAACCCCTCGTATTCGACCGTCTGCACGCCCCTGCCCGAGCTCACGCGCGGCGAACGGGCACACTATCGCCCGGTCTCGTGGGCACGCTTCCGCGATCAGCGCTCTGCGGGCGACTACGCCGACTACGGCGCGGAGATCCAGATCGCGGATTTCCGGATCGGTTAGCTTCGACTCCTCCGGCGCGCGAGCGCGGCGAGCAGCGCAGCGCTGCTCGCGAGCGAGAGCGCAAAGCCGGGCTCGGGTAGGCGGATGTCCGCCTCCTCCGACTGCGCGCCGAGCCGCCTCCACGGGCCGTGCGACGGGTTGATCGGAATCGGCCCGGTCTTCGGGATCTGCAGGATCCGCGCGCGCCAGCGGTAGAGCGTGTGGTGGACGAGGCCGCTGAAGGTCTGCGAGAGCAAGACCTCGGGCGTCGCGCCGTTCACGGTGACCCACGTCGGTGTCAGCACGTTCGTGCAGCTGCCGTTGCCGAACGGAACTCCGGGCGGACGCCTGGAGCTGCGCCTTCACGCGGCCGGTGCCCTGTGGATGGGTCGCGCGCAGCTCGGCCGCGAACCCCGCGGACGACTGTGCGAGGCCGAACGGCTGCACCGCGATCCCGCTGCCGTTGCCGCGACGCTGGCGCGCGA
>DATFWW010000187.1:0-6328 GCA_035258825.1 Myxococcota bacterium
ACCTTGTGCACGGGGTCGGCGTGCGGCGACAAGAGCGCCACGAGCGCGTGCCCGGCCTCGTGATAGGCCGTGGAGCGCTTGTCCTCGTCGCTCATGATCAGGCTCTTGCGCTCGGTGCCGAGCACGACCTTGTCCTTGGCGGCCTCGAAGTCGACGCGGTGCACCTGGTTGGCGTCGCGGCGCGCCGCGAGCAGCGCGGACTCGTTGACGAGGTTCTGGAGGTCGGCGCCCACGAAGCCCGGCGTGCCGCGCGCGATGATCTCGAGATCGACGTCGTCGGCCAGGTTCACGCGGTGCGTGTGGACCTTCAGGATCGCGAGCCGGCCGCGCAGGTCGGGCCGCGGCACCACGACGCGCCGGTCGAAGCGGCCCGGGCGCAGGAGCGCCGGGTCGAGCACATCGGGCCGGTTGGTGGCCGCGATCAGGATCACGCCCTCGTTGCTCTCGAAGCCGTCCATCTCGACGAGCAGCTGGTTCAGCGTCTGCTCGCGCTCGTCGTGGCCGCCGCCGAGCCCCGCTCCGCGATGGCGCCCGACCGCGTCGATCTCGTCGATGAAGATGATGCAGGGGGCGTTCTTCTTGCCCTGCAGGAACAGGTCGCGCACGCGCGAGGCGCCCACGCCCACGAACATCTCGACGAAGTCGCTGCCCGAGATCGAGAAGAACGGCACGCCGGCCTCGCCCGCGACGGCGCGCGCGAGCAGGGTCTTGCCGGTGCCGGGCGGGCCGATCAGCAGCACGCCCTTCGGAATCCGCCCGCCGAGCCGCGTGAACTTCTTCGGCTCGCGCAGGAACTCGATGATCTCCTCGAGCTCGACCTTCGATTCCTCGACCCCCGCCACGTCCTCGAACGTCACGCGGTGCTGGTTCTCGGTGAGCAGCCGCGCGCGCGACTTGCCGAAGCTCATCGCCTTGCCACCGCCCGCCTGCATCTGCCGGATGAAGAAGATCCAGAGGCCGACGATCAAGAGCAGCGGGAACCACATGATCAGGATCTGGCGCCAGAAGCCCGCTTCGGGCTTGGGCCGCGCGTCGACCGTGGCGACGTGCGAGGAGAGCTGGGCGAGCAGGCCCTCGGTGATTGCGGGCGCGTAGCTCGTGAACTCCTTGCCGTTCTTGTCCTTGCCGCTGATCAGATTCTCTTCGATGACGACCGACTCGATCTCGCCGCGGTCCACCATCTTCAGAAACTCGCTGTAGGCGAGAGGCGGCGACGCCTGCTGGCCCTGCCGCAACATGGTCGCGAGCAGGATGATCATCACGAGAATGACCACCCAAAGCGCCATGTTCCGATACTGCGTGTTCAAACGGCGACCAGCCCCCGGACGCGCGGCGCCCGCGAAAAAACCGAGCTTCTAGCGCAGCTTAGCAGACGATTTCGCCCCCGCTGGACGGTCCCGCGCAGGGCGGCCCGAGCCGGAAGCCCGCGCGATCGCAGCGGAGTTCGACGCCGCCTGGCAGCTCGAGGCGCCGCCCCGGTGCCGGGTTGCACAGGAAGCGCGAGATCCGCTCGAGATGCACGCGGCTCGCGTGCCGCGCGCTGCCGGCGCGCGTCAGTGCCTCGCGCGCGAGACGCCGGGACAGGGCTTCCGGGAGCGCGCCCCAGTCCTTCGCGTCGATCCGCAGCCATGACCCCTCGCTGGTGAAGCGCGCGCCCGCCTCCCGCTCGACCCACGCGCGGATCCATTCGGAATCCCTGCGCTGCGCTTCGGCCAGATCCGCGATCGCCCTGAGGAGTTGCGGGTTGAAATCGCGCGCGAGCGCGGGCAGGAAGGATCGCACGCGGTTGCGCGCGTAATCGGGCGAGGCGTTGGAGCGGTCTTCGCGCCAGGTGAGCGCGCGTGCGGCCGCGTAGCGCTCGAGGTCGGCGCGCGTGAGGCGCAGGAGCGGCCTCACGATCCGGCCGTCCCGCGAGCGCTCGGGAATGCCACCGAGCCCGTCCGGCCCCGTGCCGCGCAAGAGGCGCAGGAGCACGGTCTCGGCCTGGTCGCCCGCATGGTGCGCCGTGGCGATGCGCTGCGCGCCGAGCCGCTGCGCAATCCCGTCGAGTGCCGCGTAGCGCAGCGTGCGTGCGGCCTCCTGGAGCGTGGGTCGGTCGCGGGAGGTGCGGCCCTCGCGCAGTGCCGAGGGCGCGATCCGCTCGGCTGCGAACGGCACGGCGAGCCGCTGCGCGAGGGTTTCCACGGCCGCCTGGTCCGCGTCGGCCTCGGCGCCGCGCAGGCCGTGGTGCACGTGTCCGATCGCGAGCCCGAACCCACCGCGCGCGCCGGCCGCGGCCATCGCATCGGCCATCACAGTGCTGTCGAGCCCGCCCGACACCGCCGCGAGCACGGTCTGCCCGCGCAGATCGAGCCGCGCCGCGGCGCGCTCCACCTCGCTCAGCACGCGGTGCACCGGATCCCGCCGCATACCTAATCCGTCCGACTTCGCTCGGCTGCGCCTCGCTGCGCACCCTCCGGGATTGCGATCCTGACGGCGCTCGCGTCGCCGGCGAGGATGCGCGTGCCGTCGGTCTTGTCGACCCACACCTCGCAGTGCACGCGCGTTCGCGATCCCTCGGGCGCCTCTTCCTTGATCCGGCCGTGCACGCTCACCGTCTCGTCCACCCAGAGCACGTTGGTGAGCTTCACCGACATGCGCCCGCCGCGCAGCCAACCCTCTCCGAAGTGGTCCTGCATCAGCTGCGACACGAAGCAGGTCGACATCATCCCCTGCACCACGATCGTGGGGAAGCCGAGCTTCTTCGCCTGCTCGCGGTCGGTGTGATAGTTGCGGCCCGGGCCCGAGAACATCCAGCAGCGGCGCTCGTCGACCGTCTTGGTGAGCGGCGCGAGGTCGGGGCCCGTGGCGGTCGGGAATGGCGGCGGCGGCGCCTTCTTCTGCGCGGTCTGCTCGTCCACCACGAAGCCGCCCTGCTCCTGATCCTTCTTCGGCGGCAGGAACGACTGGTGCGTGTGACCGCGCACCAGCAGCTCGCCGGTGGCGTCGAGCATCACGTCGGTCTCGTTCAGCACCCAGTCGCGCCCGCGGCGGTGATAGCGCTCGAGGATCGCGCTGCGCGTGCGCACGCGCGCGCCGACCGGGATCGGCGCGAACAGGAACCAGTCCTGGCGGCCGTGCAGGTTCCCGAACAGGTTCTTCAGATACCACTCGCCGACGAACTTGTAGCACTCGGAGTGGTAGAGCAGCGGCGGCGCATACTGTGCCTGGAGCGGATGGCGATCGCCGAGCGCGTCGGCGTAGAAGTCGACCACCGCCTTCTCCGCATCGTAGACGTTCGACCCACAGTGGCGGCCGACGTGCGCGGACTGTCCGAGCAGGTTCACGGCGCTGTCCTCTCTGCTATTGACCGCCGGGTGAACTCACCGCTCCACAACGTCGGCGCTTGGACGCTGCGCCGGGCGCAGATCGGGCCGGATCACCTCGCGGTAGTCGATGCCGAGCGTAGCCTCGATTACCGCGCACTCCACGAGCGCACGGGGCGCTCTGCGGCGCTGCTCGCCGCGCACGGCGTGGGCGCGGGTGACCGCGTGGCGCTCCTGCTCGGCAACCGCACCGCCTATCTCGAGCTCGTGCTCGCAGCCGCGCGGATCGGCGCGATCGCGGTGCCGCTCAACGCGCGGCTCACCGCGCCCGAGGTGCGCGGGCTGCTCGGCGACTGCACGCCCGCGCTGCTCGTGCACGAGCAGTCGCACGACGCGCTCGCGCGCGATGCCGCGGCCGGGCTCGCGCGCGCGCCGCACCGGCTCGCGTGCCCCGATCCCTACGAGGCCGAGCTCGCGCAGCGCGCGCCGCACGAGGAGATCCTGTCCGTCTCGCCCGAACACGCGATGATGCTGATGTACACGTCGGGCACCACGGGCGAGCCGAAAGGCTCGCTCTTGCCGCACCGCAAGACGCTCTACAACAGCCTCAACGCCGCGCTGTTCTTCGGGCTCGCGCGCTCCGACCGCGTGCTCGTCGCGCTGCCGCTGTTCCACTCGTTCGGGCTCTCGATCCTCTCGCTGCCCGCGCTCTACGCGGGCGCCGCGGTCTTCCTCGAGCCGCGCTTCGACGCCGCGCGCACCTGGCAGCGCGTGCACGCCGAGCGCATCACCTACCTCGGCGCCGTTCCGACACAGCTCGCCGCGCTGCTCGGGGAGGTCGCGCGGGGCGGCCCCTCGCCGCCGCCGAGCCTGCGGTTCCTGTTCGGCGCGGGCGCCGCGGTGCCGGTCGAGCAGATCCGCGCCTTCGAATCGCGCGGGATCATCCTGAAGCAGGGCTTCGGCCAGACCGAGACATCGATCCTCTGCTGCCTCGACGCGAGCGACGCGATCCGCAAAGCCGGCAGCGTCGGGCGGCCCGTATTCCACGCCGAGCTGCGCGTGGTGACGCAGGCGACGATCGAGGGCCCGGTCCGAGACTGGTGCGACGCCGCGGTGGGCGAGCCCGGCGAGATCGTCGTGCGCGGCCCGATCACGATGCTCGGCTACTGGAACAAGCCCGACGCCACCGCCGCCACGCTGCGCGGCGAGTGGCTGCGCACGGGAGACCTCGCCACGTGCGACGCCGAGGGATTCCTCACGCTCGTCGGGCGCGCGAAGGACATGTACATCTCAGGCGGCGAGAACGTCTACCCGGCCGAGATCGAGGCCGCCTACGCCCAGCACCCCGCCGTGCGCGAGATCGCGGTGGTCGGCGTGCCCGACCCGCGCTGGGGCGAGGTGGGCCGCGCGTTCGTGGTGCCGCGCGACGGCCGTTCGCTCGACGTCGACGCGTTGCGCGCCTGGGGCGCGGAGCGCCTCGCGCGCTTCAAGCTGCCGCGCGACTTCGTCGCGGTCCCGACCCTGCCGCGCACTGAAACGGGCAAAGTGCAGAAGCACCGCCTGGCGGGCGGCTCACCGACTGCGGACGCGAGCGCGGCTGTGCGCGGCGAGGACGAGCGGGCCCAGCACCCCTAGCGCGGCCGTGCCGGCTATATGCTGTTAGTCCCGCTGATCGTTAGGGCGTTGCGCCCCGATCGGACTCGGCGAGGACGCGCTCAGAACCGGTAGCGCAGCCCGATCACCTGCCACGAGTAGTAGAACTGGTCGTCGATCCGCGTGTCGTCGTGGATGGCGGCCGGGATCACGTTGAACAGCATCTGGCTGCCGACGGAGAGGTGCCGGTTGATGCGGAAGTCCACACCGAAGCCGGGGCTGAGCAGGAACTGCGTATCGTCGTCGTTGACGCCCTTGTAGTGGTCCGCATCCCACCAGCTGAATCCGACGCCGAGATGGAGATACGGCTCGATGAACGAGACATCGGGGTCGATCAGATCGCCGAGATCGGGCCACCATCGCGCGAAGAGCTGCGGTGAGACGATCGTGAAATCATCGTCGATACCCACCTCGGTGAGCAGTCCGACCGAGAACGGCTGCGCGGCGCGGTAGTCGCCCTCGAAGCCGAGCAGCAGCGACGTCGGGCTGGCCGTGAAGCCGAGGCCGGGCTTCAGCGAGAACGTGCCTTCATCGCGGTAGCCGCCGCTCGAGGAGCTGCGGTCCTGCGTCGTGTCGTAGTGCTTCTGGGCGCCCGCCGACACGGCGAACAGCATTGTGAGCGCGATCACACAAGTGTGTCTAAAGCCCATCATGTCACCCTCCTCTGGCGGCCGCCGTGTAGGTAGCGGTGCTGCGCAGCGGTCGCAAGGCGCCATGAGAGACACCCGCGAGCGCCCGTGGAGCGGATCCAAACGGACTCGACCGCTCGAGAGGGGCGCTAGGCGCGGACCCGACGCCGGGCGGCGAGGCCGAGCAGGCTGATCAGTTGGAGGCCTCGGGCCCGCAACCCGGTGCGCGCGGCCGTCGTGTCGCAGATGCCGTCTCCGTTCCGCGCGCAGCAGCGCTCCCGGAGTACTGACCGCTACTCGATGCGCTCAGCATGCTGCGCGTGGATGCCCCAGACGTTCTTGTCGAGGTAGGCGTGGCCCCACTCTCCGCTCACGCGGACGCGGCGGCCGACCTCGGGTTGGCGCCCGCCGTTGAGCTTGCGCAAAAGGTGCTCCGGCACGCGCACCAGCACGGAGCCAGTCGCGTCCTTGAGCGTCACCACGAACCGCGAGCCCGAGCCGGTCTTCACGTCCGTGATCGTTCCCTCGACCGTCACGTGGTCGCCGGACTCGGCATGGGTATTCACCTCGGCGATCGGGCGCACGCCCGAAAGGCGCTCTCCTTTCCAGGCGGCGCTCGGAGCAGCGAGCGAGAGGCAGGCGATCGCCACGAGCAGTGCGGTGCGCATGAGGTTCCCCTGTCCGAGGTGGGGGGACTTCTCTGGATCGGCGTGACCGGCGGAAGCCTTGAGCGGCCCCCGC
>DATFWW010000188.1:0-11301 GCA_035258825.1 Myxococcota bacterium
CCGCCACTCGCCCACGGTCGTCCCGTCCGCATCGACGACCCGCGTCCCGAGCGTCACGGCGGTGTCGCCGGCGCCCCCCGACCGCTGGTCGCTGTCCGAGAGGATCTGGTAGTCGCCGCCCGCGGCCGCCTCGAGGTCGACGGCACAGTAGGTCCACGCCGTGAACTGGACGTTCATCGCCGTGCCGTACTGCATGTTCTTCACCCAGACGCGGTGGTAGCCCGGCTCGACGTGCCACTCGAGACCGCGCGTGTCGCGGTCGTCGATGCGGAACACTTGCAGGTCCGACCGGCGGGCCAGCCGGCGGATCACGGCGATCTGCGATCGATCGCGCGGCGGGCCCTCGTAGAGAGCGGTCGGACCCGACGCGCAGCCCCCAAGCAGCGAAACCGCGGCGAGTACAAACCTGGCGGGAAGGGCGGCGCTAGGCACGCAGCGCGGCCGAGAGCGTCCGGGCGGCGAGCCGCACGGCCTCCGGTTCGTGACCGTTCGCGGGCAGGTTTACGACGATGCCGTCGAGCCCCTGCCCGACGATGCGGGTCTGCACGAACTCGCCCACGGTGTCCGGATCGCCGAGCACGAGCGCGGCGGCGATCCGGTCGCGGATCGCGGGCGACAACGCGCTCCAGTCCATGCCGCGCGCGCGGAGATAGGCGTCGCGCAGCTGCTCCGCCTTCTCCATCGTCTCCGCGATCAGCAGGCTTCCGAGCCACGAGACGCCGATCTCGCCGCGCTTGCGCCCGGCCGCGGCGCAATGCTTCTCGAGCGCCTCGAGCTTGCGCGGGAATTCCTCGGGCGGGCAGGTCCAATTGCTCTCGTCCGCATAGCGCGCGACGAGCTTGAGCGTGCGCTGCTCCCCGGTGCCGCCGATCAGGATCGCGGGGCCGCCCTGCGCGACCGGCGCCGGAACGTTCAGGGCCTCGTGCGTGCGGTAGTAGCGCCCCTCGAACGTCGGGCGCTCGCCGCGCAGCATGCCGCGGATGATCTGCAGCGCTTCGTCGAGCCGCGACAGCCGTTCGCCGATCGGCGGGAAGTCGAAGCCGTATCCCTGGTGCTCCGGCTCGAACCAGCCGGCTCCGATCCCGAGGATCGCGCGCCCGCGCGACACGATGTCGAGCGTCGTCACGATCTTCGCGAGGTGGGCCGGGTTCCGATAGGTGTTGCCCGAGACGAGCGTGCCGAGCCGCACGCGCGACGTCTGCGCCGCGAGCGCGCCGAGCAGCGGATAGGCCTCGAGCATCTCGTGATGGGTCGGCCCGAGCAACGGCAGCTGGTAGAAGTGGTCCATCACGAGCACGGCATCGAAGCCGGCGGACTCGGCCGTGGTGGCCTGGGCCGCGACGCGCTCGAACAGCGCCGACGGCGGCGTGTCCGGATACGTGAAGTTCGGGATCTGGAGCGCCATGCGGATCCGGGGGGCCATGGGGACCTCTTCGTTTTTCGGGCGCGCGGGCAGTCTACTCCTTTAACATGGGCGATCGCGCGCATTTGTGAGGAGATCCGGATGCCCTCTCCGACCCGACAGCAGCTCCAGAACTGGGCGAAGAACTACGTCGCGCTCTGGAACGCGGGGGATCGCGCGGCCTGGGAGCGGAACTGGCGCAGCATGGCGCCGGGGGAGTTCCGGATGCTCGACCCGGTCGGCACGCCCGAGAAGCGCGGCTTCGAGGCGTGCGCGCAGAAGCCCTGGGAGCTGTTCCAGAAGCGCGTGAAGTTCAAGGTCGTCGACGGGACGCTGTTCATCTGCGGCAACGAGGTGGCGTGGGTGCTCGAGAATCACATCACCGCCGACGGCAAGACCTCCGCGGCGCTCTCGATCGAGACCTATCGCTTCGAGCCGGACGGATCCGTGGTGATCCGCACCTACTACCGGGTGCCCGAGCGCACGAACGACGAGCTCGGAGAGATGTTCCAGACGTATCTGCCGGAATGACGGTCAGCCGATCAATTCGGCCGCGGCGCGCTCGCCCGAGCGCACCATGCCCTCGAGCGAGGGATGGACGCGGTAGTCGCCCGCGAACGCGAGGCGCCGGCCCGCAGCGCGGCGATCGGCCTGCACGCGCTCGAAGCGCGCGAGCGCGCGATAGGCGCCGACGTCGAACCGCGCCGCGCCGTAGCGCTGCCGGAACACGCGCGTGAACTCGACGCTGCGCCCGAATCCGGGCCAGACCCGATCGACCTCCGCGAGCAGCTCCTTCTCGAGCGTCTCGCTCGGCGTCTCGGGATGGGCAGCCGCAAAGCTCCCCGTGGCGCGCAGCAGCGCGAGGCCGCCGGCCGCGGGGATCCGCCCGCCGCGCAGGCCCGGCTCGACGAGCACCGCGCCCAGCCACGAGGCGCGCTCGGGGATCGCGGCGAAGCGCGCCCGCGGCACGAGCGGGCGGCACAGCGCGGCCGCCACCGCGAGCGCGGGCGCATAGCGCACGTCCGCGAGATACGCGCGCTCCGGGGTGACGAGCACCGGATCAGCGATCTGCGCCGCGATCGGCGCCGGCACCGCGATCGCGACCGCGTCGCCCTCGAACGCGCGCCCGTCGGCCGCCGTCGCGCGGAAGCCGCCCGCGGCCGCCTCGATCCGATCGACGCGGCAATGCGCCTCCACCGCGACGCCCGACGCGGCCCGCTCGAGCAGATCGCCGAGTGCGGCCTGGAGCACGCCGACGCGGCCCAGGCCGTGCGCGCGGTAGTGCTGGAGGAACTGCACGCGGCTCATCTGCTCGGGATCGCCGAGCGAGCCCGCGCAAACGGCGGGCGCCATCCAGTGTTCGAGCACGCTCGCCCCGAAGTAGAGCCGCGCGAAGTCGCCGAGGCTGCGGTCGTCGATCTGCTCCGCTTCGGCGATCGCACCCAGCGCGAGCGCGCCACCGTAGCGCGCGGCTAGGCGCGGCAGCCGCACGAGCCGCCACGCGTGCCAGCGCCGCACGCCCGGAAGGCGCGCGACGTCGCGCAGCGACCGGATCTCGAGGTCGCGCAGTCCGTCGCGCCCGGCCCACGCCGTGACCACCGGCTTCGCGGGCAGCATCGCGTCGCGCAGCCCGAGCTCTGAGATCCACGCGAGCAGGCGCGTGTCGCCGGGGCCGATCAGCCCGGGCACGGGCTCGAGCGGGTAGCCCTCGACGCGCTCGCCCGCGAGCCGGCCGCCGATGCGCGCGCCGCACTCGAGCACGGTGACACGCGACCCGGCCCGCGATAGGCGCCAGGCGGCGGCGAGCCCGGCGAGACCGGCTCCGACCACGAGCGCGTGTCGGGGAGGCGACGGCACGGCGGGACGTTAGCGCTCGGCGCGGTCGAGGATCGCCGCGAGGTGCGGAATCACGTCATGCAGCGTGCTGAACGGGACGAACGGCTCGCCGCGCGCTGCGAGCCACTCACCGAGCGAATCCTTCGCGAACGCGGTATCCGCCGCGAGGGCGCCGCAGGTGTCCGACACGCGGCCGTTGCCGATGTGAACGAGGTGGGTGCGCGGGCTCGCCGCTCGCAGCGTGCGCAGGACGTTGCCCTTGCACACGCCCGTGCCGCAGCCGCAGGTGGGGTCCGGCGCGCCCGCGCGGATCTGCCACTTCCCGTGCTCGACGCGCAAGTGGTTCGCCGTGTAGGCGAAGTGGATTCCGTTCAGGGTCTGGAGCCGGTCGAGATTCCAGTCGAAGCCGTCCGACAGGATCCGGAACGGAACCGACCACTCGTCGCACCACGCCAGCAGGCTGCGCGCGCCCGGATCGAGCTCGACCGTGGCGAGGAAGGCCTCGAGCACGTCCACGCCAACAGGCAGACCTTCGAGGATCTCGAGGTTGTACTCCCAGGGGGTGATCTCGCCGCGCTCGAAGCGGGCCCACTGCGCCGGGCGGCGGTCGGCGGCATAGCGCGCCGCGAGCGTCGACCCGACGTCCGGATGCGCGAATGTGCCGTCGAAATCGCAGAACACGGCGAGGACGGGCGCAGCGGGCATCGGACGCGCGAGTATAGGCGCATGCCGCTCTCGCGACCTGAGCAAGGAGGCCAAAGGCCGACGCGCAGCGAGCCGAAGGAGAGCGAAAGCCGACCCCTGCAGAGATTGGAGGCCCGACTGCGCGCGGGGCCGCCTTTGATCCTGGACGGCGCGACCGGAACCGAGCTGGAGCGGCGCGGCGTCGCGACGCGCCTGCCCCTGTGGTCGGCCACGGCGCTCGACAGCCACCCGGAGCTCGTGCAGAAGATCCACGCGGACTACGTGGCGTCCGGCGCCGACGCCGTAACCGCCAACACGTTCCGCACCCAGCGCCGCACGCTCGCGCACGCGGGCCAGGGCGACCGCGCCGAGGAGCTCACCGTGCGCGCAGTCGCGCTCGCGCGGCGCGCCGCGGGCGACCGCGCGCTCGTCTTCGGCTCCAGCCCGACGCTCGAGGACTGCTATCACCCGGAGCGCGTGCCGGACGC
The DNA here is from genome assembly GCA_035258825.1 of Myxococcota bacterium. Lineage (GTDB taxonomy): Bacteria > Myxococcota_A > UBA9160 > UBA9160 > SMWR01 > JAHEJV01. The sequence goes on from DATFWW010000188.1 coordinate 4,411, forward strand.
GACGTCGCTCGCGCGCGAGCACGCCGAGCACGCGCGCCATCTCGCGCTCGCGGGCGTCGACGCCATCCTCGTCGAGACGATGAACACGCGCCGCGAAGCCGCCGCGGCACTCGCCGCCGCGGAGCGAATCGGCGTGCCCGCGCTCGCCTCGTTCGTATGCTGGAACGGCGCGCTCCTCTTGTCGGGCGAACCGCTCGCGGACGCGCTGCGCGCGGCCGCGGACGGCGCGGCGTGCGCGGTGCTCGTGAACTGCCTGCCGCCGTCGAACGCCGACGCGTGCCTCGACGCGCTCGCAGCGCAGCCACTCCCGTTCGGGATCTATCCGAATCTCGGCGTCCCCGAGGACGAGCTCGGCTTCCGGCGCAGCGAAGACCTCGCGCCCGATCGCTTCGGCGAGCTCGCGGCGGGCTGGGCCGCGCGCGGCGCGCGCGTGCTGGGCGGCTGCTGCGGCACCACCCCTGCGCACATTGCAGCGATCGCCGCGCGCGTGCACGTCCTCCCGTAGCAGATCTTCGCGCGGCGGCGCGCAAGTGACGCGAATTGTGTCACTGCGCGCGGGCGCACCGCCGAGCCGCGGGTGCGCAGCTGCTGCCCGAATCTGGCACCTGCGCGCGCTCTTGGACCTCCAGTCGCCGCACGCAACTCGGGCTGGCACGTCGCTTGCTGTGAGGAGTGACACAATCCAATGTCCGCTGTGCCCGGGCCGGCAGCCCCTCCCGTCGCAGGAATGCGACGTGCCGGCCCGGGCCTCTCTTTTGGGGCTCAGCGGCCGGCGATTTCCGGCGCAGGCGCGCGCAACACCCGCCGTGCGATGCCGGCGAGGTACACCGACCCCGTCGCGCACAGCACCGCATCGGGCGCGAGCGCCTCGCGCGCGGCGCGCACCGCGAGGTGGGGGTTCGGCACGACGCGCATCGCGATCTTCGGATCCACCGCGCGCGCTGCCGCGGCGATCTCCGCGGGATCGAGCGAGCGCACCGGCTCGGCGCGCGTGAGTGTGAGCGACCGCGCGAGAGGCAGCAACGCGGCGAGAATCGCGCCCGTGTCCTTGCCTGCGGAGACCGACAACACGAAGTCGACGGGGGCGGCGAGGCGCGCGAGCACTGCCGCGAGCGCGCGCGCCGACGCTCCGGTGTGGGCCGCGTCCACGACGATCCACGGGGCGTGCGAGACGATCTCGACGCGCGCGGGCAGCTCCGCCGCGGCGAGCCCCGCACGCGCGGCGGCGGCGATCCGCGCGGGATCCTCCGGCGCGAGCACACGCCGCGCGGCGGCGACCGCGAGCGCGGCGTTGGCGGCCTGGTGCGCTCCCGGCGCGCGCAGATCGACTTCGAAGCGCAGCTCGCCCTCGCGGTAGCGCAGCCGCGTGCGGTCGGGCGCCCCGGTCTCCGCCTCGACCTCGATCTCGCGGCCGATCCGCGCGAGCGGACATCCGAGCTCCGCCGCGCGGCGCTCCACTACCGCGAGCGCCTCGCGCGGGAGATCGCCACACACCGCGGGCACGCCGGGCTTCAGGATCCCGGCCTTCTCCGCGGCCACGGCGGCGAGCGTGTCACCGAGCAGTTCGGTGTGCTCGAGCTCGATGCTCGTGATGCAGCAGACCGCGGGTGAGACCGCGTTGGTCGAATCGAGGCGCCCGCCGAGGCCGACCTCGAGCACGGCGTGGTCCACGCGCACGTCGCGGAAGATCAGCAGCGCGGCGGCGGTGGTGGCGTCGAAGAACGAGGGCACTTCCGCGCCGCCCGCGGCGCACAGCGTGTCGACGTGCGGGCGCAGCGCTTCCACGGCCGCAGCGAGCTGCTCGGGCGCCACCTCCGCGCCGTCCACGCGGAAGCGTTCCGACCAGCGCTCGAGATGGGGCGAGGTGAAGGTGCCCACGCGCGCGCCGGCCGCGCGCAGGACCGCCTCCGCGAACAGCGCCGTGGAGCCCTTGCCCTTCGAGCCGGCCACGTGCACCACGGAGAGCCCCCGCTCGGGCGCGCCGAGCCGCTCGAGCAGCGCGCGGATCGGCGCGAGCGAGAGCCGCGCGCGCTGCGGCGCGCGCTGCTTCTCGATGTCGATCAGGCCTTCGAGATAGGCCTCGGCCGCGGAGAGCTCGGGCGCGGCGCGCAAGCGCCGGCCCTCATTGCACCATGTAGCGCTTCCACTGGCGGTATTCCTTCACCGCTTCACTCGTGGAGCCAGCCGCCGGGAAGAAGAACTTCACCGCGTGCCCGCACTCGGTGCAGATCTTGTAACAGAACTTGAATCCGTCGATCTCGCGCGCCGAGCCGACCATCTCGCGGTTCTCGTCGCGACAGCACGACGACGCGTTCACCGGCGAGACGATTCTCTTGGGATACTCGTTGCGCGGCTTCTCGGCGTCGGTGTACTTGATGATGTTGCGGACGATCCGATTCGCCTTCGCGTCCGAATTCTGCTTGCGGATGTTGCTGCCGATGCGTCTCAACTGTGGGCCCCTCATGCTGATACCCGCTCGCGCGCCGGGAAGAGCCCCAGGTCGTGCAGGAGCGGAGTCAAATCGCGATAGGGGGCCGCGCAGGGCGGGCCCTCCGCATAGCGCAGCGCCGGCTGCGCCCCGATCCAGAGCAGCGTCGAGCTGCGCGTGCCGTACCCACCCGCGTGGACGCAGGGGGATTCGAGCGGCGCGTCCGCGACGTGGGTGCGGCACAGGCCCGCGAGCGCTTCCTCGCCCGGTACCTCGCCGCGCGCGAGATCCGCTACCCGGCCGCGCAGCCAGTCCAGCTTGCGCGAGGGCTCGTCGGGGTGGACGTTGCCCACCACGTGCGGCCCCGCGGTGAGATCGCGGCGCTGCGGGCGGTCGCTGTAGGTGACGACGTGCGCGCTCTCGCGATCGGCCACGAACAGATTGAACGGGTTGTAAGCATCCCCGGGGAGGCGCGCGAAGCGCTCCGCCGCGCGCTCGGCCGACGGCTCCGCGAGCGCCTCCATCACGAGCCACCCGCGCGAGCGCCGGCTCGGGTCGGGGCTGTCGCAGCGGCGATTGGTGATCGCCGCGAACAGGCCGGAGGCGTTGACCCCGAGCCAGCTCCCTCCAGCGCGCAGATCGCGCGGTGCAACCACCCGGGTGGCCCGCGCGCTTGCCCCACCCCGCCCGGATCGCCCCGTGCGGCGGGAACTGGAAATCGAGGCTTCGCGCAGAGCCGGACCCTCCGTCGGTCGCTCGAGGAACTCGTCCCGGTTTGCCGCCACCACCAACGGAGCGTCCGCGAAGCATCGATGGAAGGCGATCAGGGTGCACATCCAGCGAGTGGGGACGTTGCGGGAGGAGGTTCCCTGGGCCGTTGAGACGGGTAGCCGGCCCGAGCGAGAGCGGGAAAGTACTGGGATCGTGGAGTTTTCGCCACCCGGCGTGGACCGGGGGCTAGTTCGAGAACCGCGGGGCCGGCATCGGCCCTTCGGGCCGTCCGGCCCTAGGATCTGCCGCCCTGCGAGCCGACCAGCCGCAGCCCCGGCGGCGGCTCGTCGCCGCCTTCGGCCTCTTCGGACGCGTCCTCGGGCCAGCCCTGCGCCACGCGCGCGCGCGCTGCGCGGCGTCGCGCCGCCTCGCGGTCGAGCTGGATGCCGTAGCGCGCGAACACGCTCTCGAGCTGCTCGAAGTTCTGCTCCACCGTGGTGCGCACCGACTCGAACCCGTGCTGCACTGCGCGCGACCGCTTCCAGAACGCGATCGGGTTGGTGCCGAAGTAATCGGCGTCGTTCTCGCGCGGCTCGAGCAGCACGATGTCGCCGCGGAAGCGGTCGTCGGCGAGATAGCGCTGGATGCCGAGCTTGAGCCGCGAGTGCAGCAGCGTGCGGAACACCTGGTTGATGATCGCCTTGAGCCCGCGGTCGGCGAGGTAGCGGCCGTCCGCGAAGTAGGACGTGTCGGTGTCTTCGGCGTCGATCCGGTTGAGGAACGGGCGAAACGGGTTGTAACAGATGATGAGGTCCGCGCCCTTCTCGATCGCGACGTCGATGTTCGCCGTGTGGCGGACGCCGCCATCGACGTAGTCGACGCCGTTGATGCGCGCGGGCTTGTAGAAGATCGGCAGCGCGCTCGAGGCCTGGACCGCCTGGGAGATCGAGAGCTCGCAGTTCTCGTCGGCACCGAAGATCACGCGCTCGGCGGTGTCGAGGTCGCAGGCGGTCACGTAGAGGCGCTTGCCCGTCTTGCGCGAGAACGCCCGGAAGTCGTTGGGCATCTTGATCCGCTGGAGGCTGCGGCGCAGCCACCGCTCGAGGCTCGTGTTGTCGAAGAAACCGCCCGGGATGTGGTCGGTGATCGACGGGAGCTCGCGCTTGGGCGAGATGTGCTCGATGATCCGCATTGCGAGCACTTCGAATCGCGTGTAGTTGGGCCGCCGCAGGAACTCGCGCAGCGGACCCGCGATCGCGGCCGGAAGACCCGGTACGCCGCGCGCGAAGTCGATCGAGATGCTCGGCAGGTAGGCCGCGAGGTCGTACGCGAACCGCGCGGGCCGCGTCGCGAACTCGCGCAGGTTCGGGTTGTAGAGATCGAACGGGCGCAGCTGGTCGAGCCGCGTGCTGGTGCCGTCGAGCACCCGGATCATCTCGTCCGGGCTGACCCCTGCCGCGAGCGACGAGCCGAGGATCGCGCCGGCCGACAGGCCGACGTACAGATCGAGGTCCGTGATCTTGCGGTCGACGAGGAAGTCGTTGAGGGCCTTGAGGCCGCCCACCTTGAACGCGCCGCCCGTGATCGCCCCGCCCGCCAGCACGAGCGCCACGGTCGGATTCGACACGGGGCGCTGTCCGTCGCTCTTGCGGATCAGAGTCAGACCCATCGGGTGAGCCTCCTGGCGCTGCTCGCGACAACATCAGCAATACGTCGATCGCATCGACCGAATCCGCCGGGGACGGGAGTCGTTGGGTGGTGTCCGATTGGTGCCCCGCTGCACTGCGTTAGCGCAAAACCATGCAGTCCGCGATCCATATAGACGAAAAGTGGCGGAGTCGGGTCCGGTGAGCCAGACGTTTCGCGTTTCGATCTCGGACTTTCTCCCGGATCCTGCGGGTCGGCGCCGGCCCGGCCCGCGCCGGTCCGACTCGCGTTCGATGTCGCAGCGCGTCACCGGTCCTGTGGTGAATTGAACGCGCGGCGGTCGGTCGATCGATCGTGTGATAGAAGGAGCCAAGGTGGCCCGGGTGATTGGATGAGGTGGAGATCGTTTGCAGCTCCCGCGCTCGCGGGCTCGCTCTGCTGGTCGCTGGCGGCCGCGCCGCGCGCGGCGGAGAAGGATGGCGCCGACCGGGCGCGCGAGGTCGAGCGCGGAGATCAGCTGGAGAGCCAGATCCAGGCCGAGCTCGCGCGGCAGCACGAGCTGCTTGATCAGATGCGCGCAGACGACATCGCGCGCAAGGACGCGGGGAAACGGCGCGACAACCGCGCTCTGGCCGGTGCCCGCGAGCTCGCCGAACGCGCCGACCCGCGCATCGCGCCGGCCGCGCCCGTGGACCGCGAGCTCCCCCTCGAGATCTTCGACAAGCAGGAAAAGAAGATCCCGACGGGTGCGTGGGGCAATCCGGAGGCGATCGAGGTGGTCCAGTACAGCCTCGACGCCGACGAGGACAAGCGCCCCGAACAGATCCGCTACTACGACCGGGAGACCAACGCGCTGCTGCGCGTCGAGCTCGACCGCGACTACAACGGCAAGATCGACGCGTGGCAGGAGTACGAGGGCGGCGCGCTGGTGCGCCGGACGCTCGACGAGGACGGCGATGGCAAGCCCGACGCGTGGGAGGAGTACCGCGATGGGCGAATGACCTCGCGCGAGGTGGACCGCAACCGCGACGGCAAGCGCGACGCGTTCTACGTCTACCAGGCCGGCTCGCTCGTCGAGGAGCGCCACGACGCCGACTACGACGGCAAGATCGATATCGTCGTGAAGTACGAGAACCGCGTGCGCGTGTCGCTCGAAGAGGACCGCGACCACGACTCGCGCATGGATCAGTGGACCCACTACGACCTGGTCGGCGACAAGGAGGTCCCCGCGCTGATCGAGCGCGACACCAACGGCGACGGCCGCCCCGACGTGTTCGAGAAATACGACACGAAGACGGGCGTGCCCGTGCTCGTGCGGCGCGAGGAGGACAAGAACGGCGACGGGCAGATCGACATCACGTCGATCTACGAGAACGGCAAGCTGGTCAGGCGCGAGATCAGCGACCCGTCGCTGGTGCCGCTCTGATCGCAGCGCCCCGATCCGATCGGCGTCAGTTCTTGGCGCCGGGCTCGACCGCCGGCTCCGCGCCACCGGCCTCGATCGCCAGCTCCTTGCGCTGGTGCTCGCGGAAGCGCTTGATGTGATCGCGGTCGACCAGGAGCATCAGCTCCTTGTTGCGCTCGCGGATCCGCTCGAGCTCGAGTGCGAGCTCGCGCTCGGACTTGCCCGACGCCGCGAAGTCGAGCTCGAGGTCGACGCTCGCGCTGGTGCCGTCGTTCGCGAGCGCCGTCACGCGCACCTGGTTCTTGCCCTCGCGCACGGGCACGAAGCCCGAGAAGCTGCCGTCCGGCAGCAGCTTCACGTCGGTCGACACCTCCTTCGTGGTGAGGTTGGTGAGTACCACGTCGTCGACGTTTGCGAACGACGTGCCCTGGAGGAACGACACGATGTCGCCCGGGTTCTGCACGGGCATGAAGGTGCCCGCGGTGATCCGCGAGATCTCCGTGGCGGCGAACGGATTGTCGAGCGCGCTGGGGCCGAGCGCGTAGGTGTTGATCGCGATCCCGGCGCGGTGAGCGACGCTCGCGGCCGCGAGCGCGGCGTCCACGTCGCCCGGGTCCGAGACGGAGCCGAGCCCGACCGGGAAGGTGGGCAGACCGTCCGTCAACATCAGCGCGAGCTTGCGCGCCCCCGGCCGCGGAGT
>DATFWW010000189.1:0-15989 GCA_035258825.1 Myxococcota bacterium
CCGATCGGCGGCAACGCGATCGCGGGCCACAAGGCCGGCATGGGTAGCCCTTACGGCATCGGCATGAAGAGGCGCTACCCGGGCGCTAGGTTCAACCAGTTCGCGGGCGCCGAGATGATCGCCGAGCGCTGGGGCTTCTCACGCGAAGAGCTCGACCGCTACGGACTCGCGAGCCACGAGAAGGCCGCGCGCGCGACGCGCGAGGGGCGGTTCGCGCGCGAGATCGCCCCGGTCGAGGTGGAGCTCGACGACGGGACGAGCGAGAAGTTCGCGGCCGACGAGGGAATCCGGTTCGACGCGAGCCTCGCGCAGATGGCCCACCTGAAGCCGCTCTCCGAAAAGGGCCTCCTGACCGCGGGCACGTCGAGCCAGATCACCGACGGCGCGGCCGCGGTGCTCGTGGCCAACGAAGCCGGCCTCGCGCGGCTCGGGATCGCCCCGCGCGCGCGCATCGCCGCGATGTCGCTCGCGGGCGACGACCCCGTGATCATGCTGACCGCGCCGATCCCCGCCACGGCGAAGCTGCTCTCGCGCGCGGGCCTGAAGATCGACGAGGTCGACCGCTACGAGGTGAACGAGGCATTCGCCTCGGTGCCGCTCGCCTGGCTCCGCGACACGGGTGCCGATCCCGGGAAGCTGAACGTGAATGGCGGCGCGATCGCGCTCGGCCACCCGCTGGGCTGCACGGGCGCGAAGCTCATGACCACGCTGCTGCACGAGCTCGAGCGCACGGGCGGCCGCTACGGGCTCCAGACGATGTGCGAGGGCGGCGGGCTCGCGAACGCGACGCTGATCGAGCGCGTGTAGCTCGGGGCATTTCGTCCCGTACGCCGCGTCGGAGAAAAATTGACACATCCGCGCGCGCGCGAACGCCCCCACGCGACGAAAGTATGAGAGCGTTAGTGCGGAGTCCGCGCCATGAGTCTCCGCGTCCTGCTGGTCGAGGACAGCCACGCCGACGCCGCGATCGCGGAGCGCGCGCTCCGCGTGCGCGACGGCGCGTTCGAGGTCACCATCACCGGCTCGCTCGACGCGGGGATCGGCCGCCTCGCCGAAGGCTTCGATGCGATCCTGCTCGACCTCTCGCTGCCCGACAGCGACGGGGCCGAGACCGTGAAGCGCATGCGCGCCGCAGCGCTCCGGTTGCCGATCGTCGTGCTCACGAGTGCGGAGGGCGACGAGATCGCCGACCGCTGCCTGGTCGCCGGCGCCGACGCCTATCGCCAGAAGGGACACCTCGCGCCGACCGAGCTCGGCGAGGTGCTCACTCGCGCGATCGAGAAGGGGCACTAGCAAGCCGTGCGGAGCGCCGCGCCTCGGCGCGCGCCGAGCAGCGGGTGGCTGAAATCCCCGGCCGCGGCGGGGTTGTAGTACCAGGACGCCGGATCGCCCTCGCGCGCGCTGACGGCGCCCCGAGCATCGCAGGCCGCTCCCGATCCCGATCGTCTGGATCCAGTCGGCGCGCGCCGTCGCGGCGAGCGCGACCGACCCGGCGGCCGGCGCACCCCATCGCGCGGGTGGAGCGGGCCGCGGACCCACCTCGGGAGCCGCATCCCGATCTCGCGCGAGTCGATATCACGGGCGGTCCGCATCTGTCCCTGGTTCGCCAGAATAGGGGGCAATCCGACTCAAGGGGGCGTTCGAAATGTCCGAACTAATAGCGCTATCGTTCCCCCCTGGGAGCGTTCGCCCGTGATCCTCGACGAGCCCCAGGCCACCCAGGACATCGTCCAGCGGCTGCGCGAGACCGAAGACCGCTTCAAGGTGATGGCGGACTCTTCGCCGGTCATGCTCTGGATGTCGGCGGTCGACTCGAATTGTTATTTCTTCAACAAGCCGTGGCTCGACTTCACGGGCCGGACGCTCGACCAGGAGGTCGGATCCGGTTGGTGCGAGGGTGTCTACTTCGAGGACTTCCAGCACTGCCTCGACACGTACCTCGACCACTTCAACGCGCGCAAGCCGTTCCGGATGCGGTACCGCCTGCGGCGTCACGACGGCCACTACCGCTGGCTGCTCGACACGGGCGTTCCGCGCTATTCGCCCGACGGCACGTTCATGGGCTTCGTCGGCTCGTGCATCGACATCCAGGAGATGGTCGAGGCGAGCGAGGCGCTCGCGAACTTGAACGCGACGCTCGAGCGGCGCGTGCAGGAGCGCACTGCGCAGCTCGCCGACGCGAACCGCGAGCTCGAGAGCTTCGCCTACAGCGTGTCGCACGATCTGCGCGCTCCGCTCCGCCAGATCGGGAGTTATACCGAGCTGATCCGCAACGAGCTCCCGCCCGAGCTGGTCCAGGGAACGCTCGAGCGCTATCTGGGCTTCCTGCAGGAGGGCGCCGACCGCGCCCAGGAACTCGTGCGCGACATGCTCGAGTTCAGCCGCGTCTCCGGCGTCGGTCTCCACCCGCAGCGCGTCGCGCTCGCGCCGATCGTCGCGGAGCTCCAGCGGATGCTCCCCGCCGCGGACCGGGCCTCCCGGGTCCACTGGGGGGTCGACGCGCTGCCGGAGGTGACCGGCGACGCGACCCTCTTGCGGCTCGTGTTCCAGAATCTGATCGAGAACGCGCTCAACTTCACCGAGAAGCGGTCCGACGCGGCGATCCGCATCACCCACCGGGAGCGGGGCGGCGAGCACGTGTTCGCGATCGAGGACAACGGGATCGGGTTCGACCCCTCGCAGTCGCACCGCCTGTTCAAGCTGTTCCAGCGCCTCCACGGCGAGGAGGAGTGCAGCGGCAGCGGCATCGGCCTCGCCAACGTCGCGCGGATCGTGAAGCGCCACGGCGGGCGCGTCTGGGCGGAGGGCAAGGCCGGCGAGGGCGCGGCGTTCTACTTCACACTTCCCCTGGTGTCCGCGGGCGAGCCGGGTTCGGCCGCCTGAAGCGAGGCGGTTGGCATGCTCCCGCGAGAGGCATGGCTGGACCTGGCCCGCAAACTCGACTGGACGTACCGGTACGTGCCGGAATCCGAGCTGTTCCCGGCCGAGCCGAGCGGTTCGACGCGCGTGCCGCCCTCGGAATGGAGCGCGTGGGACGAGCCGTTCAAGACGAGCTACCGCGAGTACGTCGCCGCGCAGACCGAGAAGGAGCGCGCGGTGCGCGCCGTGCGCGATGCCGTCGGCCGCCCCGAACACCTCTCGCGCGTGCCGCGGTCGTGGATCAACGTCAACAAGTTCCACGGCGCGGCGCTCGCTCTCGCGGAGTTCGCGGCCACGATCGGCAACCTGCGCGCCGGGCGCTTCGCGCGCGACAGCGCGTGGCGGACGATGGCGCTGTTCGGCGCGATGGACGAGCTGCGCCACACCGAGATCCCGCTGCTGATCTATCACGACCTCGTGAAGTGGGATCCGCAGTTCGACTGGGTGCACCGCTTCTACCACACCAACAACTGGGTGGCGATCGCGGCGCGCCACCTGATGGACGAGCTGCTGCTCGCCGCGAATCCGTTCGAGTTCGCGATCGGCGCCAACCTCGTGTTCGAGACGGGCTTCACCAACCTCCAGTTCGTCGCGCTCTCGGCGCTCGCCCGCGACGCAGGCGACCCGATGTTCGAGACGATGGTGAAGAGCATCCAGACCGACGAGGCGCGCCACGCCCAGATCGGCCGCTCCGTGCTCGAGATCCTCGCGAAGCGCGACCGCGAGTACGCGCAGCATCTCGTCGACAAGTGGTTCTGGCGCACCTGGCACCTGTTCTCCGTGCTGACCGGGTTCAGCATGGACTACCTGACGCCGCTCCCGGCGCGCCGCGCGTCGTTCCGGGAGTTCGTGGAGGAGTGGATCCTCACCCAGTTCCTCGAGGTCCTCGACGCGTACGGGCTTCGCCGACCCTGGTACTGGGACACGTTCACGACCTCGCTCGACTACTACCATCACATGGTCTACGCGAGCGCCTATACCTACCGTGCGACGGTCTGGTTCGACTTCGCGATGCCCGGACCCGACGAGCGCGCGTGGCTCGCCGGGAAGTATCCCGCGTCCTGGCCCGCGCTCGCGCCGGTCTGGGAGCGGATCGAAGAGGCCTGGCGCGAGAGCGATCCCGGCCTCGATTTCGCCGCGCACGGCTCCGCGATCGTCACGTTCTGCGACACCTGCCAGCTCGTGCTCTGCGAAGGGACACCCGCGCGCAACACCGCCGAGACGCTCGTGCGCGGCGATCGCAAGTACATCTTCTGCTCCGAGCCGTGCCGGGGGATCTTCGAGTCGGAGCCAGAGCGTTATGCCGGCCACCGCGACGTGGTGAAGCGCGTGCTCGCGGGAGAGGCGCCCGGGAATCTCGCCGCGATCCTGACCCAGTACTTCGGACTCACCCGGGACACCTGGGGCCGCGACGTCCACGGGGGCCGATACGACTGGCTCGAGCGGCCCGCCAAGCCGAGGCCGCCGCTCCCCACCGCCGCCGAGGCGCCCCACGAGCGCCGGCCGTGAGCGCGCTGGTCCCGCTGTACGGATTCCTCGAAGGCGACACGATCGGGCTGATCCTGCTCGTGCACGAGGACGACCCGATCGCGCGCGTGATCGCCCGGCTCCAGCACTCCGCGCGCTGGCGGGTGGCGAAGTTCGAGAACGCGCGCGCCTTCCACGCCGGGCGCGAGCTCGATCCGACGGCGACGGTCGCCGAGGCGGGGCTCTCGGCGCTCGAGCGCGTCGACGTGCGCGCCTCGCGGGGTGTCGTCGATGCTTCGTGACGCCGCCGCGCTCGACGAGCTCCGGATCGGCGAGATGAAGGGCGTCCTGCTCGGCGGCCGGCCGGTGCTGTTGGTGCGACTCGACGACGGCGTGCGCGCCTACGCCGACCGCTGCTCGCACCAGGGCGTGCGGCTCTCCGAGGGTCGGCTCGAAGGCCGCGTGCTCACCTGCCATTCCCACGAGTGGGTATACGACGCGGCGACCGGGCGCGGGATCAACCCCGCCCGCTGCGAGCTGGTCGCCTATCCCGCCGAAGTCCGGGCCGGGCGGATCTACGTCGACACCGAGGTGCAGCCATGACCGTGCGCGGCCGCGCCGGCCCCGATCTGGTCGCGGGCGCCGTCGGCCTCGCCGTGATCGACGCGCTGCGCGAGGACAACCCCGCGCTCGAGGTGCACGACTGGGGCGCCTATCTGCGCGTCTCCGCACCAGCGCGCTGCGTGCTGCGCCGCGCCACCGTCGAGCGCCGACTCGGCGAGCCGTTCCGGCTGCCTGGCGACCTCGAGCGGATCATGCCCTCGTGTCGTGGCCGGATCTCGATCACGGAGGACGAGGCCGTCTGGGCGGCCGAGACGCAGGAGTCGGCACCGTGAGCCCGCGCCGTACCTACTGGCACCTCGAGGGCAGCGAGCGTGTGCCGACCGAATACGACATCGCCACGTCGCGCATCCTCTACTACGCGGGGCGCGGTTTCGAGGTGGACCTGCCGCTCTCGGACTGGTATCGGACATACCAGGCGGACTCCCCGTTCCAATGCGCCGATTGGGAGCGGTTCCGCGACCCGCGCGCCACCACCTACGCGCGCTATGTCGCGATCCAGGCCGGCCAGGAGTCGGTCGTCGATGCGCTGTTCGAATCGATCGAGCGCGCCGACGCCGATCGGAGTCAGAGCGCGGCGTGGCTCGCGGCACTCGAGCAGATCGTCCCGCCGGCGCGGTACCTGTTCCACGGCCTCCAGATGGCGGCCTGCTACGTGGGTCAGATGGCGCCGTCGGGTCGGATCGCGATCTGTGCGGCGTTCCAGGCGGCCGACGAGATGCGCCGGCTGCAGCGCTTCGCCTACCGGATGGCCCAGCTGCGGCGCGCGGTGCCCGGATTCGGCGACGGCGCGCGGCAGGTCTGGGAGGATCACCCGGCCTGGCAGGGTGCGCGCGAGGCGATCGAGCGGCTGCTGGCCACCTGGGATTGGGGCGAGGCGTTCGTCGCGCTCGATCTGGTGCTCAAGCCGCAGATCGACCGGTTCTTCGGCGGGGCGTTCGCGCGCGCGGCGGCCGCGGCCGGCGAGCCGCTGTGGGCCGAGATCCTCGCGTCGCTCGACCAGGACGGTGCGTGGCACCGCGAGTGGGCCGACGCCTTACTATCGACGGTCGAGGCGACGAGCCGCGATTCGCGCGCCGCCGTGGAGGGGTGGCGGCGGCGCTGGGGCTCGCTCGCCGGGGGGGCGGCGAAGGGGCTCGAGTCGCTGCTCGCGCCGCCGCGCGGGTAGGGGGGGTCGTGGGATTCTTCAGCGAGTTCGCGCCGCACGCCCAGAGCTACCTCTGGACGCCCGCGATCCTCTGGGTGTCGGCGGTCTCCGACTTCATCATCGCGATCTCGTTCATCACGCTGCCGGGCGTGCTGTTCTACTTCGCGCGCCACCGCGAGGGGCTGCCGCTGCGCTGGACCTTCGTGCTGTTCGGCATGTTCATCGTCGCGCTGGCGAGCAGCCACGCCATCTCGGTCTGGAACACGTGGCACGGCGCCTACGGCGCCGAGGCGATCGTGAAGGCGATCACCGCGCTCGCGGCACTGGGCACCGCCGCCTCGATCGGTCCGCTGCTCCGGCGCACGCTGACGCTGCCGAGCCCGCAGCAGCTCGCCGCCGCGAACGAGTCGCTGCGCGCCGAGATCAAGACGCGCGAGGAGGGGGAGCGCGTGCTGCAGGCGCAGGCGCGCGAGCTCGTGCTGGCGCGCGACGCGGCGCAGGCCGCCAACCGCGCGAAGAGCCAGTTCCTGAACAACATGAGCCACGAGATCCGCACGCCGCTCAACGCGGTGATCGGCCTCTCCGAGATCCTGCTCGACACCGATCTCAGCGAGGGCCAGCGCGATCACCTGCGCACCGTGATCGACTCCGGTGACGCACTGCTCACGGTGGTGAACGACATCCTCGACTACTCGCGCATCGAGGCCGGCAAGATCGAGCTCGAGAACGTGGCGTTCGATCTCGACGACGTGGTCGGCGACACGCTGCGCTCGCTCGCGGTGCGCGCCGAGCACAGGGGGCTCGAGCTGCTGTGCCGGCTCGACGCCGACGTGCCGCGCGCGCTGCGCGGCGATCCGGGTCGGCTGCGGCAGGTGATCGCGAACCTGGTCTCGAACGCGATCACGTTCACGGAGCGCGGCGAGGTCGAGGTGCACGTCTCGCGCGGCGCCGCGGGACTCCTGCGCTTCGACGTGCGCGACACGGGCATGGGCATCGACCCGGACGAGTTGGAGCGCTTGTTCGAGTCGTTCGAGCAGGCCGACAAGTCCTCGTCGCGGCGGTTCGGCGGCACGGGCCTCGGGCTCTCGATCAGCCGCGGGCTGGTCGAGCGCCTGGGCGGCGCGATCTCCGCGCACAGCTCGCCGGGCGCGGGCAGCACCTTCACGTTCACCGCGCGGCTCGAGGAGATCCACGAGCCGGTCGCCGACCGCGCGCGCGAGCCGATCCCGCTCGCGGGATCGCGCGTGCTGATCGTCGACGACAATCCGACCAACCGCGTGATCCTGTTCGCGCTCGCGCGCCGCTGGGGCATGGAGCCCGTGCCCTCGGGTTCGGCGGCCGAGGCGCTGTCGGTGCTGCGCCAGCACCGCGCGGGCGACCGGATCCGTCTGCTCCTGCTGGATCTCCACATGCCGGGGACCGACGGCTTCGGTCTCGCGGAGCGGATCCGCGCCGAGCCCGAATTCGACGATCTCGCGATCGTGCTGCTCACCTCCGCGGGCGGGCCGGCGGCTCTGCGCCGCTGCGAGGAGCTGCGGATCGCGGGGCAGGTCATGAAGCCGGCCAAGGAATACGAGCTCTACGACGTGGTGGCGCGCGCGCTCGGCCACCGCGTGGGTCCCGCCGCGGGCGCCCCGTTCCGCGCCACGCGCCGGGTCGCGAGCGCGGAGGGGAAGGCGCCGGCCGCGGCCCTTCCCCCGCAGCGGATCCTGCTCGTCGAGGACAGCGTGCCGAACCAGAAGGTCGCGCTGGCGATCCTCGAGAGTCACGGCCACGAAGTCGTGGTCGCGAACGACGGCCGCGAGGCGGTCGGCCTGTTCGGCGCCCAGGAGTTCGACGCGATCCTGATGGATATCCAGATGCCGGGCATGGACGGCTTCGCGTGTACCGCGGCGATCCGCTCGGGCGAGACCGGAACCGGCCGGCGGATCCCGATCATCGCGATGACGGCGCACGCGCTGGCCGGCGACCGCGAGAAGTGCCTCGCCGCCGGCATGGACGACTACGTGTCGAAGCCGATCCGCCGCGACGAACTGTTCCGCGCGCTCGCGGCGGCGGCCATCCCACCGCCGGACGTGGTCGACTTCTCGAACATCCGGTCCCAGATCGGCGACGATCCCGCCGCGCTGCGCGAGATCGTCACCGCCTATGCGGCCGAGACGCGCGAGAACCTCGAGCGGCTGCCCGCGACGATCGCGTCGGGTGCGTGGAGCGAAGTCCGCCGGCTCGCCCATACCACGAAGAGCGCGATGCGGATGTTCGGCGCGCAGGAGGCGCAACAGATCGCGCTCTGCCTCGAGCAGCTCGCGCAGATGGACGACCGCAGCGCCGCCGCCGATCTCTACCTGCGCATGAAGAGCGCGGTGGAGCCCGTGGTCGCGGCGCTCGCGCGCTTCGCGGAGACGGGCGAGCTCGACGCGCCGCGCAAGGGCGGCTCCGCGGCGGCCGAGAAGCGATGAGCGATCTCCCGATCCTACTGGTCGAGGACAGCCTCGCCGACGCCGAGCTCGCGAAGCTCCGCCTGCGCGGTGTGGGTGAAGTGGAGCACTGCACGTCGCTGTCCGCCGCGCTCGCGCGCCTCGCCGACGCGAATCGGGCGGCGCCGTCGGTGGTGCTGCTCGATCTCTCGCTGCCCGACTCGCGGGGCCTCGCCACGCTCGACCGGATGCTCGCCGCGCAACCGCCGCCGGTGCTCGTGATGAGCGGAGAGGACGATCCCGCCGCGGCGCGCGCCGCGCTCGAGCGCGGCGCGCGCGCGTTCGTGAAGAAGGGCGACCCCAGGAGCCCGCTCGCGCAGCTCGTGCGCGAGGCGGCGCGCGGATCGGCCGGGCCCCGCTGGGTCGCACGCGTGTTGCTCGTCGAGGACAGCCACGGCGACGCCGTGCTCGCGCAGCGCGCGCTCGCCGCCTCGGACGCGCGATTCGAGCTCACCATCGCGCGGACGCTCGGCGAGGGCGTCGCGCGCCTCGCGGAGGGCTTCGACGCGATCCTGCTCGACCTCACCCTTCCGGACTGCGTCGGGCCCGAGACGGTGACGCGCATGCGCGCCGCGGCGCGCGAGCTGCCGATCGTCGTGCTCTCCGGCGCGGACGACGCCGAGGTCGCCGACCGCTGCCTGCGGGCCGGAGCGAGCGCGTATCGGCAGAAGGGGAGCATCGATCCGAACGAGCTGCAGAGCGTCGTCGCTCGGGCGATCGAACGCGGGCGTTAGGAGATCGGAGCCGGGCGCAAGAGCGCCTACGGGGGAACCATGGGTTTCTTGGGCCAGTTCGTGCCGCACGGCCGCTGCTATGCGTGGACCCCCTCGATCCTGTGGGCGTCCATCGCGTCCGACGTGACCATCGCTATCTCCTACTTCTCGATTCCCGTCGCGCTCGAGACGCGCGAGAACCTGGAGCGGCTGCCCGCGACGATCGCGTCGGGTGCGTGGACCGAGGTGCGCCGGCAGGCCCACTCGACGAAGAGCGCGATGCGGATGTTCGGCGCGCGGGAGGCGCAACACCTGGCGGAGAATCTCGAGCAGCTCGCCCAGATGGACGACCGCAACGCCGCCGCCGACCTCTACCTGCGCATGAAGAGCGCCGTCGAGCCCGTCGTGGCGGTGCTCGCGCGGTTCTCGGAGACCGGCCAGATGGACTCGGGCGCGCCCACCTGATCAGCGGGCGCGCCGCAGCCACCGGCGCTTGCGCTTCGACTGGAGCATCCGGCGGTCGACGTCGACCAGGAACGGGCCCGCGAGCGCGGCGCGGCCGAGCAGCATCCGGTGGATCATCTTCGCGCGGTCGACGAGCCCGACCTCGATCGCCTTCTCGATGCCGCCGAGCCGCAGCGTGGTCTGCACGAACAGGCGCTGGGATAGCTCGCCGTTACTCGACCGCACGCGCGACCGGCGCGTCACATGCGCGCGCACTTGCACGCGGCGGTCGCGCTTGAGGCGGTGGAGCACGACGTCGAACCGCACGATGCCGCGCGGAAGCTCGCGGATGTTCTCCACGTGGAGCGCGCTGCTGCGCGCGCCCGTGTCGACCTTCGCGCGCAGCCGCCGCACCCCCCAATCGGGCAGGTCCACGTATTCCGTCCAGCCGATCACGACCGGGGTGCGGTGGGCCTTCACGGAAGCGATTGTAGTCGGATAGCCCGCCCTCGCGGGAGCCCGCGCTCCGCTCGGGCTCCGCCCGTCCCGATGGCCTTCGCTCGCCTACGGCTCGCTGCGCGAAACTTGCGGTGCGCGGCCGCTTCGCGGCCTTGCTGCTATCCTGCTTGGTCGCTCGACTAAGTTGCGCGCGAGCCCAAGGCCCCTCCATGCACGTCGACTACACCCCCGAGCAGAAAGCGCTGCGCGCCGAGCTGCGCGCCTACTTCGCGAAGCTGATCACGCCGGAGCTGCGGTCCCAGCTGCACGGCCTCGAGACGAGCCCGCTCCACAAGCAGCTGATCCGCCAGATGGGCCGCGACGGCTGGCTCGGCGTCGGCTGGCCGGCCGAGTACGGTGGCCAGGGGCGCACCGCGGTCGAGCAGCTGATCTGGTTCGAGGAGGCGCGCCGCGCGGGGGCGCCGATCCCGTTCGTCACGCTCAACACGGTCGGGCCCACGCTGATGTCGGCCGGCAGCGAGGTGCAGAAGCAGAAGTTCCTGCGCGGGATCCTCGCGGGAGAGGTCCACTTCGCGATCGGCTACTCCGAGCCCGACGCGGGCACCGATCTGGCCTCGCTCAAGACCAGCGCCGTGCGCGACGGCGACCACTACGTGGTGAACGGCACCAAGATGTTCACGAGCGGCGCCGACGCCGCCGACTACATCTGGCTCGCCGTGCGCACCGATCCGACCGTGCCCAAGCACAAGGGTATCTCGATCCTGATCGTCGACACGAAGCTGCCGGGCTTCTCGCACGCGCCGATCTACACGGTCGGCGGCGGCCACACCAACATGACCTACTACGAGAATGTGCGCGTTCCCGTGGACATGGTGGTGGGACAGGAGAACCAGGGCTGGGGCCTGATCACGATGCAGCTCAATCACGAGCGGATCGGGCTCGCGGCGTTCAGCAGCTACGCGCAGCGACTCTACGACGACACCGTCGAGTGGGCGCGCAAGACCGAGGCCGAGGACGGCCGTCCCGTGGGAGAGAAGCCGTGGGTGCAGGCGTGCATCGGAGAGGCCCACGCCCGGCTCGAGGCGATGAAGATCTTCAACTGGCGGATGGCCTGGGCGCTCGAGCGCGGTGTCCTGAACCCCGCGATGGCCTCGGCGGCGAAGGTGCACAGCACCGAGGCGGTGATCGAAGTGTATCGCCTGCTCCTCGAGATGGTCGGGATGCCCGGGGCGATGCGGCCCGGCTCGGCGGGCGAGGTGCTGCGCGGCGAGCTCGAGACCGAGTGGCGCCATTGCCAGATCAACACCTTCGGCGGCGGGGTGAACGAAGTGCAGCGCGAGCTGGTCGCGATGTTCGGGCTCGGGCTGCCCCGAGCAGCTCGTTAGCAAGGAGGCCGACGGTCAGTCGGCCGACGCGCAGCGAGGCGAAGCCGAGCGGAGATCGAACAGGTGGATGACCGAGAAGAGCTGCGCGCGGATCTCGACGCCTGGATCGGGCGCGAGGGCGACCCGCAGCTGGCGCGCGACCCGGTGAATCCCGCGATGATCCGCCACTGGTGCGACGCCGTCGGCGACTACAATCCCGTGTACACCGATCCCGATTTCGCGGCGAAATCGGTGCACGGCGCGCTCGTCGCGCCGCCCGCCATGCTGCAGGCCTGGACGATGCGCGGCCTGCGCCCACCCGAGGACGCGTCGGCGCGGCCGGCCCCGTTCACCGAGGTGATGCGCCTGCTCGACGCCGCGGGGTACACGTCGGTGGTCGCCACCAACTGCCGCCAGGAATACCGCCGCTACCTGCGCGAGGGCGACCTCCTCTCCGTGACCACGCGCGTGGCGGCGGTGTCCGACGAGAAGAAGACCGCGCTCGGCGTCGGGCGGTTCGTCGACGAGGAGATGATCTACCGCGACGCGGCGGGCGAGGAGGTGGCGCGGATGACGTTCCGCCTGCTCAAGTTCAAGCCGCCCGTGTCGCGCGCCGACGCGCAGGCGAAGGCACCAGCCGCGGCCGCGCCGGCGCGCCGCCGGCCGCGGCCCGCGCAGTCGCGCGACAACGCCTTCTTCTGGGAGGGCGTCGCCGCGGGAGAGCTGCGGATCCAGCGCTGCGCGGGCTGCAAAGTGCTGCGCCACCCGCCCGGGCCGATGTGCCCGCACTGCCATTCGCTCGACTGGGACACGGTCACCGCGAGCGGGCGCGGGCACGTGTACAGCTATGTGGTCGCGCACCATCCGCCCGTGCCGCCGTTCTCGTATCCGAACGCGATCGCGCTGATCGAGCTCGACGAGGGCACGCGGCTGGTCTCGAACCTCGTGGGGATCGACCCCGGGGACATCGCGATCGGCCTGCGCGTGCGCGTCGAGTTCACGCGCGTCGACGAGGACCTGGTGCTGCCGCTGTTCCGCCCCGACCCGTTCTGACGAGGCGCGATCGCGCGCCATGGGATGCTAGTCATGGATTTCTCCCCCTCCGAAGAGCTCGTCGCGATCCGCGACCTCGCGCGGCGAATCTTCTCGGACCGCGTCAACCACGAGCGCCTGCTCGCGCTCGAGAAGAGCGGCGCGTGGTTCGACGACGAGCTCTGGAGCGAGCTCGCGCGCGCGGGGCTCACCGCGCTCGCGATCCCCGAGGTGCACGGCGGCGGCGGTCTCGGCGCGCAGGAGCTGTGCGCGGTGTTCGAGGAACAGGGCCGCCACACGGCCCCCGTGCCGCTGCTCGCCACCGCGGTGCTCGGCGGGCTGCCGATCGCCGAGTTCGGCACGGCCGAGCAGCGCGAGCGCTGGCTGCGCCCGGTGGCGGAGCGCGAGGCGGTGCTCTCCGCCGCGCTGCTCGAGTACGCGGCGAGCGACCCGGGCGCGCCGCGCACGCGCGCGGTCGAGAGCGGAGGCGTCTGGCGGCTCGACGGCGAGAAGGACTGCGTGCCGGCCGCCGATCGCGCGAGCGCGATCCTCGTACCCGCGCGCACGCCCGAAGGGGTGACCGTGTTCGTCGTGGACCCGCGCGCGGCCGGCGTCTCGCTCGAGCCGCAGATCGCGACGCACGGCGAGCCGCAGTGGCGCATGCGCCTGTCGGGGACCCCCGCCGAGGGCGTGCTCGGCGCGCCGGGGCAGGGCGGTGGGATCGCCGCATGGATCGCCGACCGCGCCGCGCTCGCGCTCGCGGCGATCCAGGTCGGCGTGGCCGAGGAGGCCACGCAGCGGACCGCGCGCTATGTCACGGAGCGCAAGCAGTTCGGCAAGGCGATCGCGACGTTCCAGGGCGTGGCGCTGCGCGCGGCCGACGCGTGGATCGACGTCGAGGCGCTGCGCGGCGTGGTGATGCAGGCGGCGTGGCGTGTCTCGGCGGGCCGGCCGGCGACCGCCGCGATCGCCACCGCGAAGTGGTGGGCCGCAGTGGCGGGCTCGCGCGCGGTGCACACCGCGCAGCACCTGCACGGCGGGATCGGCTCGGACGTCGAGTACCCGATCCACCGCTTCTTCCTGTGGTCGAAGCAGAACGAGCTCTTGTTCGGGGGCGCGCGACAGCAGTCCGCGCGGCTCGGTGCCCAGCTCGTCGCCTCGCCGCCGGCCGAAGCATGACCGCGCGCGCCACCACGCTGCGCTACGACGAGGTGCGGCCCGGCGACGAGTTGCCCGCGCTCGAAGTTACGATCACCGCGACCGCGATCGTCGCCGGCGCGATCGCCTCGCGCGACTACCAGGACGTCCATCACGACGCCGCGCTCGCGCGCCGGCGCGGCTCGCAGGACATCTTCATGAACATACTGACCACGAACGGCTGGGTTGGGCGCTATGTCACCGATTGGGCGGGCCCCGAGGCGCTGTTGCGCAGCGTGGATATCCGGCTGGGCGCCCCGAACTATCCCGGCGACACGATGGTCCTCTCCGGCAGCGTCGCGGCGAAACGCGACGGGGTGGTCACGGTCGCCGTGCGCGGCGCGAATCGGCTCGGCGATCACGTGACCGGACAGGTGGAGCTCGTACTGCCGTGAAAGCGTCGTTCGCGAGCGGGCTCAAGGACCGGGCGGCCATCGTCGGCATCGGAGCCACCGAGTTCTCGAAGGACTCGGGGCGCAGCGAGCTGCGGCTCGCCGTGGAGGCGGTGTCGGCCGCGCTCGCCGACGCGGGCCTGGCGCCGAACGACGTCGACGGGATGGCGACGTTCACGATGGACAACAATCCCGAGATCGAGGTGAACCGCTACCTGGGTGGCGGCGACCTGCGCTTCTTCTCGCGCACGCACTACGGCGGCGGCGCCGCCTGCGCGCCGATCCTGCACGCGGCGATGGCCGTGGCGACCGGTGTCTGCGACGTGGTGGTGTGCTACCGCGCGATGAACGAGCGCTCGCAGCAGCGCTTCGGCGTCGGCGTGCAGGACCGCCCGCCTGCGCCGCGGCCCGAGGAGGTCCATTTCGGCTGGCACTCGCCGTACGGGCTCCTCACGCCCGCGTCGTGGGTGGCGATGAATGCGCGCCGCTACATGCACGAGTACGGCGCCACCAGCGAGGACTTCGGCCGCGTGTCGGTCGCGGATCGCAAGCACGCCGCCACCAATCCGGCCGCATGGTTCTACGGCAAGCCGATCACGCTCGACGATCACCAGCGCTCGCGCTGGATCGTCGATCCGCTGCGGCTCCTCGACTGCTGCCAGGAGAGCGACGGCTCGGTCGCCGTCGTGGTGACGAGTCTCGAACGCGCGCGCGACCTGCGCCAGCCGCCCGTGCGGATCGCCGCCGCCGCGCAGGGCGCCACCACCGATCAGCAGATGATGACCCGCTACTACTCGGAGCAGATCACGGGCCTGCCCGAGATGGGCCTCGTCGCCGCGCAGCTCTACGCCACCGCGGAGATCGGGCCCGCCGACGTGCAGACCGCAGTCCTCTACGACCACTTCACGCCGTTCGTGCTCACGCAGCTCGAGGAGTTCGGCTTCTGTGCCCGCGGCGAGGCGAAGGACTTCGTGCGCGCGGGCGAGATCGAGCTGGGCGGGCGCCTGCCGATCAACACGCACGGCGGTCAGCTCGGCGAGGCCTACATCCACGGCATGAACGGGATCGCCGAGGGCGTGCGACAGGTGCGCGGCACGTCGGTCAACCAGGTGCCGAACGTCGAGCACGTCGTCGTGACCGCGGGAACGGGCGTGCCGACGAGCGGGTTGATCCTGGGTCGCGCCTAGGTCTCGCGCCTAACCCCGAGAATCGACCCACGCAACGACCCGCGCGCACAGCTCGTCGAGCACCTCCGCGTCGGTGCGGCCCGAGCGCTTGAGCACGTGGAAGGAGTGGTCGCCGCCCTCCACCACGTGCAGCTGCGCGCGGTCGCCGAGCTCGTCGAGCACGGGCCGCAGTTCGCCGAGGTCCGCGAGCGGATCGCGCGTGCCCTGGAGGAACAGCATCGGCACCTTCACGTCGCGCAGGTGCTCGGCGCGCGCGCGGCCCGGCTTGCCCGGAGCGTGCAGCGGGAAGCCGAAGAACGCGATCCCGCGCACGCCCGCGAGCGCGCGCTGCGATGCGGCCGTCGAGGTCATGCGCCCGCCGAGCGATTTGCCGCCCGCGAATAGCGGCAGGTCCGGCACCGTGCGCGCTGCGGCTTCGACGGCGGCCCGAACGGTGGCGGTGAGCACGCCCGGCGGATCGGGCGCGCGCCGCTCCTCCTCCATGTAGGGGAACTGGTAGCGGAACACCGCGATGCCGGCGGTCACGAGCCGCGCGCTGACGGCCTCCATGAACCCGTGCCGCATCCCCGC
>DATFWW010000190.1:0-14498 GCA_035258825.1 Myxococcota bacterium
CTCGCGCAGGCCGAGGCATTGCGCGAGCCCGACACGCGCGAGCTCGCCGGGCGCACCGATCTGCGCGGCCGCGCGTTCGTGACGATCGACCCCGCCACCGCGCGCGACCACGACGACGCCGTGTTCGTCGAGACGGAAGGCGGGGGCTTCCGCCTCTGGGTGGCGATCGCCGACGTGTCGCACTGGGTCGAGCCCGGCTCTCCGATCGACCGCGAGGCGCAGCGGCGCGGCAACAGTGTGTACTTCCCGGATCGCGCGATCCCGATGCTGCCCGAGCGGCTGTCGGGCGACGTCTGCTCGCTGCGGCCGGATGTCGACCGCCTGGTGCTCGCCGTCGAGATGGTGTTCGACGCGCGCGGCGAGCGGGGCCGCACGCGTTTCCACAGCGCGGTGATCCGCAGCCGCGCGAAGCTCACCTACGAACTGGCCGCCGATGCGATCGAGCGCGGTGACGAAGGCGTCCCCGAAGCGCTGATGCTGCGCGATCTCGCACGCCTGACCCGGCTGCTCGGCGAGCGCCGCCGCGCGGCGGGCTCGCTCGACTTCGAGCTGCCGAGCGCGTCCTTCCAGCTCGACGAACGCGGCTATCCGATCGGCCTGGGTCCCGCCGCGCGCAACGATGCCCATCGCGCGATCGAGGAGGCGATGCTCGCCGCCAACCGCGCGGTGGCAGAGTGGCTCGTGGATCGCGACGTCCCCGCCGTCTACCGCGTGCACGAGCCGCCCGCGCCGCCCGACCTCGAGCGCCTCACCACCGAGCTGCTCGCGCTGGGTCTCGTCGACGGCGGTTGCGCGCACGCGCTCACGGCACGCGAGCTTGCGCGCGCGCTCGAGCGCGCGGTGGGCAGCCCCGCCGAGCGCTGGATCCACCAGCTCGCGCTGCGCAGCATGAAGCGCGCGCGGTACAGCGCGCAGTCGATCCCACACTATGCGCTCGGCTTCGAACACTACGTGCACTTCACCTCGCCGATCCGGCGCTACGCGGATCTCGCCGTGCACCGCGCGCTGCGCGCTGCGCTCGCGGGCGACGCGCCCGCGCTCACCCGCGCGCGCGCGGAAGCGATCGCCGTGCGCAGCTCGTACCGCGAGCGCGTCGCGATGCTGGCCGAGCGCGAGATGGACCAGATCAAGGCGTGCGTGCTGCTGCGGCCGCACGTCGGCGAGCGGCACGAGGGCACGGTGACCGGGCTCGCGCGCCACGGCCTCTACGTGACGCTCGACGCATGGTGGGTGGAGGGCCTCGTGCACGTGTCGCGTCTGCCGGAGTTCACCGAGCTCTCCGAGAACGGGCGCGCGCTGGTGTCGGCCTCGGCGCGCTACGAGCTCGGCGACCGCGTGGTGGTGACGATCGCCTCGGCGGATCCGGTCGCCGCGCGGATCGATTTCGAGCTGGAGGCGCGTCCTCGCCGCCGGTCTTCGTAGTCGCGCGGGCGCGCCGCGCGCGCTCCTGGTGGCTCGAAGCGCGGAGATCCGGCGGCGCTCGAGGACCGGTGCGAGGTGGGCGTACGCGGCCGGCAGCTCAGCGCAGCGCGGGGAGGGCCGCTCGGGGGATCGCAGAGGCGGGGGCGTCGAAAATCATCCCGCGTGCCGCGCGCACGCCGAGTTGTAATTCCTGCGGTTGACGCCGCGCAGCGGTCGGGCAATCTCGAATCGTGCGCTTCTCGCTCCAGGTGCAGTATGCGATCTGCGGGGTATTCGATCTCGCCTACAACGGCCACGGCGAGCCCGTGCAGATCCGCGTGATCAGCGAGCGCCAGGGCATCCCAGCTCGCTATCTCGAGCAGATCTTCGGGCGTCTGCGCCGCCACGAGATCGTGTCGAGCAAGCGCGGCCCGGGCGGCGGCTACACCCTCGCTCGCACCGCCGCCGCGATCACGCTGCGCGAGGTGCTCGAGGCGGTCGAGGGGCCGCTCGAGGAGAGCGTCGCCATGCAGGACGGCGCCGGCGCGAGCGCGCACCGGCCCGACTTCCTGTGGCCCGCGCTCGCGGGGCGCATCGGCCACGCGCTCGACGCCACGACGATCGAGCAGCTGTGCAGCGAGGCCGCGCGCGCCGAGGTGCCGCGCGCCGAAGCGGCTGCGCCGATGTACTTCATCTGATCGCCGAGCGGCGACGCGGAGCGCTCCCGGTACAATCGCGACCTCCGAGAGGGGTCGTGGGTCGCTTCGAGACGGACGAGCCGGCACAACCCGTCGGGATTCCGGCGCGGATCCTGAACGAGCTCTGCGAGCACGCGCGCGAGGCGGAGCCCGAGGAGTGCTGCGGGCTCGTGCTCAGCGAGGGCGATCTCCGCTACGGACGTGCGGTGCGCTGCCACAACGAGATGACCCGGCGCCACGAAGAGGACCCCGCCGAGTTCCCGCGCGACAGCCGCTCCGCCTACTACATGAGCATGCGCGACGTGATCGAGGTGTCGCGCGAGGCGGAGCGCACGGGCGAGCACGTCACCGCGGTCTACCACTCGCACGTCGGCGCCGGCGCCTACCTTTCGAACGACGATCTCGCCTATGCGCGCCATGCGCTGTTTCCGTTCCCCTCGGCGGATCAGATCGTGCTCTCGGTGTTCGAGCGCAGCGTGCGCGAGATCAAGATCTTCGTGCGCTGCGGCGGGGAGTTCAGCGAGCGCTTCGTGCGGGCACGGGCATGAGCCGGCGCGCTCCCGCCGCCGCGCTCGCGCTGATCGCCGGCTGCGCATCGTGGGGAGGCGTGCCGGACACCGAGCTGCCCGCGCAGCCGATCGCGATCTACTACCGCACTCCCGAAGAGGCGCGTCTGCGCGCGGACGCCGCGCGCCGCGCGGCGGAGCCTGCGCCCGCGGTGTCGGCCGATGGACCGGCGCTCGTCGGCAGCAAGGCCTATCTGCGCGCCGACGCGGGTGCGCTCGGCCGCTTCCTCGCCGATGCGTTCGGCACCGACCGCGGCGTACCCGACGCACATCTCGGTCGCCTCGCGCTGCTCGACCCGCGCTCCGGAGAGGTCTCGCTCGTGGAGGGAGCGATGCGCGGCGCGGTGCCGCAGGCGTGGTCGCACGACCACTCGGCGCTGCTGTTCGCGCAGCCGACCCAGCCTGGCAGCCGAGACGTGCAGGTCTTCGAGTGGAGCGCGGCCGCGCGCACCGTACGCCGCGTGACGACCGGGCCGCCGATCCACAGCCAGGCCTGCTACGGACCCGACGGGCGGATTGCGGTCACGGCAGTCGAGCTCTCGGGCAGCGGCGCGACCTCGCAGATCCGGATCAGCGGTCCGGGCGGCCGCGACCCGTACGCCGACCTGAGCGAGGGTCCGGCCGACCACTCGCCCACCTGCGCTCCGGACGGGAGCGCCGTGGTGTTCGCGCGCGCGCACACCGGTGGGCAGAGCGAGATCTGGGTTTCCGCGGCGCCGTTCGACGCCGCGCCGCGCTGGCTGGCACCCGGGCGCGACCCGCGTTTCGCCGCGACCGGCGGTGCGATCGTGTACATCGCGGCGAGCGGCGGCGGGGGGCGGCTCTACCGGATCCGCGCGGACGGATCCGGGCGCGCGCCAATCGGAGAGGCCGGCCGCGGCGAGGGCTGGCCGAGTGCGTCGCCGGACGGGAAACTCGTCGCCTACGTTTCCAGCGAGGCGTCGGGCATCCGGGTGCTCGTGCGCCGCGTGGATGGCAGCGGAGATCGGATGCTGCTCGCGAGCGGCGACGGCGAGCATCCGGTCTGGTGAAGCGAAACCCAACACGCGCCCTCGAACCACTCAGGAGCCCCTCATGACCGATTCGCAGGCCGGCGGCCTCGTCCCCGTTCACGGGGGAGGTTCTGCGCCGGTCGACCGCATCGTCCCGATCTCGCGCCGCGCGCGGTTCCTCGCCGAGGCGGAGTCGCTGCCCTCGTTGCGCGTCTCGCGCGCCGACCTCTCGACGATCCACCGAATCGCGGATGGCGCGCTCTCGCCGCTGGTCGGCCCGATGCGCGAGGACGTGTACCACCGCGTGCTCGACGAGCGGCGGATCCTGGTCAGCGGCCGGCCGTACGCATGGACGATCCCGCTCTCGCTGCCGGTCACCGACGAGGAGGGCGCGGCGCTCTCGCGCGGCGGATCGGCGGCGGTGCGCGACGAGGAGGGCCGCGTGGTGGCGATCCTCGACGACGCCGAGACGTTCGGTTGGGACAAACAAAAGTACGTGCAGCGCGTGTACGGCACCGACCGCTTCGACCACCCCGGTGGGCGCATGGTGGAGCAGGACGTGCGCACTCGGCTCGCGGGTGGCGAGCTGCGCGCGCTGCCGCAGATCTTCCATCCGGACTACAGCGAGTACATGATGTCGCCGCGCATGTCGCGCGCGCTGATCCGGGACCGGAAGTGGGAGCGCGCGCTCGCGTTCCAGACGCGCAACCCGCTGCACCGCGCGCACGAGTACGCGCTCGTGGCCGGCGCGGAGCGGCTCACCGAGGGCGGCCACTTCACGGGCGTGGTGCTGAACCCGCTCGTGGGCGAGCTGAAGGGCGACGACGTGCCCGCGGTGGTCCGCATGCGCGCCTATCGCAAGCTGCACGACGACCGGCTGCTCGGGCAGGGCGACAAGGACGAGGCGCTCTGGAAGTCCGTGGGCTGGGACCTGTCCGAGGTGTTCGAGCTGATCGGTCTCGACATCAAGATGTTCTACGGCGGCCCGTCCGAGGCGGTGATGCACGCGATCTACCGCCAGAACTTCGGTTTCAGTCATCTCGTGATCGGGCGCAAGCACGCGGACGCGCCCTACGAGGACGGCAAGCCGATCTGGGGCGACTTCGACGCCCAGGAGATCTTCGACGACCTCGCGGGCGAGCTGCACCTCACGCCGTGCAATATCGGGTTCGCGGCCTACTACGAATCGATCGGGCGCGTCGACCTCACCGAGCGCCATCCCGACGAGAAGCCTGTCACCGTGAGCGGCACGGCGGTGCGCTCGCAGCTCCAGAGCGGGCAGCGCCCCGACCCGCGCATCATGCGGCCGGAGATCGCCGACATCCTGATCGACGCCTACCGCGGTTAGGCCGGTCGGCGCCGTGCAGATCGGGGTTCCCCGCGAGTCGAAGGTGGTCGAGTACCGCGTCGGGATGGTGCCCGACGGCGTCGCGGTGCTGACCGCCGCGGGCCACGAGGTGTGCGTGGAGGAGGGCGCCGGCGAGGGCAGCGGCTTCTCCGATGGCGAATTCGCGCGCCGCGGCGCGCGGCTCGTCTCGCGCGAGGAGGCGTGGGGCGCCGAGCTCGTGGTGAAGGTGAAGGACCCGCTGCCGGACGAGGTGGCGCTGCTGCAGCGCGGCGCGGTGCTCTTCACCTATCTCCATCTCGCCGCCAACCCGGACCTCACGCGGCGGCTGCTCGATGCGGACGTGATCGCGATCGCCTACGAGACGATCCGCAACCGCGACGGCTCGTTCCCCGTGCTCGCGCCGATGAGCGAGGTCGCCGGACGCCTCGCGGTGCAGATCGGGGTGGCGCTCCTCCAGAAGGATCGCGGGGGCAAGGGTCTCCTGCTCGGCGGGGTGCCGGGCGTGATGCGCGGCCGCGTGACGGTGATCGGCGGCGGGATCGTGGGCGTGAACGCCGTGCGCGTGGCGCATGCGCTCGGCGCCGAGGTGGACGTGCTCGACATCGACCTGCGCCGGCTCACCTATCTCTACGACATCTTCCATGGCGAGCTCAACACGCTGTTCGCCAATCCCGCCAACATCGAGCGCTCGGTGATCACGAGCGACCTCGTGATCGGCGCCGTCTACCTCGCGGGACGGCGCGCGCCCACGCTCGTGACCGAGGGCATGGTGCGCGCGATGGACGCCGGGTCGGTGATCCTCGATGTGGCGGTCGATCAGGGCGGCTGCGTCGCGACGATCCATCCCACCACGCACGCCGACCCGACCTACGTCGTCCACGACGTGATCCACTACGGCGTCACCAACATGCCCGGTGCGGTGCCGCGCACGGCGACGTTCGCGCTCACCAACACCACGCTGCCGTACGTGGAGAAGATCGCGGCGCTCGGCGTCGAGGAGGCGGTGGCCGCCGACGAATCGCTCGCGCAGGGCGCCAACATCTGGCGCGGTGCGGTCGCGCACCCGGGGGTTGCGGAGTCGCTCGGCCTGCCACATACGCCGCAAGTTGCGACGGAGGGCTGACCGGCTTACGCCATCGACGGCGCGCGCGTCTCCTCGAGACGGGTGGGCAGGTGCATGACCAGCGATGTTACGCGGTGGAAGGTGTGCCGTCCCGCGCAGAGGGCGTGCACTTCGATAGCCAGCGATCGAGCGCAGCGATCACCTGGCCGGGCGCGTCGATCTGGAGCCAGTGCCCGCAGCCCGGCATTACGACGAGCTCCGCGTGTCGGGGTGGCAGCGCGTCGCGGATCGTCTGCGACGCCTTCGGTCCCATCAGGTCCTTCTCGCCCACGAGCAGGAGCACCGGGCACGCGATCGCGGCGAGCCTCGGCGTGAGCGGGTCGCGGTGGAGGCTGGTCAACATGCGGGCCACCTGCGCGATCGCGCGGGCGTCGCCGCGCGCTCGCCGGCCCGAGCCCTCGCCGTAGATCGCGCGCACGAGGCCGTCGCCGCCACCCTGTTCCGCGGCGAGCGCGATCCGCTCGTACCATGCCGCGGTGCGAACGCTGCAGCGGCTCGCGGTGCCGATCAACACGAGACCGGAGATGCGCTCGGGTGCCGCGAGCGCGGCCGCCATCGCCACGATCCCGCCGACCGAATGGCCCACGACGATCGCGCGCTCGATCGCGAGCGCGTCGAGGACGCCAACGGCATCGCGCGCGAGGTCGTCCCGCGTGCAGGGCCCCGGCGGCGCGCCCGACGCGCCGTGGCCGCGCTGGTCGATGCGCACGACGCGCCCGCGCTCGGCCAGCGGTCCCGCGAGCGAGTCCCAGACGTCGAGCGTGTCGGCGAGCCCGTGCAGGCAGAGGAACACCGGGAGGTCCCCGCCCGAATCCGCATAGCGCAGCGAATACCCGTCCCGCGCGATCCGATTGGGCGTCACCGCCGACCGCACCAGATCGTCTCGACGAGGCCGGTCCCTTCGAGCCTGGCATCGCGGGTCAGCAGCGGGGCGCGCAGGTGCCTGCTGCGCTGACGATGAGCCGATCGAACGGGTCGCGTATGCCCGAGAGGGCCACGAACTCCTCGAACTGGGCCGTATCGAGCGGGAGAAAGCGCAGACCCGGCCGGTCGAATGCCGCCCGGAGCCGTGGCAGAGCGACGTCGATGTGCCCGAGTTCCTTGAGGATGATTCTGCATCACTGCGCATACCCCTGCGGAGCACTAGACCATGTGAATCCGCGGATCCCGCGCGCGCGCGAGCAGCGTCTGTGCGTCGTGGCCGTCCTTGCCGTGGATCGCGTAGCCGAATGCGAGTGCGATGCGCTGCGGGGTGTTCACGCGCTCGTCGCGCGTCACGTCCTCGGAGACGGTGCGCGCGAGGTCGAGCACGCGCTGCGCGGGGTCGTGTCCGGGGTCGGGCATCAGCAGCGCGAACTCCGCGTTCTCACAGCGCGTGAGCACGTCGAACTCGCGCGCGTTGCGGCGCAGCGCCTCCACCACGAGGTGGATGCCGCGGCGCGTCTTCACGGGATCGCCGGCCGCCTCGACCTCGGCGAAGTTCGCGATCCGTACCACGGCCACCGCGAAGGCGCCGTCGCGCGTGCCCGCGCGCGCGGCCTCCTCGCGGATCCGCTGGGCGAGGTAGGCCGCGTTCGGGAGACCCGTGTCCTCGTCGAAGTTGCGGAACCGGCGCGCCTTGTCGTAGAAGACCGCGTTCGCGATCGCGCGCTCGAAGTAGGATGAGAACTGCGCGAACAGCGCTGCGTCGTCTTCGTCGAACGCGCCCGCCGTGAAGCGGTCGGCCGCGATCTTGTCGTAGAGCGCGAGCGTGCCCACGAGCTGGCCGTCGCGGCGCAGCGGCGCGGCGAGCAGCGAGCGCACCTCGGTGCCGTGCGCGGAGCGCCGCGGATCGGCGGCGAGATCGCGCTCGAGCAGCGGCGCGCGGCGCCGCAGCACGTCGACGGAGACGTCCTTGTCGAGCCGGAACAGCCGCTCCTGGAGCGGGCCGTCGGCGGAGCCGAAGTAGGAGCGGATCGCGAAGCGCTGGGTGTCCTCGTCCTGCAGCCGCAGCACGGCGTGGTCCGCTTCGAGCACCATCGCGGCCGACGAGGTGCCGAGCCGGAGCAGCTCCGCGGGGTCGGTGGTGGTGATCATGCGGATCCCGGCCTCGTTCACGGCGCCCGCGAGATGCGCGCGCGCGGCCAACCGCACCTCGCGCTCCGCGTCGGCGATCTTGCGCGCGGCCGTCGCGGCGATCTCGAGCAGCGTCTCTTCGGCGGCGCGGCCGCGCGGCGGCTTGCTGCCGCACTGGATCGACAGCACGCCCACGAGCTCCCCGCCGTCCGCGAGCGGAAGCGCCGCGTAGGCGACCGCGCCGTCGGGCTGGCGCAGGAACGCGGGCTTGCGCGTCTGCGCCACCTGGCCGTCGATGCCGCGGCCGGGCGCCACGCGGTATTCCCCGCCGAGGTGGCCGCCCGCGAGCGAGGTGGCGACGAGGCGCAGGCCGCCCGCCGCGCGCTCCACCTGGTAGATCGTCGCGATCCCGCCACCGCTGCGCGCGGCCAGCCAGTCGCACAGCCGCCGGAGCCGGTCGGGCAGCGGCTCGCGGCCGCCGAGGATCGCGCCGACCTCCTGCGCAGCGGCATAGCGCTCCGCCTTGTGCGCGAGCGCCTCGTGCTGCTGCGCGCGCGCGATGATCTGCGCGTCGAGGCGCGCGAGATCCTCGGTGAAGGCGAGGTCGGCGTCGGAGAACGCGTCGACGCGCGCGCGGTGGTGGAGGTTCAGGACGCCGAGCACGCGGCCGTCGTGGAGCAGCGGCACCGACATCGCCGACTCCACGTCGAGCCGCTCGCGAAGGATCCGGAAGCGCTGGCGGTCGGCCTTGCCGCGCAGCCGCAGCGAGCGACCCTCCGCGGCGACGCGACCGGCGATCCCCTCGCCGAACGGCACGCGGATCTTCGGCCACAGCTCGCGCTCGACGCCCACCGCCACGCGCACGGCGAGCTCGGAGCCGCTCTCGTCCACGAGCATCAGCGATCCGCCGTCGGCGCCCGTCGCGCCGATCGCGATCTCGAGCATGCGCACGAACAACTCGTCGGTGTCGACGGTGAGGTTGTACGAATCGACCACCTCGTGCAGCGCCTGCAGCAGCTCCACTTTGCGGTCCTGCGACGGCACGCCGAGTCCCCAGAGCAGGCGCGCGGTGAGCGGCGAAACCGCCTGGACGCCGCGCTCGATCGCCGCGGGGAAGCGCTCCGCGAACGGGGGTCCGCCGCCCGCGTCGATCACCGCGTGCAGCGACGCGTCGCCCGCGAGCGCCTGCGCATCGTTGGTGAGCGTCTGTTCGAGCAGCGCCGCGACACCGGGCTCGAGCTGGGGCAGGCGGTCGAGCAGCCGCAGCGCGTCGGGATCTACGATGCACGCGATCTCGATCGCCGGGTTCGCGCTGAGCAGCGGGATCAGCGCGAGGGCCTCGTCGGAGG
The DNA here is from genome assembly GCA_035258825.1 of Myxococcota bacterium. GTDB lineage: Bacteria > Myxococcota_A > UBA9160 > UBA9160 > SMWR01 > JAHEJV01. The sequence goes on from DATFWW010000190.1 coordinate 9,533, forward strand.
CCCCGTATATGCCGATCCGCTTGCGCATCAGTCGCCGCGCTTCTCGAGGAACGGATCGAGGCTGATCGTGAGCACGACGGCGGAAGTGCCGCCCTCGTCGTCGCCGAGCACGAGCGGGATGCGCACGCTGCGCGCGTCCGCGAGCGTGGCCTCGCCCACCGACACGATCAAGAGTGCCGCGCCGATGCGCGCGCCGCGCGGATCCTCCGCGATCGGCTCCGGCTCGAACGGAGCGCGGGACAGCGCCGACGCGGCCGCGCGCGACTCGGCGTCGATCGCGAGGTGGTCCGGGTGATCGGGCTCGGCGAGGATCGCCTCCTCCATCGCCTGCTGCGGCGACACGAGCGGCGGCGCGGGCGCAACGGGCGGGGGCGGCAGCTCGGGGTTGCGATCCGGCGCGGGTGCCAGCGGGGTTCTCGCCTGCCCCTGGCTCTCGCCGCGCAGCGCACGGATCACCTTCTTCGAGATCGTCGACAGCGGCTGGAGCAGCCCGGTGCCCTCGGTGGCGACCGCTTCGAACACGGTCGCGCCGCGCAGGCCGAGCCGGCGGTGCAGCTCCTCGGCGCCGTAGGCGTCCGCGTGGTCGCGCTTGTTGTATTGCACGACGAGCGGGATCTCGTCGATCGAGCGCGCGTAGTCCTCGAGCGCCTTGCCGAGCTCCTCGAGGCTCGTGAGGTTCTCCTCGGCGCGCTCGCGGCGGCAGTCCACCACGAACACGATCCCGTCCACCTGATCGAGCAGCTGCTTGCGCGTGGGTGCGTGCTCGGGTGCGCCCGGCACCGCGACCAGCTCGATCCGCGTGCGCATGCCGCCCACGTCGCCGAGCTCGATCGGGAGCACGGTGTAGCTCACCGAGGGATCGAAGCGCGTCGGCACCTCGCGCATCTCGCCGCGGTGGTCGGGGCGCAGCTTGCGGTAGACGCCCTCGAGGCTCGTGCGCTTGCCCGCGCCTTCGATGCCCCAGTACACGATCCGCGCGTTCACCTCGGCGCGATCCCGGGAGATCTTAGCCATCAGAGCTTTCCCTTCCTGGTCAGCAGACGCCGTGCGTGGGTCGAGATCACGGTCGGGACGTCCTTGCTCTTCATCAGCTTCTGCAGGTCCTTGTCCTGGAGATAGTTGATGAACTTCATCGCGGTCGCCTGCGGGGTCTTGGGGTTGGTGGCCAGGGCGACCTTCATCTGATAGTTGCGCAGCGCTTCCTTGTTGCGGCAGATCACGCGGATCACCTCGTCGCCGACCGCGCGCGACTGCGCGATCGTCAGGAGCTCCTGCTCGGTGATCTTCGGGCTGGAAACCGCGGCGACCGCCACGATCTTGTTGCGGTCGCGCACGAGCAGCGAGCGCGCCTCCTTGTTGCCCATGCGGCCGAGCTTGATCTTCTGGAACACCGAGAGCGTCTGGATCAGCGCGTATAGGCTGCCGCCCTGCTCGAGTTCCTGCTGGTCCACCTCGGTCTCGTTCTCCTCGACGAGCGCCGCGAAGTGCGTGCCCAGCACCACCTCGAGCGCGGAGCGCGCCGCTTCTTCGCTGACCTCCTCGACGGGGATCGGCGGCGGCTCGTCGTCTTCTTCGTCGCGCGCGGGCGCGGGCACGCCGAGGAAGGCGAGGATGCGCTCGATCACCGAGCGCCCCGTGAGCGGATTGTCGCCGAGCGCCTCGACGATCGCGGGGCTGCGCTGCAGGCGCTGCTGATTGTTCGCGACGATCTCCACCACATTGCGGAACGGCCGGGCCGCGAGGAACGCCACGGTGCGGTCGGCGGTGGCGGCGTTCAGTGCGATCACCTCGAGCCGCGTCTCGTTCTCGGCGAACGCGTGCGCGAGGTGGTCGAGCAGGGCGGGGTGCGCGGGCGCTGCGAGCACCGAGTTCATCACGTTCTCGGGCAGGTTCTCGAGGCTGTCGCGCGCGGTGGACTTCACCTCGGCGTCCTCGTCGTGCATCAGCGCGAACAGCACCGTCGCGAGCTCGACGGGTTGCAGCGGCAGTGCGCCGCGCGCCGCCGCGAGGCGCACGTCGCGCGGAGCGTCGCGGCGCGCGTACTTCTCGGCCTGCGGCGAGAGCTCGAGGCGGATCTTCTGCGGTTGGCGTTCCATCGACTGACGAACTCCGTGTACGCGCGAGACGCGTTCCCGCGCCGTCCGGGCCGAGTCGAGGACGATCCGGCTAGGACGCTTCGTTCTTTCGGGCCTGGGCCTCGGCGATCACCTTCTCCCGGACGTGGGCCGGCGCCTCGTCGTAGTGGGAGAACTCCATGTGGAACTCTCCCTGGCCGCCCGTGATGCTCGTGAGAGCGCTCGCGTACTCGAGCAGCTCCGACATCGGCACCTGCGCGGCGATCACCTGCGAGGTCCCCTGCGCCTCCCCCGATCCGACGCGCCCGCGCCGGCTCGACAGGTCGCCCATCACGTCGCCGACGCAGTGGTCGGGCACCGCGACGTGCAGGTTCATCACGGGCTCGAGCAGCGTCGGCGACGCGGCCTCGATCGCGGCTTTGAAGCCGAACGAGCCGGCCAGTTTGAACGCCATCTCGTTCGAGTCCACCGAGTGGTGCTTGCCGTCGATGCAACGCACGCGCACGTCCACCACGGGGTAGCCCGCGAGCGGCCCGGCCTGTGCCGCCTCGATCACGCCCTTCTCGACGGCCGGGATCAGATTGCGCGGGATCGCGCCGCCGACGATCTCGTCGGAGAATTCGATCCCCGCGCCGCGGGGCAGAGGCTCGATCGTGAGGTAGCAGACTCCGAACATTCCCTTGCCGCCGCTCTGCTTCTTGAGCTTCCCCTCGATGTTCTCGGCCTTCTTCTTGACCGTCTCGCGATACGGGACCTTCGGTGTGCGCAAATCCACGTCGACGCCGAACATCCGGTGGAGCTTGTGGACCGTCATCCGCACGTGCAGCTCTCCGCGCCCGGTGAGCAGGTACTCGCCCGTGGACGGATCGCGGCCGAGCTGGAGTGTCGGATCCTCCTCCACGAGTCGGCCGAGCGAGCTGAAAACTTTATCCTCATCCCCCTTTGATTTCGCTCGGATGGCATAGGAAATGACACCCTGGGGAATGGTCATCGGCGCGAGCGTGAGCCCGCCCTTCTCGGCGGTCAGCGCGTCGCCCGTGTGGACGTGCTTGAGCTTCGCCACGGCCACCACGTCGCCGGGGCCGGCCTCGGGCACCTCGACGTGCTCGGCACCCCGGACCAGCAACAGCTTGCCGACGCGCTCCTTGCCCTCGCGCGTGGCGTCGAGGATCGGCGTGTCGGGGTGGAGCCGGCCGCTCACCACGCGGAAGATCGAGAGCGTGCCCGTGTAGCGGTCGATCGTGGTCTTGATCACCTGGGCCGCGAACGGTGCGTCGGGGTCGGGTGCGGTCTCCTCGCCCGACGCGCTTCGGAACGCGGCCGCGCGGTCGGCCGCGGACGGCAGCAGGTCCGCGATCGCGTGCAGGAGCGGCGCCAGGCCGAGCTCGCGCGTCGCCGCTCCGCACAGCACCGGCAGGATCTTTCCGCCGCGCGTGCCCGAGACGAGCGCCTGGCGCAGGTCCTCGGCCGAGAGCTCGCCCTCTTCGAGATACTTCTCGAGGATCGCGTCGTCGCACTCGGCGGCGTTCTCGACCAGCTGCTCGCGGGCCTTCGCGATCTCCGGGGCCATCTCGGCGGGTGGGTCGATCTCGCCCGATGCGCCATAGGCGCGCCCCGTCCACAGATCGACCACGCCGCCCAGGTGGTCGTGCTCGCCGATCGGCAGCGTGAGCACGACGGGCTTTGCGTCGATCTTCTCGAGCGATTCGATCGCGCCGGCGAACGAGGCGCGCTCGCGGTCGAGCCCGTTCACGAACGCGATCAGCGGAATGCCGTGTTCGCGACAGTAGCGGTACGTGCGGTCGGTGCCGACGCGCGCGCCGTCGACCGCGGACACGACGAGCACCGCACCGTCGAGGCGCTGGAGCACGATCTGCGCGTCGGCGGCGAAGTTCGAGTCGCCGGGCGTGTCGACGAGCGTGAAGTGCTTGCCACCCGCGTCGTAGCTGAACACGCACGACGTCATCGTCGTCTTGCGCTCCTTCTCCTCGGGCAGGAGGTTCAGCACCGAGGTGCCTGCGGCGACGCTGCCGAGCGCGTGGGTGGCGCCGGCCGCGTGCAGGATCGCCTCGCCGAGCGACGTCTTGCCGTCGTGGGCGTGGCCGACGATCGCGTAGTTGTGGGTGTCGCTGACCTTGATGTCCTTCATTTGCATCCACCTTTCCGATCTTCGCTCGCCTTCGGCTCGCTGCGCGAAACTTGCGCGCGTTTGCTCGCAGGTCTGTTCTTCTCGTAGATGATCCGCAGCCCTTCGAGCGTGAGGAACGGCTCCACGCGCTCGATCGCCGTGGTCTCGTTCGAAACGAGCCCCGCGAGCCCGCCCGTCGCCACCACGCGCGCGGGCCCGAGCTCCTGGCGGATCCGCTCGACCATCGAGTCCACCACCCCCGCCGTGCCGTAGAGCAGCCCGGACTGCAGCGCGCCCGTCGTGGTCTTGCCGATCACCGACTTCGGCCGCGCGATCTCCACGCGGTGGAGCATCGAGGCGCGCTCGAACAGCGCCTCCATCGAGGTGAGCATGCCCGGGAAGATCACGCCGCCGAGATACTCGCCGTCGGCCGAGACGCAATCGAAGGTGGTGGCGGTGCCGAAGTCCACCGCGATCACGGGGCCGCCGAACATCTCGTAGGCCGCCACCGCGTTGACGATCCGATCCGCGCCCACCTCGCGCGGGTTCTCGTAGCGCACGGGCATGCCGGTGCGGATTCCGGGTCCCACGACGAGCGCGGGGCGGTCGAACAGCTTCTGCGAGACGCGCTCGTAGATCGGCAGGAGCGGCGGCACGACGCTCGAAATGATCACGTCCGAGACCTCGCTGGTCGCGCGCTTTGCCTGCGCGAACAGGCTCGTGAGCACGAGCCCGACCTCGTCGCTCGTGTGCTCGCGGCGGG
>DATFWW010000191.1:0-6962 GCA_035258825.1 Myxococcota bacterium
GTCGGGATCTCCGAGCAGCGGCGAGAGATCTCCGGCCGCGTCGCCGAGCGCTTCGAGCGCGGCGAACCGGACGTCCGCGTCCGGATCCGCGAGGACGGCGCGCAGCACGGCGTCCTCCCCGCAGCCCGACAGAGCGCGCGCGCACGCGGCCCGCACCGGCGCGAGGCGGTGTGCGAGCCCACGTACGAGCGGGGGTGTCACGCGGCGCTGGCCGAGGCTCGCGATCAGCTGGAGCAGTGAACGCGACGCGCGCGCGGACTCCGCGCGCAGCAGCTCGTCGCACAGATCCGCGAGCCGCGCCGCATCCCACTCGCCGATCTCGTCGTCGAGGTCGCCGAGGTCGAGGCGGCCGGTGCGGATGCCCTCGACGAGTGCGTCGAGATAGGCGTGCCGTGCACCGAAGTTCGCGAAGAGGTACATCAGCGCGGCGCCGCCACCCAGCGCCGAGAGCGCCCGGAGGTCGGGTGTCTTCACCGCGAGCAGGAGCGCCCCCGCCGCGGTCATCGCGCCGTACGTGACCACGCCCTCGAGAAACGCGCGGATCCGGCCGCGGAACCGCGCCGGCAGCGCGTTGAACACGAGCGTGCGCGCGTTCTGCGCGACTGCGTTCTCGATCAGCTCCCGGTTCGCGCGCGCGGCGATCGCAGTGTCGAGCCGTGCGGAGACGAACAGCGCCGCGAAGCTCGCGAGCGTGAGTGCGGGATGCACCGCGTAGGCGCCCGTGACGCCGAAGCGCCGGATCAGTGCGGGCGTCACCCAAACCCCCACCGCAATCTCGACGAGGTTGGAGAGCGCGAGATAAGTGCCGATGAACACCGCGAGCGCGGTCGGGTCGGGGTAGCTGCGCGCGAACACGTCCGAGTACACGTACTGCGCGATGAACTGGGCGAGCACCATTCCCACCGACGACAAGAGCAGCCAGCGCCCGAGCCGCGACCTCCGCACGTAGCTGACCGCCGCGGCGATCCCCGCCACGCTCGTCTCGTCGGCCTCCTCGTCGCCGAGCGGCCCCCAGCGCCGCAGCGGCCGCCGCGCGATCACGAGCATCGCCGCCGTCGCACACAGCAGAGCGCCCCAGACCGCGATCGTCGCGAGTGGCCCGAGTGCGTCGGCTGCGACCGCGCCGAACGCGCCGCCCACCAGACCGCCGGCACTCGAGCCGATCGAGAACACCGGCACGAGCCGCTTGCTGGTCAGCGTGTCGAAGTAGTCGCCGGCGAAGGTCCAGAAGTGGTTCGTGAGCACGCACTGGGTCACGTAGTAGGCCGCGATCAGCGCGAAGCGCGCGGTCGTGCCCGGCGCGGGAACCGCGATCGCGGCGCCGAGCAGAACCAGCCCCGATCCCGCGAGCATCTGCGTGAACAGCGCGTCGTTGCGCGCCGCGCCGACCACCGCCGCGTAGATCGCCGAGCCGAGCATCGCCGCGATCGCCGCGACCAGGAACGCGAGTGGCAGGCGCGCCGCTCCGAGCTCGCTGAGGAACAGCGCCTCGGAGCCCGCGAGTCCGACCGTCTGCGCGGCCGTCATGAGCGCGAAGAGCCCCGTGAAGAACAGCGCGCGCGAGCGCTCGGCGCGGCGAACTGCCGGCAGGATGCGCCAGAAGTGCTCGAAAGCGCGCCGCATTGCGGCACAGCATAGGGGTCTGTGCCCGGTCGGCGCAGCGCGCCGATCGCCGCGCTCAGGGCTCAGGCGCGGGCGCCGTTGCGTCGATGTCGCCAGCAGGCGCCCATCGGCGCCCGGAGTCCCTCGCCTTGTCCCCTGACCGCACCACCGCTCGCCTCTGCACCGGCTTCACGCTGATCGAGCTGATGATCACGGCCGCGATCATCGGCGCGCTCGCCGCGATCGCCATCCCCAACTTCCTCCGCTATCAGCTGCGCGCGCGCGCGACCGAGACGCTCACGCACATGAAAGGGATCAGTACCAGCGAGGACGCATACTACGCCGATCACGGAACCTACGTCAGCGTGAATCCCGCGGTGCCCGCGTCGCTCCCGGGAACCCAACGCGTGCAATGGCCCACCGGCACGCGATTCGACCAGATCGGTTGGGCACCGGAGGGCGGCGTCGTGTTCCAGTACTCGGTGCGCGCGGACGATCCGAGAGGCACAGGGTCGCTCTCGCGCTTCACGGTCGAAACGACCTCGGACCTCGACAACGACACCGTGCAGGCCTACTTCGCGCTGATCCGGCCGCTCGCGGGCTTCGGCGGGCTCGCCGGCGCGCTTCCGGGCACGACCTGCGTCGCGGCGGGCGTATACGGGCCCGGCGGCCAGAACGTGCTCGACGCGCCCGGCCCCTGCGATTCCCAATCGGGGCGCAACCGCTTCTAACGCGACAGCTCGCGCGCGACCTCTGCCCAAGGCTCCGGGTCGCGCGACCAGTGCGCGAGCAGGCTCACGCGGTCGGCGATCTGGCCACAGCGCTCTCGCACGCGCGCCGCGACGCGGTCCATCGGCGCACACACCGCCACGGTCTCGAGGATCTCGTCGCTGATCAGGCCGGTCATCTCGTTCCACTGGCCGCGCTTCGAGAGCGCGTTGAGCTCGGGCTGGAGGTCGCCCCAGCCGTGGGCGTCGAGCACGACGCGGTAGGCCGGGGTCGAGCCGTAGAACGCGATCTGGCCCTTGGTGAGGGTGCGCGTGCGCTCGATCTCCTCGTCGTTCGACCCGCTCGCGACCATGATCTGGAACGAGAGCTTCACGTCCTTGCGCGCGCGGCCGGCCATCGCGATACCGCGTTCGATCGCCGGCAGCGTCACCTCGGCGATCGACTTCGCGGTATGGAACGGGTGCACGAAGAAGCCGTCGGCCACCTCGCCCGCTACCTCGGTCATGCGCGGGCCCACGCCGGCCAGGAAGATCGGCGGATTGCCGTACGGGTTCGCGCCCGGGCTGAACATGGGCGTGATCAGCGTGTGCTGGTAGAACTCGCCGCGGAAGTCGATCCGCCCGCCCTCGGCCCAGGCGCGCCAGATCTCGCGGGTCGCGAGCACCATCTCGCGCATGCGCGCAGCGGGCCGCGACCACGGCATCGAATAGCGCTTCTCGATGTGCGCGCGGACCTGCGTCCCGAGGCCGAGCAGGAAGCGTCCCTTCGAGAGCGCCTGGAGGTCCCAGCCGACGTTCGCGAGCAACATCGGGTTGCGCGCGAACGCCACCGCGATCGCCGTGTAGAGCTCGATCCGCTCGGTGGTCTGCGAGGCGAGCACGAGCGGGAAGAACGGATCGTGCGGGCCTTCGAAGGTGAATCCGCCGTCGTAGCCGAGCTGCTCGAGTCGGCGCGCCGTTTCACCGGGTGCCTTCGTGTCGTTGATCGCGGCGTCGACCTTCATCGTGATTCCTCCGAGGCGGAACACTATAGACTGCGGCCATCGGAGGACGAACCATGGCCCAGAACCCCGCCGTGCGCGTCGAGCGCGACGGACCCGTGACCACCGTGATCCTCTCGCGCCCCGACGTGCGCAACGCCGTCGACGGCCCGACCGCCGCCGCGCTCGCCGACGCGTTCCTCGCGTTCGAGCGCGATCCCGTCGCGCAGGTGGGAGTGTTCTTCGGCGACCACGGCACGTTCTGCGCGGGCGCGGATCTCAAGGCGATCAGCGCGGGGCGCGGCAACCGGGTGGTCGAGCCCGGCACGGGCCGCGACTGGAACCCGCTCGGCGTCGACGGCCCGATGGGACCCTCGCGCATGCTGCTCTCGAAGCCCGTGATCGCGGCCGTGTCAGGTTATGCGGTGGCGGGCGGGCTCGAGCTCGCGCTCTGGTGCGACCTGCGCGTGGTGGAGGAGGACGCGGTGTTCGGCGTGTTCTGCCGCCGCTGGGGCGTGCCGCTCGTGGACGGCGGCACCGTGCGGCTGCCGCGGATCGTCGGGCACGGCCGCGCGCTCGACCTGATCCTCACGGGCCGGCCGGTGCGCGCCGACGAGGCGCTCGCGATCGGCCTGGCCAACCGCATCGTGCCGCGCGGCAGCGCGCGCCGCGAGGCCGAGACGCTTGCGCGCGAGCTGTGCCGGTTCCCGCAGATCTGCATGCGCGCGGATCGCCGATCGGCCTACGAGCAGTGGGACCAGCCGCTCGACGCCGCGCTGCACCGCGAGTGGAATATCGGCATGGAGGCGATCCGCGCCGGCGAGACGTTCGCGGGCGCGTCGCGCTTCGCCTCTGGACGCGGCCGCGGCGGCCGCTTCGACGATCTGTGAGCCCCGGTCAGGCCCGGCGGCGATCGAGGAACGCCTTCAGCTGCCGGTCGTGGCGACTCGCGGCGCTGAAGTACTTCACGTAGGGCTCCCAGCGCGACGGCCGCGCGGCCTCGGGCCGATCCCCCATCACCGTCACGCGCTGGATCACGCGTTCTCCCTCGAAGTCGTTCAACACGTGGTGCTGCGTACAGCGGTTGTCCCACATCGCGATCGTGCCGGGCGTCCAGTGATAGCGGACGGTGAAGCGCGGGCTCTGGATCCACCGCACCAGGAAGGCCAGCACCGCGTCGCTCTCCTCGTGCGAGAGCTCGACGATCCGGCGCGTGAAGTGCTCGTTCACGAACAGCGACTTCCGCTTCGTCACCGGATGCACGCGCACCACGGGATGGATCGCCATCTGGTCCGGGTTTCCGTGCGGGTGGGCGTCGTGGAGCGCCGAGAGCCCCTCGCAGAAGTCCTTCATCGCGGGCGACAGCTCTTCGTAGGCCTTGTACGCGTTCGCCCACATCGTGTCGCCGCCCACCGGCGGACACTTCACCATGTGCAGGATGGCGAGCAGCGAAGGCTGTTCCTGGCAGGTGAGGTCGCTGTGCCACTCGTCGGCGATCGCGCCGGCGCCCGAGTTGGCGCGCAGCTCGAAGAACTCCGGGCGCTCGCCTCCGAGCGCGAGGTTCGGGTGCGATTCGAGCTTGCCGAACAAACGCCCGAACGCGATGTGCTCGTCGGGCGACAGGCGCTGGCTCGGGAAGAACAGCACCTGGTGCTCGATCAGCAGCGCCAGGATCACCTCCGCATCGGCAGGTCCCGCCTTCGCGAGCGAGATGCCGTGGATCTCGGCTCCGAGCGAGCCCGAGAGCCGAATGGCGTCGACCTGCGGCGCGGGCTTGGCGAGCGCCATCGCGACCTCCTGGCGTATCGCGCGCAGCATATCAGGCGCGCGGCGCCGTCGGGCACAGGAAGCGCAGCGCCGGGCCGGCGCTCACGGCGAGCCGGTGCGCGGGCGGGAACAGCTCCGCGTCGAGGCTCCACGAGAGAGGTGCGGCGAGGCGCAGATCGGCGCCGCGGCACGAGAAGTGCTCGAGACAGGCGCCGCGCGATCCCGCGCGCAGCGCCGGCAGCTCGAGCGCGAGCCGCGCGGCGGAAGCGCCCGTGATCGCGAGGTGGATCCGCTCGGGATCGCTCCCGGCGCTGTAGAGCGGCGCGAAGCCGAGCCCCAGGTGGCGCACCGCCCCGGCCGCCATCACCGTGAAGTGTCGCTGGTCGATCCGCTCGCCGTCGACTTCGAGTTCGGCTTCGAATCCGCCGAATGCGCGTCGCGCGAGCGGCCCGCCCATGAGCGCCGAGGCGGACAGGCGCCCGACCACCGAGAGCGCGCCGGCCGGCCCCGTCGGCCCGGCGTAGTAGAGCTCGAGGAAGCTCACGCCCACGCCGTTCACGAACAGGAACCCGAACAGCGGCGCGCCGCCGTCCGCGGCGACGCGCACGACCGCGCGGCGCTGCTCGGCGAGCTCACCCCGCACGAGCTGTGCGAGCGTCTGGTCGGGCCCGCCGCGGACACCGAGCGAGCGCGCGATCGTGTTCACGGTGCCGCCGCGGGTCGGGACGATTGCGGGCAGCGCGTCCGGGTCGCGGCCGCGCAAGAGGCGCGTGAGCGTGTGCGGCAGCGTGCCGTCGCCGCCCACGAGCGCGATCGCGTCGACGCCGCGGTCGAGCAGCGACGCGAGCGCGGGGTCGATCTCCTCGACCCGCGAGGTCACGACGACGCCGTCGCGAGGGGCGAGATGGGCGAGACGCGTTACGAGCCCGCGGTCGCGACGCACACTGCGCGCGTTCGCGTTGACGATCACCCCCGGCGTCACCACCGCGGCGAACTGTATCGGGCCCGGCGCCGCTATGCTGGCCGCGATGACCGCGCTCACCTCCATCGCGGTATATCGGCGCCGGATCGGCGCCTCGCTCGGGCGCGTCTGGGAGAACGTGCGCGACTGGGAGCACCTGCCCTGGCTGCACGCCGAGAGCTTCGCCGAGGTAGCGCTCGAGCACGAGGACGAACGCGGTTGGCGCGCGCGCATCGGGCTGCGCACCCCCGCGCGCGCCGCGATCCGCCTCGAGCTCGCCGCGAGCGACGAGCGCCGCTACGTCGCTCGCACGCTCGAGGGGCCCGGGGCGGCCACCGAGATCTGGACGAAGCTCGATCCGATCGACGCGTGCCGCACCGACATCGAGGTGGAGTTCCTGGTGCCCGACGCGGCCGCAGGCCGGCGCGCGGCGCTCGCCGCCGCCTACGTGGCGCTCTACACGCGGCTCTGGGACCAGGACGAGGCGATGATGCAGCGCCGCAGCTTCCTGCTCGACTCGCCGCGCGCGCCGCGCGCCGCGCGCGATCCCGTCGATCTGGGTCCGGCGGCGGAGATCGAGGCGCGCCTGCCGGTGCGCGCCGTGTTCGGCGGCCGGCCCGTCGTGATCGCGCGTTGCGGCGGCCAGCTGCTCGCGTTCGATGCGCTGTGCCCGCACGCGCTCGGGCCGCTCGACGCCGCGCCGATCGAAGACGGCCGCGTCGTCTGCCCGTGGCACGGCAAGGCGTTCGACGTGCGCACGGGTCGCGGGTGCGGTGCCGATCGCCGCCTGCGCCTCGCCCCCGCGCCGCGCGTCGAGATCGCGGCGGGGCGCGTGCGGCTGGTAGCCGCCTAGCGCTTTGCGCTCGCGAGTTCCGCGCGCGCGTCCGGGTGGGCGATCGCGATCAGCGCCTCGCGGCGCGCGTC
>DATFWW010000192.1:0-15450 GCA_035258825.1 Myxococcota bacterium
CGATCCGGGCAATGCGGCGATCACGCCGGGTCAGGCGCTGCGCGCGTTCGAACTCGCGCGCGACCTCGATCCCGCGACCGCCGCGCGCGCCGCGCGCCGCGCCCTGCGGTCGCCGGATCTGCACGAGGCCAAGCGCGCCAGGCTCCAGAGCTGGATCGACGAGCACCCGGACGCGGGGGCCCCCGCCGCGGAAGCGGCCCCGCGGCCCGTGCCGGCTCCGAGCAGCGTGCCGCTGCCGGTGCCGCCCGCCGCCGCATTCGGCGCCGATGGCGTCGTCGAGCTCACGCGCTTCGCGCGCGCGAAGCTGATCGAGGCGCGCCCGGTCCGGCTCGACGAAGCGGGTCTGCGTCTCGCGCTCGAGGGCGGCCGCGAGGCGCGCGTGACGTGGTCGCGGATCGAGGCCGTCGCGGTGGCGATCGTCGCGGACGTCGCCGCGGTGCCGATCCTGCTGATCGACCTGCTCGCGAACTGGAACGCGAGCGAGGCCGAGGAGCTGAAGGGCGTGCGCCTGCGCAGCGACCAGTACGACCCGCGCGCGCTGCTCGGGACCGACGGCGACGCGCGCCGCGCGTTCGGATCGCTCGCGGGCCGGCTCCTCCAGGCGACGCGCGGTCAGCCACTCCCGAGCGCGGAGCAGGCGCTCGGCAATCCGTTCGCGCGCTTCGAGCGGCTCGCGGACTACCAGCGCACCGTGCTCGACGTGGCGGAGTAGAAGTCAGGCGCGCACCACCAGGTAGTCCTCGCGCGGGAAGTGGACGACGAGCTCGCCCGCGCGAGGAGCGGTGCGCCGGATCGCGATCTCGTGGAGATCGGAGGGCGCGAGCTCGCCGGGAATCGAACCGGAGCCGATCTCCTCCGGCAGCGCGATCACGCGGTCGCCGTAGGCGAGTCCGTCGGGCAGCGGAGCCGGCTCCCCCTCGAACGGCACCGGCGTGGCGTCGTGCGCGATCGCGATCGCCTCGGCCGCGTCGAGCTCCTTGCGCTCGCCGTGCCCGATCGCCGCGACGCGCGCGTGCCAGGCGCGGACGTGCGCGTGGGGCTCGAGCAGCGCCGCCGTCACGGGGCGCGCGTTCAGGAAGTAGGTGGTGTGATAGGCGGCCAGGTCGACGAGCGACGCCGACGCGCCGAACAGGAACGCGCGCCCGTCGGAGAGCTGGCGCTCGAGGCGCTCGAGGATCTGCGCGAGCTGGAGGATCTTCGCGGGGACGATCTTCTTCACCTGCTCGAGGTCGAGCTGCGGCGCCATCTTCTTGCGGTCCGCGACGAACGCCTCGTCGAACAGACCGCCGATGCCGAAGAAGATCAGCACCGCCATCAGGAAGCCCGTCTCGGCCCAGCGCGAGAGGCCCCAGATCGCCGCGACGTCGACCGGGAACAGCGTCGGGGTCGGGTACAGCCGCTCGAGCACCTGCGCGCAGAGCTTCGAGTCGCAGTAGATGTCCGCGCCGATCTGCATCATCGGTGTGCGCCGGTAGCCCCCGGTGAGCTCGGTGTAGTCGGGCTTCGGCATCACGATCGGGATCTGCACCGATCGCCACGCGAGGCCCTTCAGGCCGAACATCAGCCGCACCTTCTCCGAATAGGGCGACAGGTCGTAGTGATGGAGGATGATTTCCGACATGCCCGCGATTATCGTGGACGCGCCGCGGAACGCTACCGTGCGCGGAGTGGTGACAGCCGATGACCGCCGGCCCGTACGCGTCGGCATCTCGAGCTGTCTGATCGGACAGGCGGTGCGCTACGACGGCGGCCACAAGCGCGACCGCGCGCTGTGCGCCGCGCTGCGCCGGTTCGCGGAATTCGTGCCGGTCTGCCCCGAGCTCGAGGCGGGGCTCGGCGTGCCGCGACCGCCGATGCGCCTCGTGCGCGAAGGAGAGCGCGTGCGCCTGATCGAGATCGCGAGCGGCCGCGACCACACGCAGCGGCTCGCGCGATTCACCGCGGCGCGGGTGCGCGCGCTGCGCGCGCTCGACCTCTCGGGCTACGTGTTCAAGAAGGGGTCGCCGAGCTGTGGCGTCGCGCGCGTTCCGCTCTACCGCACCGGCGCGCGCCGGCGGCGATCCGGCACGGGCCTGTTCGCGCGCGGCGTCCGCGAGGCGTTCCCGGATCTCCCGATCGCCGAGGAGGCGGAGCTCGGCGATCCGGCGCGGCGTGCGCACTTCGCCGAGCGCGTGCTCGGCTACGCGCGCGTGAGCGCACTGTTCCGCGGCCGCTGGACCACCGCGGACGTCGCGGCGTTCCACGCCGCCCACGAGCGCCAGCTACGCGCCCACTCGCGCGCGCGCTGCCGCGCGCTCGCGCGGATCGCCGCGGGCGCCGCCGCCGCGCCGCGCGCGGAGGTTCGCGCGCGCTACACCGCGGGGTTCCTGGCTGCACTCGCGCGACCGGTCCAGAAGTTGCGCATCCGCGAACCGCGCTAGGAGGGTCGGGCTTCATGCCCCTTGCCGTCCGGCCGATTCGTAAGGGAACAGGCGTTCCGCGCACAGGGGGCTGGCGTGAGCTCGCGCAAGAGCATCCTCGGTCTCGGGATCTGCGTGGCGCTCGCCTACGCGGGCGTCGACTGGGTCGAGAAGAATGTCGAGGTGGTGACGCTGCACGTCAGCAGCGGCGCCAACGACTACTACCCGAGGCTGTTCGTCGTGGACGACGACCGCGCGGTCTGGATCCGCGCCGAGCGCCCGGACCGGCTGTGGCTGAAGGCGGTGCGGGACAACCCCGACGTGACACTGAGCCGCGGCGAGCACGACATCCCCTACCACGCTCAGGTATGGAACGGCGATGGCGGCCACTACTACGTGGATCGGCTGTTTCGCGCGAAGTACGGCTGGATCGACCGCGCGGCGGCCGTGATCTGGAGCCGCGACGCGGTGCCGATCAAGCTCACGCCGCCGGAGCCGGTGGCGAGCGACTAGCAGCGCTTCAGGACGACGCTGCCGATCGAGTAGCCGGCGCCGAACGAGCAGAGGACCCCGAGCTCGCCCGACGCGAAATCGGCGCGCCGGCGATGGAACGCGATCACCGACCCCGCGGAGCTCGTGTTGGCGAACTCGTCGAGGATCACCGGCGCCTCGTCGGGCTCCGGCATGCGCCCCAGCACGGTCTTCGCGATCAGCTGGTTCATCGCCAGATTGGCCTGGTGCAGCCAGAAGCGCCGGATCTGGCCCGGAGCGAGGCCGAGGTCGCGGAGATGATCGCCGATCAGCTCGGCCACCATCGGGCACACCTCGCGGAACACCTTGCGGCCGTTCTGGCGGAACACCAGCTCGTTCGGGTCTCTCGGCTCGTCTTCGCACCAGTTCAGGAATCCGAAGTCGTTGCGGATGTTGTTCGAGAAGCGCGTCGCGAGGCGCGTGCCGAGCACGGCGAACGGCGCGTCCGCGCGGCACGCGTCGGCGCGCTCGATCACCACCGCGGTGCAGGCGTCGCCGAAGATGAAGTGATAGTCGCGCAGAGCGAAGTTGGTGTGGCCCGAGGTGAGCTCGGGGTTCACCACGAGCGCGCACCGCGCGTGCCCGCGCGCCACGGCATCGACGGCCGCCTGGATGCCGAACGTCGCCGACGAGCACGCGACGTTGAGGTCGTAGGCGAAGCCGGAGCCGCCGAGCGCGTGCTGGACCTCGATCGCCACCGCGGGATACGCGCGCTGCAAGTTCGAGCACGCCACGAGCACGGCGTCCACCTCTCCGGGGCGCCGGTTCGCCTGGGCGAGCGCCTCGCGCGCCGCGACGAGCGAGATCTCGCACTGGATCGAGGGCTCGTTCTCGCTGCGCGTGGGCAGGTGCGGGCGCAGCCGCTCGGGGTCGAGCACGCCGCGCTTCTCGATCACGTAGCGGCTCTCGACCCCCGACGCCTTCACGATGAAGCGCTCGTTCGGGAGATCGCGCGCCTCGCAGACGCCGGCCTCGATCTCGGCCTTGTGGTCGAGGTTCCAGCGCTCGGTGGCCGCAGCCAGCGACGCCACGAGCTCCGAATTGGAGATCCGCTCGGGCGGCACCCAGAGGCCGGTTCCCGAGATCACGCACTCGCTCACGCTCCCTCCACCCCCGCGGTTCCCGCGCGATTCGCGCCCGGGCGCAGCGCAGCTCTACCTGCACGCGAAGAACGCCGAACGGTTCGAGGGTAAAGCGCCGCGTTCTGCACGTCGATGAGTTGCACGCTGGACGGGTACGGCTCGACGCCTGGATCCGTGTGCTCGCCGACGAGGCGCAGCGCGAGGTCGACACGCTGATCCGCGTTCGGGCGCGAGGTGGAGGGCGGCGCCGAGCCCGATCTCGCGCACGAGGCCACCGACATCCTGCGCGACTACCTCGCGAGCGCGCGCGAGCGCAACCTGCCGATGTTCATGGATCTGCTGAGCGGAGGTTGGCGGCGCACGGCGGCACTCACGGGAATCGGCCTGCTCGTCTCGTTTCTGTTCTTCCGCGAGATCCTGCCGTCTCGCGATCCACGCCACGTGACCGGTCTCGAAGCGCGCCGGACTGCGCGAGATCTCGCCGATGTTTGCGAGCGGCTATCGCGACCACGCGGCCAACGCGTCGATGCTCATCGGCACGCTCGGGAGCGGCTCGGCGGAGCTCGATCCCTCGGCGCGCGCACGCCGAGCTGATCCGCGACCGCGCGCTCGAGGGCGGGGCCGTCGAGGTGATGCTGTTCGACGCCGGTCACGTGCTCCGGGCGTACGGGTCGGACGGCCAGTGGCGCACGAGCCGCTGGAACCGCTGACCCGAGGTCCAACCCTTCGCCAGCGCGCAGGTTTTCTCCCAACCCCGCGATCGGGCTCAAGGAGTCCACGGCGTGCGCCGATGGGGATTCCAAGTGCCGCGGCTCGCCCGCGGCGGGGGAGGATCCGATGTCGATTCGACCGCTCGCGTTCGGGGCCCGACTGCGCCAGAGCGGACGCACGCTGCGCGTGCGCCGCCACGATGGAGATGCGCGCCGCTACGTGGTCGAGGACAGCGAGGCCGGCAGGGCCACGCTCCGACGCGACCACCTCTCGCTCGGGGGCGCGCTGCGCGACGCGGCACGCACCTGGCGCGCGCGCCTGCACTGAACGCCTTAGCGTTCTCGCGGGCCGATCTCCGCGGCGAGGAGGCGAACGGGACGGTGAGCGTCGACGTCCGCACGCGCGTAGACGGGCCGGCCGAGCCGATCGACGCGGCGCGGTTCTTCTCCGAGACGCTGCCCGACGCGCTGGCGAAGCAGCGGGACGCGATCGCGCCGGGTGCCGCGCGGCTGCGCCTGCGGCCGCTCGCGGTCGAGACGGCCGGCGGCTCGGCGACGGTGTTCTGGCGCGGCGACCGCGCGGAGGTCGCGCCGGGTGCGAGCGCGGATGGCGCGGTCGTGTGGCGGCTCTCCGCCGAGGCGTTCGCCGACTTCGTCTCCGATCAATCGACGCCGATGGCGTTGTTCAGCTCCGGTCGGCTCGACGTGAGCGCGGGTGGCCTCGGCGATCTGCTCGACTGGTGGCTCGTGCTGCGCGCGGCGCTCGACGGGCGCGCGATCCACACCCCCGGCGGCGTGACGTTCCTGGCGCGCGACGGATCGCCGCTCGACCTCGGCCGGGCGTTCGGACCGGAGGGCGACCCCGCGGAGATGAGCCACTTCCTCCACGAGGCCGGCTTCCTGCACCTGCGCGGCTGGCTCGACCCCGCGCGCATGGATCGGATCTCGGCCGACATGGAGGTGGCCGCGCGCGACTATCGCGACGGCGACGGAAACAGCTGGTGGGTGACGCTGCGCGACGGAACCAGGCGACTCGTGCGCATGCAATCGTTCGACGCGAAGTCGACCGCGGCTGCGGAGCTGCTCGGGGATCCCGACTTCCTGCGGATCGGCGAGCTGACCGGCGACGGACATCGCCACCAGGTCCTGAGCGGCAATCGCGTCGAGGCGCTGTTCAAGCCGATCGGCGTCGCGCAGGGGATCTCCGACGTGCCGTGGCACAAGGACTGCTCGCTCGGACGCCACAGCTACGACTGCTCGAACCTCACCACGGGCATCTCCGTGACGGGCGCCGCGGAGGACTCGGGCCAGCTGCGCGTGCGCCCGGGCTCGCATCGCGCGCTGTGCTGGCCCGCGCTGGCACAGCCCGGACTCGACCTTCCCGATTTCGCGCTGCCGACGGAGAAGGGCGACATCACCGTGCACCTCTCTTGCACGCTGCACATGGCGCAGCCTCCCGCGGCGCGCGAGCGGCGCGTGCTCTACACGGGGTTCCGGCTGCCGGACCGCTCCGCGGCCGCCGCGTTCGCGCGGCAGAAGATCCGCGAGGTGCGCGAGAAGTCGCCCGTGACCGTATCGCAGGCGGCCTCGCGCGTCGGCTGAGCGGTTTGTTCGTCTAACGAACTAACATAGCGTCGACACACCTGACAGCATCCCGGCAAACTTTGCTCCTCGGGAAGGAGGTTGGCCGTGCGTGCGTCCCGCACCCGGCTGTTATTCGCTGCCGCGGCTTCGGTGTGTGAGGGACGCGGTCGGAGCTCCGGCACACGGCCTCGCCATCGGTCCCGTCACGGAGCTGTCGGCTTCTGCCGGCTTCACGGGCCCGCGGCCGGGGGCGGCGCGGTTCGATAGGCGTCGAGACGGCGCCGGATCCAGTGGTGCGGCTGTCCGCCGGGGCCATTCTGGTCGGTAGCCACGGCACCGATCGCGCCTTGCCCGGGCGGGCCCGGTGCGATCGCGGGATCGCGCGCGGAGCGCGCTCAGTCGGAGAACGTTGATTCGACTAACGAACCCGATACGCCACGCGGCAGGGCCGTTCTGCTCGCGCGACGGCGCCGAGCTGGCGCCGCCGCGGCTCGGCGCCCGCGAACTGCGGTGTCAGCCGATAGCGCTCGAGCAGCCGCCGCAGCGCGATCCGGATCGCCGAGATCGAGAAGCGCTGTGCGGGGCACGAGTGGCGCCCGTGGCCGAACGTGCTCACCAGCTCGCGCGCGGCGAGCGGGACGCTCGCGGCTAGGCGCCGGCCTTCGTAGTGGTCGGGATCGAAGGCGTCGAGCCCCGGCGCGGCGCTGCGGTTGTTCAGCGAGAGCATCGTGGCGAGGAACGTCCCCGGCGGCAGTTGATACTCGCGCACGCCGTCGTGCACCTCGATCGGCCGGAGCACCTGGCGCAGCGTCAGCGAGTTCTGCGCGATCCGGATCGACTCGTTGGCGCAGCGCTCGAGCAGCGCGTCGTCGCCCGCCTCGATCCGAGCGAGAAGATCGGGCCGCACGAGCACGTTCACGAGCGTCCATGCGAGCGCGGCGTACAGGTTTGACTGCGCGCCCATGTGGATGATCATCACGTCGCGCGCGACCTGCACAGCGCGCTCGGCGGCGGGCGCGTCGGCCCACGCGTCCCACATCTGCTGGAGGTAGTCGCCGGGCCGCGCTCCGCTCCGCGCGCGATCGGCGAGGATCTCGCCGATCACCGCCTCGATTCCGCGCATCGCAGCGCGCTCGATCCGCTTGCCCGTGGCGGTCGCGAACAGCGCGCGCCACGGGCGCACGAACGAGTCCGACGTGTCGAGCCGGTCGAACAGCGGCACGAGGCGGTCGAGGTGGCGCGGCGACGCCGCCTCGGCGCCCGCCCAGCAAGCGAGCCCGAGCCGGTGGCCGAGCCGCCGCGCCCACGCGAATGCCTCGAACGCACCCGAGGGTCCGAGTGCGGCGAGCTCGTGCTCCACCGCGCCCGCGAGATTCTCGAGATAGCCCTCCACCTCCTGGTTGCCGAACAGATCGTGCGGGCGGTGGCGCCGCCCGGCCGCGAGCTCGAGCGGAATCTTGTGCTTGAACACGAGCGTGAACGTGGCGAGCCCGAAGCTCGCCTCGTGCTCGGGCAGCGCATAGAGGCGCCGCACGCCCTCGGCGGAGAACACGAAGAACAGCCGGTAGCCGAACACGTCCACCGCGAACGTGTCGCCGAGCGCCGCGCGCGCGCGCCGCAGGTATTCCGTGGGCTGTCGCAACAGCCCCGGCGCGGATCCGACCCAGGGCCAGCGGCCCGGCGCGATCGGCGGCATCGGGTCGATCGAGGCGCGTGCGCGCGTTCCGGCGGCGAGAGGGGCGGCGATGACGGGCTCCGATCCGGGCCATCATACTCCGCCGCCGATGCGCGCGAACGTTAGAATGGCGCGCCGGGTGTCCTTGGGGGCGCGATGGCGAGCATCTTCACGAAGATCATCCGCGGCGAGCTGCCCGCGCGCTTCGTCTGGAAGGACGACCGCGCCGTGGCGTTCCTGACCATCAACCCGGTCAAGCCCGGCCACACGCTCGTGGTGACGCGCGAGGAGGTCGATCACTGGATCGATCTCGCACCCGACCTCGCCCAGCACGTGATGGCGGTGTGCCACGGCGTCGGGCGCGCGATCGAGCGCGCGTTCAAACCGACCCGTGTCGGGCAGGCGATCGTCGGCATCGAGGTGCCGCACGTGCACGTGCATCTGATCCCGATCGACGCGATCGGCGACCTCAATTTCGCGAAGGCCGACCCGAATCCGAAGCCCGAAGCGCTCGATGCGGCCGCGGCGAAGATCCGCGGCGCGCTGCGCGAGCTCGGCTACCCCGAGGTATCGGATTAGTGTCCCGGCAGCCGCGTACGGGGATCTCGTTCCCGCTCCAGGGAGAGAAGCTCGCGACCCAGGCCAGTTTCGTCTCCGAGCTCGAGTCGCTCGGCTACTCCGACGTCTGGACGAGCGAGGCGCAGGACCTCGATGGCTTCGTGCCGCTCGCGCTCGCGTCGCAGTGGGCGCCCACGCTCCGGCTCGGCGTCGCGATCCTGCCCGTGCAGACGCGCGGCCCAGCCGTGCTCGCGATGAGCGCGGCGGCGCTCGCGGAAGCCGCGCCCGGGCGCTGCGCGATCGGCCTCGGCAGCTCGTCGGAGTACATCGTCTCGCTCCAGAACGCGCGGCCATTCGCGAAGCCCTTCGCACAGACGCGCGACACCGTGCGCTTCCTGCGCGCCGCGCTCAATGGGGGCGAAGCCAGCCGCGAGTACGAGACGTTCGCCGTGCGCGGGTTCAAGCTGCGGCGCCGCGTCGAGGTGCCGCCGCCGATCCTCGTGGCGGCGCTGCGCGAGGGAATGCTCGAGATGGCGGGCCGCGAGGCCGATGGCGCGATCCTGAACTACGTGACACCGGAAGACGTCGCGCGTTCCGCGCCGTTCGTGCGCAAGTACGGCGACGGCAAGGAGATCGCGGCGCGTATCTACGTCTCGCCGACGCGCGACGCCGAGACCGTGCGCAAGGTCGCCCGCTATTCGCTGGCGCCCTACCTCTCGGTACCGACCTATCGGATGCACCAGGAGTGGCTCGGCAACGAGCGCTACTACGCCGAGATGTGGAGGCGCTGGGGCGAGGGCGACGTGAAGGGCGCACGCGCCGCGCTCTCGGACGAGGCGTGCGACCGCCTCTATATCCACGGCACGCCCGACCAGTGCCGCGCGCGAATCCAGGAGTACTTCGACGCGGGCCTCGACACCGCGATCATCGGCCTCGTCGAGGAGGCCCTCGATCCGCGCGAGGCGGTGCGGGTGCTGGCGCCGGAGTGACGCGTGCGCGCGCACTGGCTCGGCTCGCTCGGGTTCGCGGTGCTGCTGGCGGCGCTTGCACCCGCGGCCGCTGAGCCTCCGCCGGACCGCCTCGAGCCCGGACTAGCGCGCGCGCTCGGGCGCGCGCTGCCCGCCGAGGGAATTGCGGTGGTCGTGCGCCTCACCTCCGACGCGATGCCCGCCGGCCCGGCGCGCGCGGGGGCGATCCACTCCGCACAGCAGCGCGTGCTCGACGCGCTGCCGAAGAACAGCTTCCGCCTCAAGCACCGCTACGCGCAGATCGCCGGGCTCGCGGCGTGGGCGCAGCGCGGAGCCATCGACGCGCTCGCCTCACATCCGGACGTCGCGCTCGTCTACCTCGACCGGCGCGTCTCGCGCGCGCTCGCCGAGGGCGTGCCGCTCGTGGGCGGCGCCACCGCGCATGCGAAGGGCTACACCGGCGCGGGGATCACCGTCGCGGTGATCGACAGCGGGATCGACGCGGCGCATCCCGATCTCGCCGACGACCTCGTCGCGCAGCAGTGCTTCTGCGACGACAACCCTTCGCCCAGCCGCGGATGCTGTCCGAACGGGCGCCAGACCCAGTCGGGCCCCGGCGCGGCCGCCGAGACCGACGGCCACGGCACCAGCGTGTCGGGCATCATCACGTCGGGCGGCGTCGTCGCGGCGCCCGGGATCGCGCCCGACGCGGGGATCGCCGCGATCCGCGTGTTCGGCGCCACCGGCGGCGGTCGGTTCTCGGACATCGACGCCGCGCTCGACTGGGTGCTCGCGAACCGCACCGCGCTCGGCATCCGCGTGGTCAACATGAGCCTCGGCGACAGCATCCAGTATGCGAACTCGTCGGTGTTCCCGTGCAGCGGCAGCAACACCGCAGACGCGGTGTCGTCGCTCGCGTCGGCGGGCTTGGCCGTGTTCGTCGCGTCGGGCAACGAGGGCTTCGACGCGGGCATCTCGTTTCCCGCGTGCATCGGCGACGCGATCTCGGTAGGCGGCGTGTACGACGCCGACGTCGGGCCGACGAGCTGGTGCGGAAACTCGCAGTGCTCGACGATCCTGTGCACCGACAACCCGACCAGCGCCGACAAATTCGTCTGCCACGCCAATAGCGGGACCAATCTCGACCTGCTCGCGCCCGACTGGCGCACGGACGCGCCGCAGGCGGGAGGGGGAACCCACGGGTTCGGCGGTACCTCCGCGGCGTGCCCCTATGCGGCGGGCGAGGCGGCGGTGCTGCTCCAGGCGCAGCCGGGCCTCACGCCGGCGGCGCTGCGCACGCTGATGAAGGCGCACGGCCCGCTCGTGACGAATCCCCAGAGCGGGCTCTCGTTCCGGCGCACCGACGTCGCAGCCGCGCTCGCGACGCTGATCGACAGCGACGGCGACGGGCTCACCGACGCAGCCGAGGCGAGCCTCGGAACGAATCCGGACAACCCCGACACCGACGGAGACGGTCTCTCGGATGGCGCCGAGGTGAACACGCGCGGGACCAACCCGCTGCTCGCGGACAGCGACGGCGACGGGCTCGCCGACGGCGCCGAGGTGAACACGTATCTAACCGACCCGCTGCGCGCCGACACGGATGGGGACGGATTCAGCGACGGCGCCGAGGTGGCGGCGGGTTCCGATCCGAGAGACCCCGGCTCCGTGCCGCATTCAATCCCCGCGATCGGGCGCTGGCAGGGAATCGCGCTGGCCGCGCTCCTGCTCGCCTTCGGACGGCGCGCTGGGCGGCGGGATCGCGAGCTCTGAGCAGCCGTTCCCGCCTGGCGGCCAAGGGGCGAAATTCCCATGGGAGGCGCGCCGGGTCTCGGGCATGATGGGTGCCAGATGCCTCCCGAGAGAAATCGGCACTCTGCCCGGTCGTGTCGCGAGATCGCGCTGATCGCCGCGATCTGTCTGTTAAGGGTTCCCGCGGCCGCGATTACACTGAACCAGGTAGACGACTTCCAGTCGGGGACCGTCCTGGACTGGACCGTCGGCTCGACGCTGTCCAATTGGCCCACGGGAGGTCCGGGCGGCGCTGGCGACCACTACCTGCGCGTCTCCTCCGGCGGCGGCAACCTCGGCACGTACAACAAAACGCAGTGGTCGGGGGACTACGGGGCGGCCGGGGTGGCACGGCTGACCTTCGATCTCGTCAACTTCGGGCCCGATCCCGTGAGCCTCCGGATCACTTTGTTCACACCGGGCTGCAACTCCGGGGGCACGGCGTGCACGGCCTGGACATCGACCGACCCGATCGTCCTGCCCGCCGGGAGCGGATGGGTGAAGGCGGAGTTCGCGCTGGCGGAGCCCGATCTCACGCGTTTCTTTGGATCGGACACGCTGGCCGCCTCGCTCGCGAACATCGAGCGCCTGCTGCTGCGCCACGACCCCGACGCGCTCGATCCGCCCGGCGTCCAGAATCCCGTGAACGCGATCATCGGCGTGGACAACATCACCGCCTTGCCGGAGCCGACCGGCGCGAGTGGAATCGAGACAGGAATTCTCGCGATTCTGCTTACGAAGTTGCGCCGGAAGCCAAAGCGCTACTGCCCTCGGGGAATCGGGTGGGAAGAGCGGAAACCAGTTTCCGTGACAGCAGAACGCTAATTCCCCGGGAACTCTGGCCCGATCGGCGCTGGGTCATAAATCCCCAACAAAATCAGTGGCCTGTAAATCGGCGAGTTTAGGCACCGATCCTGCAGTCGGTTCGGGCTGTCGAGCACCATGGAAGGGGATCTTCGCATGCGGGCTGGCGCTGCTGGTGTATTTGGAAGGCTCGCGATCGCGGCTCTGGTCGCCATCGCGGCTCGATCTGCTGGGGCCATTGACTTCGGGCTGCAGGTGTACGCGGACGGGGTGCTGATCGGCAACGTCGATCAAACACGACTGGGTTGCGTGGACAATCCAGACGGGGTTTCGGCGGTCTGCCAGGTCCAGAATCTGGTGTACGGCGGTGTCTATCCGCTCATCAACATCGACAGCCTCAACCTCACGATCGACAAGGAACCGGTCGTGACAGGAACCACGGGCGTCACGAACCTGCAGCCGACCACGCAGCAGTTCACGCTCCTGTTCACGCTGCCGGTTGTCCCGATTCCGGGAGCAACGCTCACGGGCGGCTCCTACCGCGGATCGGTCACGGACAACAACGGCGACGGGGCGACGGTCTCGACGGTGGCGGGCAGCGCCCTGTACTACGCGCAGCTCGACGGCGCGAACTGGCAGCCCCTCTACAGCAACCCGTTCTCGGTCTCCGCGGGCTCGTTCCTCTCGTCGAACATCCCGCAGATGTCGTTCGGGAACCCGATTCCGAGCCTGCCGGGGCCGGCCGTGTCGACGAGCATCGGGATCCGACTCGACTTCACCCTGACCGGAGGCGACAGCGCGTCGTTCACGAGCAATCACGTCGTGCAGCCCGTGCCGGAGCCGGGGACGGCTGGGCTGCTCGGTCTGGGCCTCGCCTTCCTCGCCGGGCGGCGGCGCAAACTCTAGAGCCGAATTTTTCATAGGAACAGAAGCGGATTCTCAGTAGAGTGCTTTCCCGGCAGCCTCTGCCAGGTGGATGTACCAACTCGACGAGAGGTCATATGCAGATCGGATCTGCCGCCGCCATGCGCCTAACGCTGCTCACGGGTGTGATCCTCCTCGCGGCGGCGCCGTCGCGAGCCATCCCGTTCACGATGGAAGTGCTCCAGAACGGTACCTCCGTGGCGACTCTGAACGAGACCGCGCTCGGGTGCGCGAGCACCGGCACCGACACCGCGCATTGCACGGGGTCGAATATCCCGGCTGGGAGTGAGCTCGTGATCACGAGCCTCGACATGAACATCGCCGATCCCTCCATCAACGGCACGGTCGCGATCGAGAACAACACGAACTTCGATCAGACGATCACGGTCATCTTCTCGCTGCCCGTCGGGGCGATCGGTCCCTCCACGGTGACGGGTGGCTCGGTGGCGGGCGGTGTCACCGACAACGACGGCAACACCGCGACCCTGTCGACGACGGGCCCCGGCAGCGCGCTGTACACCGCGCTGATCGACGGCGCCGTGTGGCAGACCCTGTTCCCGCACCTGACGACGGTGAGCGCCAGCGGGTACCTATCCAACGATCTGCCGTCGGGGGCGGCCTTCGGCACGCCGATTCCGAGCCTGCCCGGACCCGCCGTCGTCAACAAGATCGGGATCCAGTACGACTTCAACCTGACGGCACACGACGCGGCTTCGTTCACGGGCGTCTTCGTCGTGTCGCCCGTGCCGGAGCCGAGCACGGCGGTGCTGACGGGGCTCGGGCTGCTCGGCCTGGCCACCGCCGCGCGGCGTCGTTAGGGCGGTTGCACGTCCGTTCCGGGAAGCGCGTCTCCAAGATTTCTGGATCCCACGGCACACGCGCGCGGCGTATACTGGCGATCTGTTAGTGCGGGTCGGCGCGGGGCGCACCGGGGCCGACCCGCGTGCCGAGGGCCGCGCCACATGAGATTCCTCCAGCGCGTAGCGATTGGGGCGGGTCTGCTGCTCGCAGTTCAGGGGTCGGCGCACGCACAGGCTTCGTTCCAGGAGTTCGAGAGCGGGCCGGTGCGCCCGATGGCGCTCACGCCGGACGGCACGCATCTGCTCGTCTGCAACATCCCGGACAACCGCCTCGAGATCTTTGCCGTCTACGCAGGGGGCCTGACGCACCAGGCTTCGGTGCCGGTCGGCATGGAGCCGGTCGCGGTCGCGGCGCGCACCAACACCGAGGCGTGGGTCGTGAACCACCTCTCGGACAGCGTCAGCGTGGTGGACCTCGGGTCGACCCCGCCGCGCGTCACGCGCACGCTGCTCGTCGGTGACGAGCCGCGCGACATCGTGTTCGCGGGCACCGGTGGCAACCGCGCCTTCGTCACCACCGCGCGCCGCGGCCAGCAGCGAAGCGACCCGTCGCTCACCGGTGGGGTGACGCCCGGAGCGGGAAACCCGCTGTTCACCACTCAAAGCGTTCCGCGCGCCGACGTTTGGGTCTGGGACGCGAACAACCTCGGATCGGGATTCGGTGGGATTCCGATCCGGATCCTGAGCTTGTTCGCGGACACGCCGCGCGCACTCGCCACCAGCCCCGACGGCAGCACCGTCTACGTCGCGGCCTTCCTGTCGGGCAACCAGACCACGGCGATCAACGAGAAGTCGGTCTGCGACGGATTCACCGCGGCCGGACCCTGCACGACACCGGGAGGCGCGACAGCGCCGGGCGGGCTGCCAGGGCCCAGCACGGACGCGGGCGGCGACCCGGCGCCCGAGACGGGCCTGATCGTCAAGTTCGATCCGCCGACGGGGCGCTGGCTCGACGTGCTCGGCCGCGACTGGGACGCGGTGGTGCCGTTCACGCTTCCCGATCACGACGTGTTCGCCGTGAACGCGGATACCCTCGCCGTCGCACCCGCCCCGTTCGACCACGTCGGCACGACGCTGTTCAACATGGTGGTGAACCCGATCAGCGGGAAGCTCTACGTCTCGAACAACGATTCCCCGAACCTCACCCGCTTCGAGGGCCCGGGCGTGTTCGGCGGGAGCACCGTACAGGGACACGTCGCCGAGGCGCGCATCAGCGTGATCAACCCGACCACCGGGAGCGTCGATCCGCAGCACTTGAACCCTCACATCGACTACAGCCGGCTGTTCACGGGCGCGAATCCTCCGCTCGCCGACCAGAAGAACTACAGCCTCGCGACGCCGCTGCAGATGGCGGTCTCCTCCACGGGCACGGTCTACGTCGCAGCGTTCGGCTCGGGCAAGATCGGCGTATTCAGCACGGCGACGCTCGAGGATCCGAACTTCGAAGCGGACTATCAGCCGGCCACGGCGAGCGCAAACTACATCCCGACCGGCGGCGGGCCGGCGGGGATCGTGCTCGACGAGGCGCGCGGGCACCTCTACGTGTACACGCGCTTCGACGACT
>DATFWW010000193.1:0-15140 GCA_035258825.1 Myxococcota bacterium
GCGCGGCTCGCCTCTTCGATTGCATCGAGCAGCGCATCGCGTGCAAGGCCCGACGCCGTCTCGAGCTCCGGCAGGTCGAAATCGCGCCCGATCACCGAGGCCGCGCGCAGCGCCTCGTTCGTGCCGTCCGAGAGGCGCGAGAGACGCCGGCCGATCACGTCGCGCACGCCTTCCGGGATGCCGAGCTCCGCCAGCGGGCGCGTGCCGATCCAGCGATCGCCCTCGCGGCGCAGCGCGCCGGCCTCGACGAGGTGGCGGATCACCTCGACGGCGAAGAACGGGTTCCCTTCGGTCTCCGTATGCAGCACGCGCACGAACGCCTCGGGCGCCTCGTGCTGCGCGCGCGCCGCGACGAGCGCGCCGAGCTCGTCGCGGTCGAGGCCGCGCAGGAGCACGCGCTCGACCTGCGGCTCGCGGCGCAGCTCGCCGAGCAACTCGGACAGCGGGTGGGTGCGCGCGAGGTCGGTCTCGCGATAGGTGCCGAGCAGGAGCAGCGCCGCGGGCCGCGCCGAGCACGCGAGATGGCGCAGCAGCGCGAGCGATGGCGGGTCCGCCCAGTGCAGATCGTCGAGCAGCACCACGACCGGGGCGCCGCGCGAGACTCCTGCCAGGAGCGCATCGATCGCCTCGAACAGCCGCCACCTCTCGGGCTCCGCGGCGCTCTTCGCCGGCCCGAACAGATCCGGCAGGCGGCGGCGCAGCTCGGGCAGGAGCGGCAGCGCGTCGATCGCGTCGTCGGCGAGCAGCGCGCGCAGCTCCGCGTCGGGCGCGTGGATCGAGAAATGCAGGAGGGCCTGCATCCACGGACGGAACGGGGCGCCGAGATCCTCGTCGCACCGACCATCGAGCACCACCGCGCCCGCGGCGTGCGCATCGCGCGCGAGCTCGGACGCGAGCCGCGTCTTGCCGATGCCCGGCTCTCCGGCGAGGAGCGCGACCCGGCGCTGGCCGCGCCGAGCTTCGCCCATCGCGGCATCGAGCCGCGCGCGCTCGGCCGCGCGCCCGACGAACGTCCCGCGCGCGAGCTCGGCGAGCCGCGGCGAGAGCGGGACCGGCGCGGCAGCGGACTCCCAGCGGATCTCGCGCGCGGCGACCGGTGCCGGCAATCCCTTGAGCGCCAGCTCGCCGACGGGCGCGAAGCGATGTGGCGAGCCGCTCGCGAGTGCCTCGATCAGCGCGCTCGCGAGGATCTGGCCCGGCTTCGCCGCAGCACACAGCCGCGAGGCTTCGACCACGACGAGTCCGTGTACTCCTTCGGCGTCTTCGCTCGCCTCGCCCGCGGCGACACCGACGCGCGCCTCGGCCGGCGCCGCCGCGTCGCGCCGCTGGCTCGCCTGCGCGAGGCGTTGCTGGATGGCGACGCCGCACGCGACCGCATCGCTCGCGCTCTCGAACGCCGCGAACAGCCCGTCGCCCGTGTGCTGCACCTCGCGCCCGCGCGACGCCGCGAGCGCATCGCGCATCGCGCCGAGCGCGCGCTGGCGCCACGCCTCGCCCGCATCGCGGCCCAGCCGCGCCACAGTCTCGGTCGAGGCGACGAGGTCGGCGAACAGGATCGCGAGCAGGCGCGAGCTGGCCACGCGCGGGATTGTCTCACAGGCGCTGTGCGCGGTGCAGCTCTCCGCCCTCGAGCACGAATACCGTCTGCGTGAGCGCGGCCGCGAGCGTCTCGTCGTGTGTCACCACGAGCTGCGTGGTCCCGTTGCGCTCCGCCACGCGCTCGATCGCGCGCCGGACCTCCGTCTTCAGCGCGGGGTCGAGCGCGCTGGTCGGCTCGTCGTAGAGCAGCACCCTGGGCTCGACCATCAGCGCGCGCGCGATCGCCACGCGCTGGCGCTGCCCGCCCGAGAGCGCGGACGGAAACGCGCGCTCCTTGTCGGGGAGGTCCAGGTCGCGCAAGAGCTCGCTCGCTCGCGCGCGCGCCGTCGCGGCGTCGTCGCCGCGCGCGCGCACGGGCGCGAGCACGAGGTTGTCGATCACGCGCAGGTGCGGGAACAGCTCGAGCGACTGGAACACCATGCCCACCTTGCCGAGCAGCGGCGCGGGATCGCCGCCGCCGACCACGCGCGTCCCCTCCACCTCGATCGCGCCGGAGTCGAACGCGTCGAGCCCACACGCGCAGCGCAAGAGCGTCGACTTGCCCGCGCCGCTCTTGCCGAGGATCGCCACGAGCGCGCCGGGCGGCGCGTGGAGCGACACCTCGCGCAGCGTCGGCGCGGCGGCGCCGGGATGGGTCTTGGTCAGCGCCTCCACGCGCATCATCGCGCCACCCCGAGCTGACCCTCGCCGAGCCGCCGCTCGAGGCGCCGCGCGAGGAACACGAACGGCAGGCCCACGGCGAGATACCACGCGCACACCACCGCGCCGAGCCCGAGATGGTCGTGGGTGGCGTTCGCGAGCATCGAGTAGGTCTTGGTGAGCTCGGTGAGCGTGACCACCGAGATCAGCGAGCTGTCCTTGAGCAGCGCGATGAAGTCGTTGGTCATCGGCGGCAGCGAGATCCGCACGGCCTGCGGGAACACGACGAATCGCAGCGCCTGCGCGCGCGCGAGCCCGAGCACTCGCGCGGCGTCGAGCTGCGAAGCGGGCACGCTCGCGAGCCCGGCGCGATAGTTCTCGCTCTCGGTCGCCGCGTAGTTGAGTCCGAGCGCGACCACGCCCGCGATGAACGGGGAGAGGGTCACGCCGAGCTCGGGCAGCCCGAAATAGAGCACCACGAGCTGCACGAGCAGCGGCGTCCCGCGGAATACCTCGACGTAGAACACGGCGAGCGCCGCGAGCGGCTTCGGCGCGAAGGCGCGTGCGGAGGCGAGCAGCGCGCCGAGCGCGATCGCGAGCGCCATCGCGAGCGCGCTCACCACGAGCGTGAGCACCGCGCCGCGCGCGAACGCGCCCGAGAGCGCGGGATAGCGCGAGAAGAGGCGCACCCAGAACGGCGGCTGGAACCCGGTCGAGGCGCGCCACGCCTCCCACGCGAGCGCGGGGCCGCGCGGGGTCGCATCGGCGTCGCCGAGCAGCGCGGCGGTCTCGGCGTTCCAGATCCCCCAGCGCTCGTAGATCGCGCGCAGCTGGCCGTCGCGGGCCAGTGCCGCGAGCGCGCCGTCCACCGCGCGCTGCAGCGCGGCGTCGCCGCTGCGCATCGCGATCGCATAGCGCACCTCCCCGAACGAATCGGGCAGCACCTCGAGCGCGGGGTCGACCGCGCCGAAGTAGGCGGTGACGGTCTCGTCGAGCAGCACGGCGTCGGTGCGGCCGAGGCGGAGGTCGCGGTACACGTCGTCCTGGCCGCCGTCGTAGGTCGCCACCTCGGCGCCCGCCGCGCGCAGGATCCGCTCGGCCGCGGAGCCGGGCAGGGTGCCCGCGCGGCGCCCGCGCAGCGCCGCGAGCGTGCGCGGCGCGCTCGCGTCGCCGCGGCGCACGGTGAGGCGCTCGGGCGAGACGTAGTAGGGATGGGAGAGCAGGCAGACCGATTGTTTATCGGGGGTCGCTTCGATCCCCGACAGCGCGAGGTCGAAGTCGCCGCGCGCGAGCAGCTCGAGCAGCTTGTCCCACGCGCCCTGCTGCATGCGCGCGCCGACACCGAGCTGTGCCGCGAGCGCCTCGGCGAGATCCACCTCGAAGCCGATCAGTTGCGCGGGATCGCTGGGATCGGGGAATTCGAACGGCGCGCCGCCCTGCGCGTCGGCGCCCCAGACCAGCACTTTGCGCGCCTGGACCGCTTCGAGCGTGTCCGCGCCCGCGCCCGCGGTCGCGGCGAGGACTCCGATCGCCGCGGCGAGCAACTCGATCCGTGCCAAACAGCTCCCTCCGTTGCGCGCGTCCCGTCGATCCAACATCCTCGCGAACGGGCCGCTGGAGGATTGTTCATGAAGATCCGGCTCAGCGTCCATGGGTCCGCCATGGCCGCGGCCGCGGTGGCCCTGCTGCTCGGCTCCGTCGCGATCTCGAGCGCGAAGGAGGAGAGCTTCGAGGAACTCGTGAAGCGTCTCCAGAAGGAGAAGCCAGCGTTCGCGAAGCGGCAGCAGTCGCTGCTCGCCGAGCGCTACGACCTCTCCGATCGCCCGGCCGCCGGAGTCAAGATGTCGAAGGGCAAGGCCGTGCAGGAGGGCGTGCGCGTGAAGCTGCCTACGGGCACGACCTGGGCCGACCTCGCGGCGCTCGCGCCCGGGGAGATCAAGAAGAAGGGGCTGTGGCCCGCGGGCTTCTATCCGCTGCCGCACCCGCACCACGAGGCGGGCGGCATGGTGTTCCCGCAGAAGCAGATCGACGAGATCAAGCGGCAGACCGCGCGCGACCTCACGCGCTTCGATCTCGACTACGACCTTCCCGATCACCTACTGCCCGAGTTTCCCGCGCCGATCTATCTCACGACGCGCCCCGATCTCGGCGACGTGTCGCAGGGCAAGCTCGTCACGCTCGCGAACTTCCACGAGCTGTTCGATGACATCCTGAATCCGAAGCAGCTCGAGGGGCTGCGCCTCCTGCTCACGCCGTTCCCGCAGCAGCAGTTCAACGCCACCGAAGATCGCCGCGCGCTCACGGCCCACCAGGGCGTCGCGTGTCTCGACTGTCACTCGAACGGCCACACGAACGCGGCCACTCACACCGTCGGCGACATCCGCCCGAACGAGCACCGCCACCGGATCGACACGCCGACGCTGCGCGGCGTGAACGTGCAGCGCCTGTTCGGCTCGCAGCGCGCGATGAAGAGCGTCGAGGACTTCACCGAATTCGAGCAGCGCGCGGCCTACTTCGACGGCGATCCCGAGGCGGCGACGAAGAAGGGCGTCAACGTCCTCGAGCGCGGCAGCCAGGTGCACTTCATGGCCGAGTTCCAGGACATCCTCGACTTCCCGCCCGCTCCGAAACTGGACGTGTTCGGCGTCCTCGATCGCGCGAAGGCCACCGACAGCGAGAAGCGCGGGGAGCAGGTGTTCTTCGGCAAGGGCCGGTGCAACAGCTGTCACGCGCCGCCCTACTACACCGATAACACGATGCACAACCTGCGCGTCGAGCGGTTCTACGAGGAGAAGATGATCAACGGCCGGCTCGCGTCCGCAGACGGCCCAATCAAGACGTTCCCGCTGCGCGGCATCAAGGACTCGCCGCCGTACCTGCACGACGACCGACTACTCACGCTCGAAGACTCGGTCGAGTTCTTCAACCTCGTACTTGGGGTGAATCTCACGGACGAGGAGAGGAGCGACCTCGTCGCGTTCCTGCGCGTGCTCTGACGAGCGGACCGCGCGTCCTCCAGGTTGACAATCTGCGGTACGATCGCCCCGTCGCTTCTCTCGGAGCGACGATAGGACGCGCCGGCATGCTCCACGCCCAGCAGATGATCCTGTTCGCCCGTGTGGTGGATGCGGGCAGCTTCGCGGCCGCGGCCAAGGTGCTCGGCCAGACCCGCGCGGCCGTCTCCAAGCAGATCGCCGCGCTCGAGGACCGGATCGGCGCGCAGCTGCTCCACCGCACCACGCGGTCGATGCACCTGACCGAGATCGGCGCCGAGTTCTACGCGCGCTGCGCGCGGATCGCGCAGGAGGCCGAGGAGGCCGAGCGCGCGGTGGCGAGCCTCCAGGGTGCACCGCGGGGTCTCCTGCGGATCGCGGCGCCGCTCACGTTCGGGCGCCGCTACCTCGCGCCGCTGGTCGCGCCGTTCCTCGCCGCCCATCCCGAGATCGCGATCGACCTCGTGCTCGAGGACAAGCTCCCCGACGCGACGCGCGACGCGTTCGACGTGGCGATCCGGATCGCTCCGCGCACCGACTCGTCGCTCTCCGCGCGCCGGCTCGCCGACAGCGCGCACGTGGTATGCGGCACACCCGATTACTTCGCGCGCGAAGGCGTGCCCGATTCGCCCGATGATCTGCGGCATCACCGCTGCCTGATCTACAGCGCGCTGCCCACGCCGCGCCTGTGGCGCTTCCGCGACCGCAAGACCGTCGGCGTGAAGGGACCGTTCTCGGTGAATCACGGCGAGTCGCTGCGCCGCGCGCTCGTCGACGGACTCGGCGTCGCCTATCTCCCGCGCTTCATCGTGGGCGACGACCTCGAGGCCGGCCGTCTGCGGTCGGTGCTGGACGACTGGGCGTGGTCGGCACAGAAGGTGTTCGCGGTCGTGCCGCGCCACCGCATCCTCACGCCGAAAGTGCGCGCGTTCCTGGACCTGCTCGAGGCGCACTTCACGCCCGTTCCGCCGTGGGATCGCCCGGCGGCGCCGCAGGCGTGAGCTTCAGCTACCCGGAAGTGGGAGCCACGGCGGAGCTCGGCTCGCCGCACCTGCGGCGCGAGCTGAGTTCGCGGCGGTACGACGTCG
Organism: Myxococcota bacterium; assembly: GCA_035258825.1. Classification (GTDB taxonomy): domain Bacteria; phylum Myxococcota_A; class UBA9160; order UBA9160; family SMWR01; genus JAHEJV01. Next base: position 6,320 of record DATFWW010000193.1, read on the forward strand.
ACCACCACGCGTTCGCGCTGGGTCGGGGGCGCGCGCTGTACGAGCGGGCGCGCGCTGCGCTGTTGGCCTGGCGCCAGTTCGAGATTCCCTGGCTCCACTTTCACGGATCGGGACCCGTAGCGTCCGATCAGGTCGTCGCGACCTCGATCCGCATCGCCGGAGTCTGGTTCGTCAATCCGTGCCGGGTCGTGTACAGGGAGCTCGCCGACCGGGATTCGGTCGCCTACGCCTACGGCACGCTGCTCGGCCACGCGGAGTGCGGGGAAGAGCGGTTCCGGGTGTCGTTCGACGCCGCCTCGGACGAGGTCCGCTACGAGATCGCCGCCTTCTCGCGTCCGGCCCTCGCCCTGTCCAGGATCGGCTATCCGATCGCGCGCCGGATCCAGCGGCGCTTCGCGGCATCGTCCGCCGAGGCCCTCATGCGGGCCGCTGCCTAGCCATCCACGAGCCCGGTCCGCGCTCGCGGCGACGTGCGCACGGTGCCCTCCGGCCGCGCGCCGACGTTCCCGGAGGGCCCGCTGCAGAAGCGGAACGCGAAGGCGGTGTGGCCCACGCTCGAGGACGCTATCACATGGGCCGTCATGGGCGGCGAGCTGGTCTGCATGTCCCCGATCGACGGCACCGTCGTGGCGCGGCGCGCCTACGCGTCCGAGGCGGAGATCGCGCACGCGCTGGGAAGCGCGCGCGCGGCGCAGGCGCGCTGGCGCGAGGCGTCGATCGCGGAGCGCGCGGAGCTCTGCACGCGCTTCGTCGACGCGTTCGTCGCGAAGCGCGACGCGATCGCGCGCGAGATCACGCTGCAGATGGGCCGGCCGATCGCCCACAGCCCCGGCGAGCTGCGCGGCTTCGATGAGCGCGCGCGCCACATGATCGCGATCGCGCCCGAGGCGCTCGCCGACCTGCGCCCCGACGCGAAGCCGGGCTTCACGCGGCTCGTGCGTCGCGAGCCGCTCGGCGTGGTGCTGACGATCGCCCCCTGGAACTATCCATTGCTCACCGCGGTGAACTCGGTGGTGCCCGCGCTGCTCGCGGGCAACGCGGTGATCCTGCGCCACTCCTCGCAGACGCCGCTGTGCGCGGAGCGCTTCGCCGATGCGTTCGCGGCGGCGAACCTGCCGGCGGGCCTGTTCTCGCTGCTCCACTGCGACCACGCTACCACCGAGCGGCTGATCGCATCCCCCGGAATCGACTTCGTCTCGTTCACGGGCTCGGTCGACGCGGGCCGCGCGGTGGCGCGGGCGGCCGCACAGCGCTTCCTCGGCTCGAACCTCGAGCTCGGCGGCAAGGACCCGGCCTACGTGCGCCCCGACGCGGACCTCGCGTTCGCGGTGGCGGCGCTCGTCGACGGCGCGTTCTTCAACGCGGGGCAGTCGTGCTGCGGGATCGAGCGCATCTACGTCCACGGGGACGTCTACGAGCCGTTCGTGGAGCAGTACACCGCACTCGTGCGCAAATACGTGCTCGGCGACCCGCGCGACCCCGCCACCACGCTCGGCCCGCTCGTGCGCACGGCGGCGGCCGATCGCGTGCGCGCGCAAACCGCCGACGCGATCGCGCGCGGCGCGCGCGCGCTGATCGGTGCGGAGGAGTTCCCGCGCGACGAGCCGGGCACGCCCTACCTCGCGCCGCAGGTGCTCGTCGACGTCGATCACGGGATGCGCGTGATGACCGAGGAGAGCTTCGGTCCCGTGGTGGGAATCGCGCGCGTCGCGGGCGACGACGAGGCCGTCGCGCGGATGAACGACAGCGAGTTCGGGCTCACCGCGTCGGTGTGGACGGCGGACGAAGGCGCGGCGCTCGCGCTCGGGGCGCGCGTCGAGACGGGCACGTTCTTCATGAACCGCTGCGACTATCTCGACCCGGCGCTTGCCTGGACGGGGGTCAAGAACTCGGGTCGCGGCTGTACGCTCTCGCGGGTGGGCTTCGAGCAGCTCACGCGGCCGAAGTCGTTCCACCTGCGCCGCGGAGATTGAGGGTCGCGCGCCCCCGAAGCCGAGGCTTCGGGGGCGCCGGCGAGCTACTCGGTCTTGATCCCTTCCTCCGGGGCCGCGGCCGCGCCGGAGGCATCCTTCCTGGCCGCGTCGGTCGCGTCGTCGGCCGCATCCGCCGCCTCGTCCCCGGCGGCGCCCACGTCCTCGGCGACGTCGTCGGCGAGCTCACCCGCCGCGTCGCTGAACGTCTGCGACTTCTCGGTGGCCGCACCGGCGGTCTCGCGCGTCTCTCCGCACGCCACTGCCGCCGCTGCCACAGCGATCAGAACCCCGAGCTTCCTCATCATCTCTCCCCCCCATTAGGCCGATGCCTGCGGAAGCGACGCCGTGTCGATCCCGTACAGCTCGGCGACATTGCCCGACAGGATGGCCCGCTGCTGGACCTCGTCGAGATCCTTGCGGTGCTCGGCGAGCAGTTCCTGACTCCAAGGCCAGGTCGAGTCGCTGTGCGGGAAGTCGTTCGCCCACAAGAGCCGCCGCCAGTTCATCAGATTCGCGGTCTTGAATGCCACCCAGTCGTCCTGGAACGTGGTGTAGATGTTCTCGGCGAAATACTCCGAGGGCAGCCGCGAGAGCTTCTGGCCGGCCGGCAGCCAGTTGCGGTGCCGCTTGTAGGCGTGGTCCATCCGGTACATGTAGTGCGGCACCCAGCCCGCGTCCGCCTCGACGCAGACGACGCGCAGCTTCGGATGGCGCTCGAAGACACCGCCGAGGATCAGCGTGCCCATGATGTCCTGGCAGCCGCGCACGATCGTGAGGAAGCCGTTCATCAAAGGGCCGCGGTGCGCGTCGGAATTGCGCGTCGTCAGGATGTGGAACGACAGCGGCATGCCCAGCTCGATCGCGGCGCGCCAGAAGTCGTCGTAGACGGGCTTGTCGTAGTCCTCCACGGCGGGATGCCCCGGCATCATCACGCCGCGCAGGCCGAGCGCGCGGATCGCCTCGAGGTCGCGGATCCCCTCCTCGGGAGAGCGCATCGCGGTCTGGCCGCATCCGAGCAGGCGCTCGGGATGCTTGGAGCAGTATTCGGCGATCCAGAGGTTGTAGGCGTCGAAGCAGGCCTTCTTGTAGTCGAAGTCCCTGTGGTTGCACAGGACCATTCCCACCGTTGGATACAGGATCTCGGCCGACACGCCGTCGCGCAGCTGATCCGCGAGCCGCGCGTCGGGATCCCAGCCGCCGCGGTGCATGTCCTCGAACGGGACGCCGTGCAGCCGGATCTCCTCGGCCGGCTTCCCCGCGGCGGCCACGAGCCCCATCGGCACCGGCTTCGCCATGCCGTCCACCACGAACACGTCCCCGCCGTCCTCGCGGCGCACCATGCGCGGGGCGCGGTCGCGCCAGCGCGACGCGATGTGATCGAGATAGGTGTTCGGAGGCTCGGTGATGTGCGAGTCGGCGGAGATGATCGGATAGCCCATTCAGCTTCCTCCGCGGAGCACGTGGCCGGGCAGAGGACCGGCGGGATCGACCGCGTCGCGCCCGTCCTCGCGAATCGGCGTGCCCTCGACCACCACGGCGCGGATCCCGGCCGCGTCGGAGACGAGCCGATCGGCGCCGGCCGGGAAATCGCGCACGCGCCGCAGCGGGCCACACGCGACCGTGTCGGGATCGAAGACGACCACGTCCGCGGGCAGCCCGACCGCGAGCCGACCGCGGCCGCGCAGCCCGAAGTGGTCGGCGGTGGCCGACGTGAGCCGGCGCACGCCCTCCTCGAGCGAGAGCGTATTCGTGTCGCGTACCCAGTGCGCGAGCAGGTGGGTGGGCGCGCAGGCGTCGCAGAGCTGGCTCGCGTGCGCGCCCGCATCCGACAGGCCTAGCACCGTGCTCGGATGGCGCAGCAGCTCCGCCACCTCGGACTCGTCGGTGTTGGCCACCGGCATGCGGAAGCGCGCGGCGAGGTCGGTGGAGATCGCGAGGTCGAGCATCAGGTCGACGGGATCGGCGCCGCGCTCGGCCGCCACCGCCGCGACGCTGCGCTCCGCGAGGTCGGGCTGGCCCGGGCAGTCGCTGATCGCGATCGCGTCCCAGTTGCGCGTGATCGCCCCCTCGCTCGCGCGCTCGCGGAAGCGCGCGCGCCACTCGGGGTCGGCGTAGATGCGCTTCTTGCCCTCGCGGTCGGCCGCGGAGACGGGCGTGAACAGCGACAGGCTCTCGAACGGGAACGGCGCCGAGAACTGGAACTCCAGCACGAGCGGCCGGCACGAAACCTGCGGGACCACGTCGATGCCCTGCTCCTGGAGCTTCGCGTTCAGCTCGAGCGCGCGGCGGTGGCCGTCGGGGCCGAACAGGCCCTGCAGCAGCGCGGTCCAGCTCACTGTCTTGCCGATCGCCTGCGCGATCTCGCCGAGCTGCGGGATGAACAGGTCGCGCCCGACCGTCGCCTGCATGACGCCGTGGTCGAACTCCGCGAGACAGTCCGCGAGCGCCTGCACCTCGGCGAACGCCGCCGCCCGGCTCGGTACCGGCTTGCCCGCATAGCCGACGTGCGTCGGCGCGCGCGACGTGGCGAACCCGATCGCCCCGGCGGCGAGCGCGCCGCGCACGATCTCCTGCATCTCCGCGACCTCCTGCGGCGTCGCCTCGCGCTCGGTGGCGTCCTCACCCATCACGTACAGGCGCACGGGCGTGTGGCCGACCAGCGCGGCGACGTGGATCGCGGTGCCGCGCGCGTCGAGGGCGTCGAGGAACTCCGGGAAGGTCTCGAACGGCCAGTCGCTGCCGACGCCGGCGCGCAGCGCGTCGAGCGACATCCCCTCGACGCTCTCGAGCGTGCGCAGGATCAGATCGCGGTGCGCCGGGCGCGTCGGCGCGATGCCGAATCCGCAGTTGCCGATCACCACGCTCGTCACGCCGTGCCAGGGCGAGATCGAGAGCATGCGGTCCCAGAACAGCTGCGCGTCGTAGTGGGTGTGGATGTCGACGAAGCCCGGTGCGACGGCGCAGCCATCGGCGTCGATCGTGCGCGCCGCAGTTCCGCGGACCACGCCGAGCGCCGCGACGCGCCCGCCGCGGATCCCGACGTCGCCCGCGCGGCGCGGTGCGCCGGTTCCGTCGACGATCGTGCCGCCGCGAATCAGGAGATCGAAGGATTCGCCCATGGCCGCTCCCGTCGCGGCATGGTAGCCGGGATTCGGACGCGCGGGCCCTCGAGGAGCGCGGCGACCGACGGCAGACGGCGCAGGTGGGCGCGCAGCGCCTCCGCCACCCACGCGTGGCCGGCCTCGCTGAGCGGGGCCTCCCTGCCGGAGAGACCGTTCGGGTCGAGCGGCTCGTAGAGCCGGGCGGCATCGCTGCGCGGCAGCGCGCGCAGCTCTTCGACGAGGTCGAAGAATGCGATCTCGCGCTTGCGCGCCTCGCGCGCGATCCGCGCGCGCCAGAGTTCGCCCGGGTTCTCGTAGTCCGCGTAGGTCGGGAGGTAGACCAGCGCGAGCGTCGCGCCGCGCTGCGCGCAGAGCTGTGCCAGCTCTCCGAACACCTTCCCCGAGAGCTCCGCGAGCTCGCCCGTGGTCAGTCCCGGCGGCTGCGTCGGCCGCAGCGCGCGGATCGCGGGCCGCGCGAGCTCGACGATGCGCAGGCGCTCGAACACCGACTGGTTGCGCACGAGCCACGGCATCCGCTCGCCAGTGTTGGGAACGGGGACGTTGCGCACCTCGAGCGCGCCGGTGGGAGCGATCCGCAGCACGGGCTTCGCGTAGTGGTGGTAGTTGTCCTTCTCCATGCGCGTGAAGGCGTCGCGCGTGAGCGCTACCACCAGCACGTCGAAGTCGAATGCCGCGCCGTCGCGGCGCACGCGCAGGAAGATCTGGTCGAGCCCGTAGCCAGGCTGGCCGAGATTCACCGTTTCGAAGGTCGGCTCGATCTGCTCGAGCTGCGCGCACCAGGTGGCGTCGTCGTCGACGTCGGGACCGAACGTGAACGCGTCGCCCGCGCAGAGCGCGCGGCGGCGGCCAGGCGGGCGCGCCGGGGCATAGGCCTGCTCCGCGCGCACTCCCTGGCTGTTGATCGTGAGGCTGCGCCCCGGGCCGTAGAAACTCTCGAGGCGCGTATCGGGAATGCTCGTCCACCCGAGCTCGGGATCGAAGTGCATGTGCAGTCGCTCGCGCTCGGGCGGCTGCAGCCCCTCGGCGAGGCCGAGCGCAAAGTCGACGAGGCTCGCTGTGCCCTCGAGCAGGACGAGCAACAGCACCGCGCGCACGACGAACGACGTCGTCGCGCGCATGGCATGCGCGATCCCGGCGAACACGGCAGTCACGCGGACGCCAGCTCAGCTGCGCGGAGGCGGATGGGTATGGGGGCTCATCGGGTTCGTGGTAACACGCGTCGGGCATGTTGACCAGGGAAACCTGGTTCCACCGGCTCGGCGTAAGTACCTGATGCAGAACGAGTCCGCAAGCGCGACGCAGTCCGTGGTGTGGCGCGGTGTAGCGCGCGTGGTGTTGCGATCGAGCCGTTTTAGAAAAAAGCCTCGCACTCGATAGGTGTTCTCCCAGGAGGAGCTCTAGGTCGAGCACCAGGACGGCCGCGAGGACGGCATGCGAGGTGCCCGTTCCTCGACACACCGTCCCCGGGCCTAGGGTATGACGAGGACGCAAGAGCCCAGCCAGAACTCTGCGCCCCCGTCGGCGCGGCGGAGCTCCGCTAGCTCCAGCCGACGCCCTTCCCATCAGGGCTTCACGATGTCCCGGCCAGGCCAAGATTCGTTGGGGCGCTGCTCGGCGTCACGACTTGCCAGCGCGTCGCGGAGCTCCTGCAACAGATCGCGCTTCGGCAGCTTGGGGACCTCGTGCTCGCGCGTGATCGCGTTCGATCGCCCGCGGTCGGGCTGGTGTTCACTCATCGGTGCAGCCCTCGTCGAGCAGCGCACGGCGAAGTGCGTTGACTTCATCGGCCAGCATCAGGACGTACGTCTGCGTCGATTCGATCGCGTCGAGTAGATGGTCCGCGGTGACAGTAGGTCGTACAGCCGGCGCCCTACGCGCTGCTCCTCGGCGAGACGTTGCGAGCTTCCCGATAGCTAGGCCGTTACTCATTGCTTCTCCCTCCTACGCGAGCCGGGCGATGCCGGCGCCAATCGCCGCTCGCAGGTCCACCACACGCCCGCCGTTCGCGGGCCTGAACCACAACCGGCCGCCGTCGTCCTCGAACACCAGCGAGCCGTCGGCCGACTCGCCGATGAAGTCGTTCAGGTCGCCGACCGCATCGAGCGCCGCCTTGAACTCGCGAGCAGCTCCGGTCCATCCGACGAGGCTGCCCGCTCGGACGTGGGCGCTCGCGGCCTTGCGCATGACGTCGGGACGGTGTTCCAGCATCGCCGCGAACGAGTCCGCCTCCTCGGGGCTGAGGATCGCGGAGACCGCGAGCGCCGCTTCAGCTCGATGACCGTCCAGGGAGACCGCCACGTAATCCCGAGCCTCCGCCGGGGTTATCTGGAGCTCCGCCGCGATCGCCTTGAACGTCTGCTCGGTCGGCTCAGCGCCGTCGAGGTAGGCGCTGCGGGCGGACCGATAGGCCGGGCTCTGGTTGAGCTCGTTGACGATGAGCTCCGGAGGCCTGGATCGCAGTCTCGAAGCTGCCCTCGGCGACCCGTTCACCGACGGTCTGCGCGAGTTGCGCGGAGATGCCCTGGTCGCCAGCGGCGGTGTCGCTCGCCTGCTCGGCGTTCGGGGCAGGCTGGACGACCTCACCGCGACGCTTGGCGAGCTCCGCCTGCAGGCTCTGTACATCGCGCTCGGCAGCCGCTCGTTCGTCGGGCGAGAGCCGGCCTTGTGCTGCGCGGAGCTTCTCGCTGATCGACCGGATGTCGGCCTCAGGGATGTTCGAGAGCGACTCGCCGGCCTTCATCGCGACGAAGGTGAACCCCTCGGCGCGTGCATGCCCTGGGCGAACGCGGTCAGCGTGGTCGGCCGCCTGCTGTGGTGCGCGCTCCGCTGGAAGGCGGTCCTTGCCACCATCGGCGACCAGGCGGCCCTTCTCGGTCAGGTTGCCGTCGGCGTCGATCAGCCCTGCGTTCCGCGCGCCGGCGGGCGAGGTCGTGATTGCGCCGATCCGGACAGACTCCTGTCCGTCGATCAGCTGCGTGCGCGGGATCGTGGCGCGCTGCACCTGGTTCTGCTGGTAGCCGCGCGCATCGGTGCGATGGGTGCCGGTCCCGCCGCCGGCGACGAACTTGCGGACCTGGCCGAGCGCGGCTTCGCGGGCTGCATCCTGGGGTGACTCTTCGGCGGCGCGGGCGCGCTCGGCGGCTTCGATGCTGCTCTGATCGGCGACTACTCTCGTGACGTTCTCGGGCATGATCTTTCTCCTTGATGCTCGCGGGCGGCGAGCGGTTAATACGCGTCCCCGTCGTCGGTGACGAGATACGCGCGAAGTAGATGACTCCAGCGCTTCACGGGGCGCGGAACGGGTGACAGGGCGTGTTGAGGGCGACGCTCAGGCGGCAGCTGACGGCGTACGGTCTGCTCCGCGTTCATGAGGCGGAATAACTGAAGGACGGGCCCGAGAGCGCGCAGTATGCGCCTGCCCATCGGCCGTGCACCCCGCGCGAGATACAGGCCGACCGGCGGGCCCTTCGAGCGCCCGGCCTGGCGCAGCACGAACGACACGGCGCAGGCTCTGGCGTCGCGTTGCTCACGGTCGAACGACACGCACTCGGGGTCGTCGGTCAGCAGCACGCGAGCCAGGATGTCCGCCGGCGTCCTGTGCGAGAGCCGCGTCCTCGTCCACGCGCGCAAACGCGGAGGGAGACGATCCAGGTCGCCGCCTACGCGGGAGTGCTGGTCGCGTGCAGCGGAGAGCCAGAGCGCGATCTGGCGGAGCGCCTGGCCGAT
>DATFWW010000194.1:0-2270 GCA_035258825.1 Myxococcota bacterium
ATCGAGGAACGCGAGCACGTGGGCGCGGCCCTCGTTCCAGATGCGCAGGAGGCGCCCGTCCGCGTCGACGAGCGACGCGGCGAGGAAGTCGGCCGCAGACACGGCGTCGGCGAGCATCGCCGCGTCCTCGAGCAGCGATCCCGCGCGCGCGAGGCCCGAGATGCACAGCGCGTTCCACGCGGTCACGCGCTTGTGGTCGGTGCCGGGCGCGATCCGCGCGCGGCGCGCCGCGAACAGGCTCGCCCGCTCCGCGGCGAATTCCGCCCGCGGTTTGCGGACGCGGTCCATCAGCACGGTGGTGCCGTGCTCGAAGTTGCCGCGCTCGGTGACCGAGTAGGCGGCGCAGAACTCCGCGGCCGCGTCGCCGAGCACCGCGGCGACCTGGGCGGGCGTCCAGACGTAGAAGCGGCCCTCCTCGCCCTCGCTGTCGGCGTCCTGGCTCGCATACCAGCCGCCCTCCCGCTCGGGCGGGCTCATCTCGCGGCGCAGGAATGCGGCCGTCTCGCGCACGGGCCAGAGCAGGTCCTCGTCGCTCGCGCCGGAGCGCCGCCACGCCTCGGTGTAGGTGCGCAGCAGCTGTCCCTGGTCGTAGAGCATCTTCTCGAAGTGCGGCACGCACCAGCGCGCGTCGACGCTGTAGCGGTGGAAGCCCCCGCCCAGGTGATCGTAGAGGCCGCCGCGCGCCATCTCTCGGCAGGAGAGCACCACGTGGTCGAGCGCTTCGCGCGCCTTGCGCTCGGGCAGCGCGTCGCCGGCCGCAAGCAGCAGGTCGAGCGAGGTCGGCGTGGGGAACTTGGGCGCGCCGCTGAAGCCGCCGTTCTCGGCGTCCGCGCGCTGGAGCAGCCGCATCGCGCCCTGCGCGGCCGCCTCCTTGCCGGGCAGCGCGCTGCCCGCGATCGGGCGGCGCGCCAGCGCCTCGGTGATCTCGGCCGCGCTGCGCACGACCTCGTCGCGCCGCTCGCGATAGGCCCGCGCGACCCCGGCGAGCACCTGGCGGAACGCGGGCATGCCGTGGCGCGGCTCGGGCGGGTAGTAGGTGCCGCCGTAGAACGGCCGGCCGTCGGGCGTGCAGAACACCGTGAGTGGCCAGCCGCCGTGTCCGGTGAGCCCCGTGACCGTGTCCATGTAGATCTGGTCGACGTCGGGCCGCTCCTCGCGATCGACCTTGATGCACACGAACAGCTCGTTCATCAGCGCGGCGGTCTGCGGGTCTTCGAACGACTCGTGCTCCATCACGTGACACCAGTGGCACGCGCTGTACCCGATCGAGACGAGCAGCGGCCGGTCTTCGCGCCGCGCGCGCGCGAGCGCATCCGCGCCCCAGGGATGCCAGTCCACCGGGTTGTGCATGTGCTGGCGGAGGTAGGCGCTCGTCTCGGAGGCGAGCCGGTTGGTCGGGCGTTCGCTCGGCGGTGTCAAGGGCGTTTACACTACCAGCCCTCGTGGATCGGGCCACCACCGACGCGATGCTGCGCGCCGCCGCGTACGTCGATGCGCGCGGCGATGCACTCGCGCGCGCGCGGGCGGGCGCGCTCGCCGGGCGCGCGCCCGCCGCCGACGCCGTGGCGCAGCTCGCGCCCGAGCGATCGGACGCGTCGGCGCTGCGCGGCGCGCTCGAGGTGTGCGACGACCTGCGCGCGCTCGGCGATCCGCGCGTCGGGGCGTGGGCGGAAGCGCTCGCGCGCGGACAGGCCGGCGACGGCGGATTCGCGCCGGGGCGCCCGCTCGAAGCGCGCTGGTTCGAGACCGGCATGATCGCGGGTCACCTCGCGAAGACGCGCTACGCGCGGCCCGCGCTGCTCGCCGCGGCTGCGGACTTCCTCGCGCGCGACTTCTCTCCCGATCGCGTGCAGGGCGGCGCGCGCTCGTGGAGTGCGATCGCCGCCCACGCGCACTGCTTCGCCAACGTCGATCACGACGCGTCGGACGCGATCCTGCAGTGGTGCGGGCGCGAGCTCGCGCGCGGGTTCACGACGCGCGCGTTCGACGCGGTGCGCACCGCGCGCGTGCTCGTCTGGTGCGACGCGCACGGGCTGCCGGGTGCCCCACTCTCACGCGAGGACCTCGTGATCGGACTGCTGACCGAGCAGGGATCCGACGGCGGCTTCGCGGCGTCGGGGGAGCGCGACGCGGTCGCGTCCACACTCGACGCGCTCGTTGCGCTGCGCCGCATGGGATAGAAGGAGTTGGACATGGTCAACCTCGCGTGGCTCCACGAGGCGATCGCGGCGCGCGTGCCGGAGCGCGAGTGCCTGATCTTTCGCGATCGG
>DATFWW010000195.1:0-5338 GCA_035258825.1 Myxococcota bacterium
CACCGTTCCCGCCGCGGACCCCGGCTGTCACCACACCCTCCACCACGCTGTCGGCGGGAATCTTACTGAGCGCCTTGCCCTCGAAGTCGACCACCATGCGGCGCGCTCCCGGGACCGTCCCACGGTCCTTGCGCGTGGAGCTCGTCCAGCCGGCCGGCGGCCGCGTGTGGTCTTCGCCATACCAGTACATCGAGTATGCCAGAGTCAGCGGGGCCGCCGGGTCGATCTTCGCGTCCGGCACCCACGATGCGACGACGTTGTCGTTGATGTCCTTGTACGTCGGGATTTCCACGAGCTCGACGCGGCCCGCGCCCCAGTCGCCCTTCGGCTCGATCCAGACGCTCGGTCGCAGGTCCTGACGCGCCTCGAAGTCCTGGTAGTGGTCGAGGTTGCGATCGCGCTGGAGCAGCCCGAAACCGCGCGGGCCCACGGTCGCGAACGAGGACACGTTGAGCGAGTGCGGGTTCTCGAGCGGCCGCCACAGCCATTCGCCATTGCGCGCTGCGACCAGCAGTCCGTCGGAATCGTGCACCTCGGGGCGATAGTCGTCGATCGGCCCGTCGCCGTTCTCGCCGCGCAGGAACATGCTCGTGAGCGAGCCCACGCCGAGCTTCTTGATCTCGGCGCGCGGGAAGATCCGCATCTCGACGTCCACGCGCGTCTCGACGCCCGGAGCGATCACGAAGCGATAGGCGCCCACCGCGCTGGGGCTGTCGAGCAGCGCGTAGATCGTGAGCTCCTGCGCGCCCGGCGCCGGCCGCACGAGCCAGAACTCGCGAAACCACGGGAACTCTTCGCCCGACGGCAGCGCGGTGTCGATCGCGAGCCCGCGCGACGAGAGGCCGTAGGCCTGATCGCGCCCGATCGCGCGGAAGTAGCTGGCGCCGAGGAACACGATCACCTCGTCGCGGTAGTTCGGCTTCTTGATCGGGTAGTGGATGCGCATGCCCGCGAACCCTAGGTCCTGGGGCACGCGGCTGCCGAACTCGTTCTTGCCATAGTCGAACTGGTCGGGCGAGAACGGCACGGAGGCCACGCCCTTGTCGGTGACCACGTTCACCTTCACTGAGCGGTCGTAGAAGAAGCCCGGATGGAAGAACTGGACCGTGAACGGCAGGTTCTTGTCGAGGAACAGCGCGCGCTCCGGCTTGAAGCGGATGTCGCGCCACTGGTCGTAGGTGATCTCGCGCATCCACGAGGGCTGGTTGCGCTCGGGCTCGCGGTACTTGTGCTCGGCGCTCCGTTTCGCCCGCTTGGCGACGTCGTCGAGGTTGAAGGCGGCGGCGCGCTCGGGAGTCGCGAGGGTGAGCGCGAGACTCGCGAGCGCGCATCCGAGCGCGCGCAGCCGCGGGCGCGCGCGGGGCACACGGGAGGGGGGGGTCGGCATGGGCCGGTAGAGTTCGGGAGAGCGGTGCGCTCGGCAAGCCCCCGAAAAGGTCAAAAATTACAGAGAGCTGGGGCTTTGTGGGACGGCCGGGTCACTCGCTGTGGACCCAGCGCGGCGCGCGCTTCTGCGCGAACGCGGCCATCCCCTCGGCCGCCTCCTCGGAGGCGAAGAGCGTGGCGATCTTCTTCTCCGCGAAGCGGTACGCCTCGTCCTCGGGCAGGCGGCCGACCGCGCGCACGAGCTGCTTCGCCTCTCGAACCGCATTCGGCCCGCCCCTCGCGATCGCGTCGATCTCCTCCTGCACTGCGGCCGAGAGCCGGTCCGGCGGCACCACGCGGTGCAGGAGGCCGTAGCCGAGCGCACGCGCGGCGTCGAACCGCTCGCCGGTCAGGAATAGGCGCATCGTCTGGTGCTCGCCGAGCTTGGGCAGCACCACCACCGAGATCATCGCTGGGATCACGCCGATCCGGACCTCGCTGAAGCTGAACACGGCCGTGTCGGCGGCGATCGCGATGTCGGCCGCCGCCACGAGCCCCACGCCGCCGCCGAATGCCTGACCGTTCACCGCTGCGATCACGGGCTTCGGACCGTGGCGCATCTCGCGCAGGATCCCGACGAACGGGTTGCCCTGCCCGCTCTCGCCCGAAGCAGCGCGGTTCTTGAGATCGGCCCCCGCGCAGAACGCCGGGCCCTCGCCCGTGAGCACGACGGCGCGCACGGCGGGATCCGCGATCGCTTCGCGCAGATGCGCGGCGAGTCCCGCCACGACCTCCGCGGAGAGTGCGTTGCGCGTCTGCGGAGACGCCAGCGTGATCCACCCCGCCTGCCCGCGGCGCTCGTATCGCGTCACCTCGTTCACGGTCGCTTCTCCTAGAACCCGAGCTGCTTGGCGAGATAGTGGATCATCGTCTCGTCGGACCCGCCGCCGATGCTGATCAGCCGACTGTCGACGAACGCGCGCCCCGCCGCGCTCTCCTTCATGTAGCCGTATCCGCCGGAGAGCTGGATGCACTCGTCGGCCACATAGCGCGCCACGCGCGCGCAGAAGATCTTCGCCATCGTGATCAGCGGCGTCGCGTCTTCGCCGCGATTGCGCGCGCGAATGCAGGCGTAGGTCAGCTCGCGCGCCGCGGTGAGCTGCGTGAGCATCTCGACGAACTTGAACTGGGTGACTTGCATCTTCGAGAGCGGCTGACCGAACAGCACGCGCTGCTCGGCCCACGCGCGGGTGCACTCCCAGTTGTCCCAGGCGGCGGCGATGCTGCTGATGCTGCCGACCAGGCGCTCGTCCTGGAACTGCATCATCTGCTGCTGGAAGCCGCGCCCGATCTCGCCGATCGTGTACGCGACCGGCACGCGCACGTTCTCGAAGTAGAGCTGGCCCGTGTCGGAGCCCCAGTTGCCGATCTTGTCGAGCAGGTCGTAGCGGAAGCCGGGGGTGTCGGTGGGCACGATGATCTGGGAGAACCCACCGTAGCCGGCCTTCGGATCGGTCACGGCGAGCAGGCAGAGCCAGTCCGCCGTCGCGGCGTTGGTGATGTAGATCTTCGAGCCGTTGATCACCCAGCCGTCGCCGGAGCGCTCCGCGCGCGTTTGGATCGCCGACACGTCGGAGCCCGCACCGGGCTCGGTGACGGCGATCGCGGATACCATCTCGCCCGCGATCGCGGGCGCGAGAAACTGCCGCTTCAGGTCGTCGCTGCCGAACTGGTGCAGCGAGGGCGTCGCCATGTCGGTGTGGACGCTGATCCCCATCGCGACACCCGCGTTGTCGCAGCGGCCGATCTCCTCGAACAGGATCGCCATGTAGGAGTAGTCGAGGCCTGCGCCGCCCCACTTGGGGTCGTAGCGCAGCCCGAGCATTCCGAGGTCGCCCATCTTCTTGTACAGGCGCTTGTCGAACCGGCCGGCGGCGTCGAACTCGCGCGCGCGCGGGCGCAGCTCCTCGTCGACGAACTTGCGCACGGTCTCGCGGAACAACGCGTGCTCGGGAGTGGAGAACAGGTCGCTCGCCATCGGGGGACCTCCGGCGGGATTGTAGGGCGGATTGGCGAAGCGTATTCCGTCCTGCGGCCGTCTCAGTCCGCGCGATGCTGTCGCACGAGCTCCAGGATGTCGTCGCCGAACCGCGCGAGCTTCGCGGGGCCGAGCCCCGGGATCTTCGCGAGCGCCTCGCGCGAATCCGGCTGAGCGCGGTCGATCGCGAGCAGCACGCTGTGCTGGAACACCATGTAGGTCTTCCAGCGCAGCGCGCGCGCCCGGCGCCGGCGGTAGTTGTCGAGCGCGCGCGCGATCGGACCGCCCCAGCGCTGCGACTGCGCGCGCCGCGGCGCGGTGCCGTCCCCGTGCGCGCGCGCGGCGCGCACAGGCCGGCCGGGCAGCCACACGGTCGGGTACTTGCGGCCGGTGCGGCGCAGGCGGCCGTCGCCGAGCAGCGCGTCGATCGCCGCGTTGATCTGCGCCTCGCTGTACTCCGCGAGCGCGCCGTGCTCGGACATCGCGAGCAGGCCGCCGCGCGACAGCGCGCGGGCGCGGCTGCCGCGCAGCGCGCGCGCGAGGTTGGTCTTGCCGACGGGGCGCGTGAGGCGCGACACGGCGCGCAGCACCACGTCGAGCGCCTCGGGCGGCAGTGAAGGGGCCGCGGCGCGCGCGGGCTCGCTCGCTGCGCGGGGCGGCTCGCCGATCGCCGGCTCGCCCGCGCAGACGTCGCAGCGCCCGCACGATCGGCCGCCTGCACCGCCCGTGAAGTGATCGACCAGCGCCTGCTGGCGGCAGCGTGCCTGGGTCGCATAGCGCTCGATCGCGGCGAGCGCCTCGGCGCGGCGCCGCGCGATCAACGCCCCCGCACCGCTCGCGGCGGCCAGCCGGCGCTGGGTCATCAGGTCCGACGCGCCGAAGAACAGCACGCAGCGCGCGAGCGCACCGTCGCGCCCGGCGCGGCCGGCCTCCTGGTAGTAGGCCTCGACGCTGCCGGGCGTCTGGAAGTGCGCGATCAGGCGGATGTCGGGCAGATCGATTCCCATCCCGAACGCGTTGGTCGCGACGAGCACGCGCGTGCGGCCGCTCTCGAACGCGTGCTGAGCGCGCTCGCGCGCGAGCGCGGTGCGGCCGGCGTGGTAGTGGCCCGCGGCGATCCCGGCCGAGCGCAGCTCGCCCGCGACGCGCTCGGTGACCTTGCGTGTGCTGCAGTAGACGATCGCGCGCCCAACCTTCGGGTCTTCGCTCGCCTCCCCTTCGCGGGCGCCCGCGCTTCGCTCGGCTTCGCCTCGCTGCGCGGCCGCTTCGCGGCCTTGCGGGCTGCGCGAGCCTCGCTGCCCGGCGCCGCGCAAACCGGCTGCCTCGAGCTCCGCCACGAGCGCGGCGAGGCGCGCCTCGTGGGTGCGCAGCGCGCGCACCGCGAACGCGAGGTTCGGGCGGTCGAACCCGGCGCGCACGATCACGGGGCTGCGCAGCCCGAGCCCGCTCTCCACCTCCGCGAGCACGGCGGCAGTGGCCGTCGCGGTGAGCGCGATCATCGGAGCGCTCGCGAACGACCGCAGCTCCGCGAGCCGCATGTACTCGGGCCGGAAGTCGTGACCCCACTGGGAGACGCAGTGCGCCTCGTCGACCGCGAAGAGCGCGATGCGAGTGCGCGCGAGCATGCGGCGGAAGCTCTCGAGCGCCGCGCGCTCGGGCGAGACGTAGAACAGCTCGAGCTCGCCGCGCAGGAACGCCGCCACGGCAGCGCGCTGCGCCTCGGGACCCTGCTGGCTGTGCAGCGCGGCGACGCGGGCACCGCGCGCCGCGAGCCCGCCCACCTGGTCGCGCATCAGCGCGATCAGCGGAGAGACGACGATCGTGGTGCCCTGCCGGCGGCGGCCCGCGACGAGCGCGGGCACCTGGTAGCAGAGCGATTTGCCCGACCCGGTCGGCTGCAGCACCACGACGTCGCGCCCCGCGAGCGCGGCGCAC
>DATFWW010000196.1:0-5167 GCA_035258825.1 Myxococcota bacterium
CACGAGATCTTCGACGTGGGAGGCGGGCGCTATGCGCGTATCTTCATCGGGATGGGCAAGGGCTGGATGGCGCCGAAGGGCAGGAAGCCGACCGCCGACGACATCTTCGACCACATCGACGTGATCCGCGATACAAGGGACTTCGTAGTGCCCGCGAGCATCGCCGAGGAGACCGGGGCGATCATCGAAGCGCTGAAGAGCCAGCAGTAGGAGGGGAAGGACCCATGGCGATCGACCCCAACAAGGCGCGCGGCGCGCGCCTGCCCGACGGTCAGACTTCGTACGAGAAGGACGACGTGATTCTCTACCACCTCGGGCTCGGCGCGGGCGTGCCCGCCACCGATCCGAAGGAGCTCGAGTACACCTACGAGAAGAACCTCAAGGTGCTGCCGAGCTTCGCGGTGATCCCCGCGTTCGGGTCGATGGGCGGCATCGGGAGCGTCCCAGGTCTCCAGTTCAACTTCGCGATGCTCTTGCACGGCGAGCAGGAGGTGATCCTGCACCGGCCACTGCCGGTCGACGCGAAGCTGAAGACGAGCGCGCACATCCCCGAGATCTACGACAAGGGCAAGGCCGCGCTCGTGATCCTCGAGGCGACCGCGAGGAACGCGGCCGACGGCCAGCCGCTGTTCACGAACCGCTTCTCGCTGTTCATCCGCGGCGAGGGCGGGTTCGGCGGCGACTCGGGCCCGAAGGCTGGCAACGCCGCTCCCGAGCGCAGACCTGACGGCGTCGTCGAGCGCAAGACGCTCGAGCAGCAGGCGCTGATCTACCGGCTCTCGGGCGACAAGAATCCGCTCCACGCCGATCCCGAGTTCGCCAAGCTCGGCGGCTTCGACAAGCCGATCATCCACGGCCTGTGCTCGTACGGCATCGCGTGCAAGGCGATCGTCGACGACGTGCTCAGCGGAGACGTGACGAAGGTCGCGCGCTACCAGGCGCGCTTCGCGAGTCCGGGGTTCCCGGGCGAGACCTACCGGATCAACTACTGGGAGGACGGCGCGAAGCGGATCCTGCTCGAGGCCGAGAGCGTCGAGCGAAACGTCAAGATGATCACCAACGCGGTGATCGAGCTGCGGTAGATCTACTTCCGTTCGAGGAACTCGCGCGCGACGTCGGCGGGCGAGCGGCCGTCCGCGTCGACGGCGGCGTTCATGCGGCGCATCGCGGCGGCGTCGATCGCGCCCGCGAGCTCGCGCAGCGCCGCGATCACCTCGGGGTGCTCGTGCGCGAGGCGAGCGCTCGCGAGCACGATCGCGTCGTAGGGCGGGATCACGCGCCGGTCGTCGTCGAGCACGGTGAGACCCAGCGCGGCGATCCGCCCGTCGGTGGAGTAGGCGCTGATCGCGTCGACCTGCCGCTCGCGCACCGCCGTGTACAGCAGCGACGGGTCCATCGCGCGCTGCGCGCGGAACGCGAGGCCGTAGGCCGCGACGAGCGCGCGCCACTCCGCGCGCGCGAAGAACTCATAGTCGCCGCCGATCTCGAGCTCGGGAGCGCGTCGCGCCAGGTCGCTGATGCGGGACAGACCGAGCTCGCGCGCGCGGTCGGCGCGCATCGCGAGCGCATAGCTGTTTTCGAAACCGAGCGCGCCGGCCACCGCGATCCCATGCTCGCGGGCAAGGAATTGCTCGACCTCGGCGAGCAGCGCACCGCGGCGCTCCCCGGGGTCGCCGCGGTGCATGATCGTCGCCCAGATCGTGCCCGAGTAGTCGACGTACGCATCTAGGTCGCCCGCGGAGAGCGCGTCGAACGCCACCGTCGACCCGAGCGATGGCACGCCGCGCGTCGCGATCCCGGTGCGCGCCTCGATCTGCTGGCGCAGGATCTCGGCGAGGACGTACTGTTCGGTGAACGGCTTCGCGCCGATCGCGATCGCGGGCGCGGTGCGGCCCGCGCGGATCGCCGCCGTCGCCCCAGCGTACAGCGCGAGCGCCCCCAAGAGGGCCACCGCCGCGCCCCACCACGCGCGCCGCCGCGCGCGGATTCCCGCCTCGAGCATCCGGATCAACTGGTCGAGGCCGAGCGCGAGCGCGGCCGCCGCCAGGCAGCCCACGAGCACGGCCGCGTTGTTGCGTGTCGCGAGGCCGCTGAAGATGTAGTTGCCGAGACTGGTCGCGCCGATCGGCGTCGCAAGGGTCGCTGTGCCGACGATCCAGACCGCCGCGGTGCGCACGCCCGCGATGATCACGGGGAGCGCGAGCGGCAGCTCGACTCGCCAGAGCTCCTCGGTCGGCGTCATCCCGACGCCGCGCGCGGCCTCGCGCACGGCGGGGTCGACGCCCGCGAGCCCCGTCACCGTGTTGCGCACGATCGGCAGCAGTCCGTAGAGCGTGAGCGCGACGAGCGCGGGCCACGCGCCGATTCCCCTCACCGAAATTCCGCCGCCCGCGAGCAGCGCTCCGACCCCGGCGAAGAGCGGCACCATCACCGCGAGCAGCGCCAGACCCGGGATCGTCTGAATCGCGCTCGCGGCACCTAGCAGCGCGGGCTCGAGTGCGGGCCGACGGTGAACGGTGATGCCGAGCGGGATCGCGAGCAGCGCGCTCGCGCAGAGTGCCGCGAGCGACAGCTGGAGATGGGCCGTGAGGTAGCCGGGCAGGAGCAGCAGCTGCTCCCTCATTGCTGCGCCGACGGGCCGAGCAGCGCGTCGAGTGCCTCGGCCTGGCGCCGCGGCGTGCGCAGCAGCTCCGCGACGCGCTCGTCGGCGGGGGCGCGGAGCAGCTCCGACGGCGTGCCCACCTGCACGAGCCGGCCCGCGTGCAGCACCGCGATCCGATCGCCGAGCAAGAGCGCCTCGGCCATGTCGTGTGTGACGAAGATCCCGGTCAGGTTCAACTCGCGGCGGATCGAGGTGAACGCCTGCTGCAGGTTCTCGCGCGTGAGCGGATCGAGTGCGCCGAACGGCTCGTCGAGCAGCATGAGACGCGGCCGGGCGGCGAGCGCGCGCGCGAGTCCCACGCGCTGCGCCTCCCCGCCCGAGAGCGCGTCGGGCCGCCGGTCGCGGTAGGCGGCCGGGTCGAGCGCGACGCGCGCGAGCAGCTCGTCGACGCGCGCGGCCACCTCGGCAGCGTTCCAGCCGAGCAGCGTCGGCGTGATGGCGACGTTCTGGCCGACCGAGAGATGCGGGAACAGCCCGACCTGCTGGAAGCAGTAGCCGATCCGCCGGCGCAGCATCGGCGCGGGCTCCGCGTGCGTGTCGAAGCCGTCGATCCAGACGCTGCCGCTCGTGGGCTCGATCAGCCGGTTCACGAGCCGCAGCGTGGTGGTCTTGCCGGAGCCCGAGCCCCCGACCAGCACGAGCAGCTCGCCCGTCGCCACGGACAGGGAGAGGTCGTCGACCGCGACCCGGTCTGCATAGCGCCGCGTGAGCGATCGCAGCTCGATCACGTCTTGGACGCGATCCAGAGCTTCGCGTATTTGAGGCGCACGTAGTGCGCCGCGAGATAGGCGAGCAGCAGGCCGCGCCATCCGTCGAGGAAGCCGCGCCGCCAGAAGAAGAACGCGAAGAAGCGGGCGGGCGGGCGCAGGATCACGTCGGCGAGCCGCGCGCGCCTTCCCTCCGCGCGCATCGCCTCGGCGGTGATCGTCGTGTAGCGGTCGATCGTGCGCAGGTGGTCCTCGAAGCTGCGGTAGGGCTCGTGGCGCAGCTCGCCCGCGAGCCGGCGTACGCCGCCCGACACCGACGCGCGGTCGTGCGGATCGCGTCCGCCCCAGCCGCCGCGGCGCCGGTCGAACAGGCGCAGCTTCCAGTCGGGGTACCAGGTGCCGTGGCGGATCCACCGGCCGAGGTACCTCGATACGCGCGACACCTCGTATCCTGCGACGCCCGCGAAGTCGCGGCGGCGCTCGGCCTCGATCGCCGCGTGCAGCTCGGGCGACACGCGCTCGTCGGCGTCGATGCACAACACCCAGTCGTGGTGCGCCGAGCGCACGGCGAATTCCTTCTGCGCCACGTGGCCGGGCCAGTCGCGCTCGATCACGCGCGCGCCGCGCGCGGCGGCGAGCTCGCGCGTCTTGTCGGTCGAGTGGGAGTCGACCACGAGCAGCTCGTCGCACCAGTCGAGCGAGTCGAGACAGGGGCCGAGCCGGTCCTCCTCATCGCGGGTGACGATGCAGGCGCTGACCGGAATCACTCGCCGAAGCCGAGCAGCGCGTCGAGCGCCGGCCACTCGATCGCGCTCTGCGCGCCGAACGCGCGCAGCAGCAGTTCGCGGTCGGGGTCGTCGCCCGCGCCGCGGTACTTCGCCACCGCCGCGGCGAGCTCCGACTCCGGCGGCTGCGAGGGCGATTCGTCCTTGAGCGTGCCGTCTTCGTGCGGGAGGCCGAGCAGGTCGAGCCATTCGAGCAGCAGCGGCTTGCGGCACTCGAGGAAGTAGATCGCGAGCAGCTCGTCGGCGACCAGGTTGGTCGCGACGCGCGCGAGCGAGCGCCGGATCGTCTTGGCGCGCAGCTCGAACGGCTGCCGGCGCAGGAACACGGGACGCGCCTTGATCGACATCGCGGCCGCGTCGACCGCCTGCCGGAACATCGCGGGTGACTCCTTCGAGAGCACGCGCAGCATGCGCTCCGCCTCCTCGGGAGACATCGCCGCGAACACCTGGAACGAGCGCATCGATTCCTCCGCAGGCGGGGTTTAGCAAGCCCTCCGGCGCGCAGCGAGGCGAAGCCGAGCGGAGGTCATCGGGAGAGTCCCCATACCACATGCGCGGCGCCCGTCGCGCAGAGCACGAGCGCCGCCGCGAGCGCGGAGTGGAGCCCGGTGACCTCGACCGGAAGGCCCGACAGCACGTTCGCGATGCCCACGGCGATCTGCACCAACGCGATACCCATCGCGGCGCGCGTCCAGCGCGCGAGGCGTGGGTTCGACCGCGAGATCCGCGCGAGGCCCGCGAGCGCGGCGAGCAGCAGGTAACCGTCGGTGCGGTGGACCAGGTGCAGCCCGACCGATCCGCGCCACGAGGGGAACCACAGCCCGCCGTTGCAGGTCGGCCACTCCGGGCACGCGAGGCCCGCATAGCGCGACGAGACGAGCCCACCCAGCGCGAGCTGGACCGCGAGCAGTGCGATTGACGCGGCCATGAGACGGCGCTCTGCGGGGGTCGCCGACGCGCGCGCGTCGATCGGCCTGCCGCGCGCGCGCAGCTCGAGCGCGGTCCACGCGAAC
>DATFWW010000197.1:0-28108 GCA_035258825.1 Myxococcota bacterium
GCCGCGGCGGAGACGATCACGAGACCCTTGGCGAGCTCGTCGAGCCGATCGACCAGCGCCTGCACACGCGCGAACGGCGGCGGCCACGGGCCGAGCACACCGTCGCGCACCCAGCCCGACACCAACGCGGGATCGGCCGCGCCCGCACCGAGTGCCTCGCGCGCGAGCGCACCGGGTGTGCGCGTGCCCTCGGGCGCATCGGACAGCCGCGTGCGCCACTCCGCGAAGTGTCGCGGCGCCGAGCGGTCGGCCGCCTGGTGGGCCGCCGCACGCGCGATCAGTGCGCGCACCGACTCGGACGGCGCAGGCACCGCAGGCCAGGTCTCGCGCTGCGCCGCCTCGCGCAGGAAGCGCCGCGCGCGCGAGCGGCCGGCCTCGAACACTTCGAACTCGAGCACGCCGCGTGCCTCGTCGAGCGCGAGTTCGAACAGCCGGACGCCGCCGCCCGCGCGATCGGTGGCGAGATAGGCGATCCGCACGCCGTGCGGGTCGAGCGCCGTGACGCGCGCCTCGTCGATCCCCTCGTGGAGCGGCGCGAGCGTCGCCACAGTGGCCGCGGGCGGCACCTCGGGCACCGCGACGCCGCGCGAGCGCAGGTGGTGCAGCACGCGCCGCAGCGCCTTGCGCGCGGGCTTCGGCAGCTGCTCGGGCGCGAGGTCCAGCACGGGATCCGCCGTATCGGGATCCTCGGCCCATGCGAGCGCGAGCTCCTCGCCCGCGCGTGGCTCGTGCTCCAGCAGCCAGGCGAGCACTGAACGCGCGTCGGCGGCGCCCAGCCCGCGCGCGAGCTGGCCCGGGTCGCCGTTCGCCGGTCGAATCACATCGGCCGCGCCGGGCAGCGCGGAGGCCGCGCGCTCGAGCGCTTCGGGCAGTCCGATCTCCCAATCATTCAATTTCCGGACTCCGCCAGAACCCAGTCGAGATAGGCCTCACTGCCATCCACGACCGGGAGGGCGACCACCTCGGGAAGCGCGTAAGGATGGAGGGCATTCACGCGCGCCGCCACCGCTGCGCAGCGGCTCGCGCGCGTCTTGAGCAGGAGCAGCACCTCCGCCTCGTCCGCCACCCGGCCCTCCCAGCGGTAGATCGAGCGGACCCCGGGCACGAGGTTGGCGCACGCGATCAGGCGCTCCTCGACCAATGCGCGCGCGATGCGCGCGCCCGTCTCCGCGTCGGGGGCCGTGACGAGCACGACCCGCACCTCATCGGTCACTTCGATCCCCGCAGCTGGGCGTGCTCCGCGAGCGCGAACCGATCGGTCATTCCCGCCACGTAGTCGGCGATCGCGCGCATCTCGCCGTCGACCGCGCCGCGCGCCTGCACGGGCTCGGGCAGCGCCCGCTTCCCTGACGCGTACGCGTGGAACAGGTCGCCGATCACCGGCTCCGCCTGCGCATTCTTCGCGAGCACGTGCGGATGGTAGTAGAGCGATTCGCGCAGCCACGCCTTGAGCGCGAGGAACGACGCGGCGGTCTCGTCGCGAAAGCCCACGAAGCGCGGCGAGCGCGCGCGCACCGCATCCACGTCGCGCGGCGCGGCGCGCTCGAGCCGCGCGGCGGTGGCCTCGAGCAGATCGGTGGAGAGCCGGTCGATCAGCGCGGCGATCGTCAGCGCGCGCAGCACCGCGGCGCTGGCGCCCGGGTTGCGCTCGCGCATCTCGCGGTGCGTGTCGCGCCAGAGCGGGACATCGTCGAGCGCCGCGAGGTCGATCAGCCCCGAGCGCAGCCCGTCGTCGAGGTCGTGGTTGGTGTAGGCGATCTCGTCGGCGCGATCGGCCACCTGGGCCTCCAGGCACGGCTGCGGGGTCGGCGCCGGCACCGGCACCGGGTGTTCCCAGTGACAGCCGTGCTTCAGGATGCCCTCGCGAGTCTCGTAGCAGAGGTTCAGGCCGCGGAACGCCGCATAGCGCTCTTCGAGCCAGTCGACGATGCGCAGGCTCTGGCGGTTGTGGTCGAACCCGCCGTGATCCTCCATCAGGTTCGCGAGCACGCGCTCGCCCGCGTGCCCGAATGGCGTGTGGCCGAGGTCGTGCGCGAGCACGACCGCTTCGGCGAGCTCCTCGTTGAGTCGCAGCGCGCGCGCGATCGTGCGCGCGATCTGGCTCGCCTCGATCGTGTGGGTGAGTCGATTACGCAGGTGGTCGCCCTCGTGATAGACGAACACCTGAGTCTTGTACTCGAGACGCCGAAACGCGCGCGAGTGAACGATCCGATCGCGGTCGCGCTGGAATGCCGTTCGGTGGCGGTGCTGGGCCTCCGCGTGCACGCGCCCTCGCGACGCCTCGCTCGCGACCGCCCACGGCGCGAGGCGCTCGCGCTCCTCCCGCTCGTAGGCGAGCCGATCGCGCAGCGCTCGCTGCGTGTTCTCTGGGGCGTCCGACATTTCGAGAAGATGGCACGCCGCCCGATCGCGGGCCGGCGGGTAGAATCCGTAGATGCCGCGAACCCTGCCGCGACGCCTGCTGCTCGGGCCGGGTCCCTCCAACGTGCACCCGCGCGTGCTGCGCGCCATGGCGCAGCCGCTGGTCGGGCATCTCGACCCCGCGTTCCTCGCGCTGCTCGACCGCGTGCAGGCGGCGCTGCGCCGGCTGTTCGGCACGCAGAACGAACTCACCCTGCCCCTCTCCGCGACCGGCAGTGCCGGCATGGAGGCCTGCCTCGTGAATCTGCTCGAGCCCGGCGACGGCGTCGTGGTGGGCGTGGCGGGCGTGTTCGGCGAGCGCATGGCCGAGGTGGCGCGGCGCGCGGGTGCGCAGGTGACGCGCGTGGAGACCGAGCCGGGCACGCCGCTCGCGGACGACGCGATGGCCGCCGCGATCGCGCGCGTGCGCCCGCGCGTGGTGAGCTTCGTGCACGCGGAGACATCCACGGGAGTCTGCCAGCCCGTGGAGGCGATCGCGCGCGCGGCGCGCGAGTCCGGCGCGCTCGTGGTGCTCGATTGCGTCACCTCGCTCGGCGGCCTTCCGCTGTCGCTCGACGCGTGGGGCATCGACGCGGCCTACTCCGGCACGCAGAAGTGTCTCTCCTGCCCGCCCGGTCTGTCCCCGGCCACCTTCTCCGCGCGCGCGGTCGAGCACGTGCGCGCGCGCAAGACGCCCGTGCAGAGCTGGTTCCTCGACGTGAGCCTGCTCGCGGGTTATTTCGGCGCGGAGCGCGTCTACCACCACACCGCGCCGGTGTCGGCAATCCTCGGCCTCGCCGAGGGGCTGCGGCTCGTGGAGGAGGAGGGGATGGAGTTGCGCACCGCGCGCCACCGCACGGCGGCCGAGCAGCTGATCGAGGGCGTCCGCGAGTTTGGCTTCACCCCGCTCGTGGCGGCGCCCTACCGCCTGCCGATGCTCACGACGCTGCGCCTGCCCGACACCGCGTTGCGCCGCGGCGAGGCGGCGCTGCGCCGCACGCTGCTCGAGCGCTACGGCGTCGAGGTCGGCGGCGGGCTCGGCAAGCTCGCGGGCCGGGTGTGGCGCGTGGGGCTCATGGGCGAGAACGCGCGACTGATCAATGTCGAGGCGCTGCTGTTCGCATTGCGGAAGGAATTGAGTTAGGAGACCCGGCTTGCCTTCACGTCGAGCCGCCGATTTCGTCCGGTCGTGGGAGTCGTGCGCCTCCGATGTGCGAGGCCGGGCAACCGCGCATTTGACACCCAGCGATCCGCTGCGGTAGAACGCTCGACAGATTCGAAATACGAGGGTGACCCGCCGGCGTCTCTCGCCGGTGGGCGGGTCGATGCGGAGCCAGTGCGCCGCAGCGATCTGCGGGAAGCCGGTGAGAATCCGGCGCGAGCCCGTCGCTGTAACCGGGTACGAACGCCGTAGGAAGCCACTGACCTCGCGGTCGGGAAGGCGCGGCGGTCGGAAGATCCGGGAGCCAGAAGACCGGCCCTCCACCACGGCTCGCTCTTCTTCGAGGACCAGGAAGAGGCCCGGACATGGACCCCGGCGCTCGCTTCTCGCTCTTTCGGGACCCCGCTCTGCGGGGAGGCGCGAGCCGTGTGACACCCACACGGCGCCCGGAAGCGGCGCCCGGAGAGATCCATGCAACCGCTCGTTCGGCTCGCTGCTCTCGGCACCGTACTTCTCAGCGCGCTGATCCTCGGCGCACCCGGGGCCGCACTCACGATCGACTTGGAGGACCTCGGCGCCCATCTCCCGATCGCGAATCCCGCCTCGGGCAACCCCGACTACTTCTACAACGGCTACAGCGCGGCTGCGGCCGGGCAGCCCACCGACTTCGCGAGTAGCGGCGCGACGTTCCACAACGACTTCTCGAACTTCGGTGGAGGGTGCTGCTGGCAGGGGTGGGCGTATTCGCAGACCACCGACACCACCACGCCCGGCTTCGGCAACCAGTACAGCGCGATCCCGGGCTCGGGCGCCGCGGGAAGCGCCACCTACGGGGTCGCCTTCACGGGCGGCCAGGTCGGCGCGCAGGGGGCAGTCACCCGGATCTCGTTCGCGCAGGAGGTGTCGCCGGTCGGCGTCGCGATCACCAACACCACCTATGCCGCGCTCTCGATGCGCGACGGCGACGGCTTCGCGAAGAAGTTCGGCGGCGCGAGCGGCAGCGACCCCGACTATCTGATCCTCACGATCACTGGACGCGACGCGGCGAATGCGGTCACGGGCAGCGTCGACTTCGCACTCGCCGACTACCGCTTCGCGGACAATGCGCTCGACTACATCGTGAACCAGTGGGTGTTCGTCGACCTCGCCGGCCTCGGCACCGTCGCGGCGCTCGAATTCGAGCTCGACTCGAGCGACCAGAGCTTCGGCTACCTGAACACGCCCTCCTACTTCGCGCTCGACGATCTCTCTTTTGCGCCGGTGCCCGAGCCCGACAGCGGCCCGCTGCTCGCGCTCGGGCTCGCCCTGCTCGCGTGGCGCCGCTCGTGACGGCGCGGCGCAGCGAGGCGAAGCCGAGCGAAGCGCGGGCCCGCGCGAGGTGGGCCGCTGCGCTCACGGCCGGGGTCGCGCTGTGCGCGGCCGCGGGCGCGCGCGCGGGCCCCTACGCCGAGGGCGGATACGCGCCGTCGCTGATGCAGGCGTGGGCGACCGGGGTCGCGGCGTTCCACCGCGGGCCGATCGACATCGCGGACCCCGGGCTCGGCGACGCGAGCTACGGCGCGCCGGAGAACGCGCTCGGCGCGCCGCCCGACGACGTCACCCACGTGTACTCGCACGGCGACGGCGGCACGCTCACGCTGTCGATCGCGTCGCGCATCGGCGACGGGCCCGGCGACGACTTCGCCGTGTTCGAGAACGGCTTCTACGCGCCGGGTGGGTTCTTCGGCGAGTTCGCGTTCGTCGAGGTGTCGAGCAACGGCACCGACTTCGCGCGCTTCCCGTCGGCGTGCCTGCGCACGACGCCGGTTCCGGACGGCGGCGTGGTCGATCCGACCGACTATCACAATCTCGCGGGCAAGCACCCGCGCCTCTCGGGCACGGGCTTCGACCTCGCCGAGCTCGCGCAGGACCCGCTCGTGGCGCAGGGCAAGCTCGACCTCGCTCGCGTCTCCCACGTGCGGCTCGTCGACGTGATCGGCAACGGCTCGACCACCGACGCGAGCGGCCGGCCCGTCTACGACCCCTACCCCACGCGCTACCCGAGCAGCGGCTTCGACGCCCAGGCCGTGGGCGTGCTGCACGTGCCCGAGCCCGATTTTGCCGCGTCGTTCGCCGCAGGTGCAGTCGCGATCGTGTTTCTCCGCCGGCGACCGTGCGCGCGGCGGCGCTGATCGGGGCGCTCGCGTTCGGGCTCGCCGCCGCCGCCGAGGAGCCCGCGCGCGCGCCCGCCGCCGAGCCGGAGCCCGAGGAGATGGTCGTGCGCGGCGTGCGCACGGGTGCGCTCGATCCGATCCCCGCTGCGAGCACGGACGTCCTGTACGCCGACGACTACACCGCCGAGCAGAAGAGCCTCGCGGACCTGCTCGCGGAGACCGAGGGCGTGTTCGTGCGCCGGTTCGGCGGCGCGGGCGACCGCTCCGAGGTGACGATCCGCGGCTCGACGCCGTCGCAGGTGGTGGTGGCGATCGACGGAGTGCGCGCGAACAGCGCGCTGACGGGTGGCCTCGATCTCTCGCGCGCGTGCCTGCCGCTGCTCGATCGCGTCGAGATCACGCGCGGCGCGGGCAGCGGGCAGTACGGCAGCGGCGCGGTCGGCGGCACCGTGAACCTCGTGACGCGCGCAGCGGGCGCGGAGCCGGAGACGCGGGCGGAGTTCCGCGGAGGCGCATTCGAGACCTGGGAGGGGTCCGCGCTGCACGCGGACCGGGTCGGACCGGTAGACGCGAGCGTCGGGTACTGCGGCTTCTCGACCCAGGGCGACTTCGACTTCGTCCAGCGCACCGAGGTGGTCGACGGCGTGCCGTCGCACTTCGAGCCAGAGCACGCGACGCGCCTGAACAACGACCGGATCCAGCACGCCGGCACGCTCGGGCTCGGCAGCGCGCTCGGGCCCGGCGCGCTGCGGCTCTCCGACTACGCCGTGTACTCGGAGGGCGGCGAGCCCGGTTTCGACGGCGGCAACGGCGCCACGGCGGGGCAGCGCACCGAGGCGCGCAGCCGGGACCTCGCGAACCTCGCGCAGCTGCGCTGGGAGGGCGGCGCGCCGCTGATCGGCGACGAGATCGAGCTGGCCGCCTATCACCGCTACGAGCGCACCCACTTCGCCGATCCGGTCGCCGTGTTCCGCGAGCCGATCGACGTGGACGCGCGGCTCCAGACACTCGGCGCACGCGCGAACGACACCTGGCAGTGGCGCCCGTTCGGCCAGCCCCTGGCCGTCGCGCTGCGGCTCGACGCAGCGCAGGACTGGTTGCACGCGAGCGACCGCCCTTCGCGCGACCGCGCGAGCGGCGGCGCCGCGCTCGAGCCAGCGCTGCATCTGCTCGACGACCGCGTGCAGCTCTCCGCGGGGGTCCGCCTCGACTGGGCCGACGGCTTCGGCACCGAGTGGCTGCCCAGCGCAGGGCTCGTCATCGCGCCGCTGCGCTGGGTGCGCGCGCGCGCGCAGGTGGGCCGCGCCTATCGCGTGCCGACCTTCGACGAGCTGTTCCACCCAAACGAGGGCTTCATCACGGGCAACCCGGACCTCGCGCCCGAGGACGCCTGGAACTACGACGCAGGGCTCGAGTTCGAGCTGGCGCAGGCGTGGTGGTTCTCGGACCTGCGCGTCGCCGCGACCGCCTTCCGGCGCGAGATCGACGAGTCGATCGTCTGGGTGCTCGTGGCCCTGAATACGATCCGGCCCGAGAACACCGGCCGCGCCACGGCGGACGGCCTCGAGCTCTCGGGGTCGCTCCGGCTCACGCGCTTCGTGCGCGTCGCAGCGCAGCAGACGTTCCTCGACTCGCGGCGCGACGCGACGCGCCGCCACCTGCCGGGCCAGCCCGAGTACGAGACCAACCTGCGGCTCCAGCTCGGCCCCGACCCGGTCTGGAAGGTGGTCGGCGAGCTCTCGCGCGTGGGCGAGATCCTCGTCGACGAGGGGGGCAGCGGGCATCTGCCCGACCGCACGGTCTGGAACGCCGCCGTTGCGCTCAACCTCGTCGAGTGGCCGGGCTTCGGGCTGCGCCGGATCGTCTCGGAGCTCTGGCTCAGCGCGCGCGTGAACAACATCGGCGACGAGGCCGTGCGCGACACGCTCGCCTTCCCCCAGCCGGGCCGCCACGCGAGCGCAGGGATCGAGGTGCGCTGGTGAGCCGGCGCGCGCTCGCGATCGCGCTGATCGCGCTAGGCGCGCCCGCGTGCGAGGGCCAGGGCGACGCGGGCAACGGCCTCGTCGTGGAGCGCAAGCCGATCGCGCCGAACTGCACGCCCGTGCCCGGCACGTTCCCGTCCGGCCTCGCGGTGCTCTCGCAGGCGTCGCACCGCGCCGCGCTCGTGCAGACGAGCCCGCCCGGTGTGGCCACGTTCGACCTCGACGCCGAGCGCCCGGTGCCGCTCGCGTTCGACAACATCGGCACCGACAGCGACAGGGACGGCGCCGACGACGCGGCCGCGATGGCACCGCTCGTGGGCTTCCCGCTCTCGCCCGTGATGGGCGGGATCACCGCGCTGCGCGACGACCTCGCGCTCGTCGCCACGAGCAACTACGAGCAGCTGCTCTTCTACGACCCGAGCAGCGCGGCTCCGCGCAGCGCCGTCGTCGAGACGCCCGCGAGCACCGCGCCGGGTGCCTATCCGCTGCTGCCCCCGCCCGGCCAGTCGCAGCTGCGCACGGGCCTCTCGACGCTCGCGTGCATCCGCCCGCGCGACCCGTTCGACTCGACGGGCGAGCCGACGGCGGCGAGCGCGGTGTGCGATCCGGCGCAGCCGTCCTATCTGACGAACCTGACTGCGGGTGCGGCCGTCGCGGGCGGCCGGCTGTTCGTCGCCACCTCGAACCTCGTGAACGGCACGCGCTTCCATCCGGGCACCGTGCTCGTCTACGAATGGATCGAGAGCAGCGGCGCGCTGCACGTGCGGCCGGATGCCGCCGCGCCCGCGCTGTTCACCGAGCACTTCAACCCGACCGGTGTCGTGCGCGCGGTGACGCCGGGCGGGCGCGAGCTCGTGCTCGTGACCGCGACGGGCGCGATCGGCAGCGGCACCGGCGCCGCTAACGTGCGGAGCGAGGGCGCGATCGAGGTGATCGACCCGGCCGTGCCGCGGATCGCCGCGGTGATCCCGCTCGGCCTCGCCGGCCCTTCCTTCGACGCGCCCGCGGTGGACCCGGGCGGCCGGATCGCGTTCCTCGGCGCGTCGTCGCAGCGCCAGCTCTACGCGGTCGATCTGCGCGCGCTCGACGACGCGCGTCTCTACACCCCGGGGGCGGACCCGGTGACCCTCGATGGGATGCGCGCGGGCTTCCCCGACGCGCGCGTGTTCCACGCGGGTGCGCCGCTCGCGCTGCCCGACCGCGCCGACGGCCCGCCCGCGTTGCTGTGCGAGGGCTTCACCGACGTCGCGCTCTCCGCCGCGGGCAGCGAGCTCTACGCCACCGATTTCTGCGACGGTACGTTCACGCGCGTGCGGCTCGACCTCTCCGACGCGCCGCCCGTGCCGTTTCCGCCCGACCGCTTCCAGGTCGCCGCGCAGGAGCGCCCGTTCGCACCCAGCAACGCGGTGGGCCTGCTGCGGGCGCCCGGCTTGGTGCGCGTGCGGCCGGGCGCGCCGGGCGTCGACTACCACACGCCCGACGTACTCGTCGTGGCGGGACAGCCCGACGCACAGCTGTGCGCGCTGCGCGTCGAGTCGCAGTGACGCGGGATCACGCCAGGCGGTCGCGGAACAGCGCCTTCACGCGCTTCCACGCGTCCTCGGCCGCCTCCTTCTGATAGGTGGCGCGCTGATCGCAGAAGAAGCCGTGGTCGGCGCCGGGATACACGACCACCTCGTGGTCGATGCGGCCCTTTTCGAGCGCTGCGCGGATCTGGTCGACCTGCGACATCGGGATCAACGCATCCTTCTCGCCCAACAGGCACACGATCCTTCCCTGGATCTTGCCCGTGCGCCCGAGCGTGGAGGGCTTGCCGCCCGGGCCCTGCGGCCCGGCGATCCCGCCGCCGTAGAAGCTCGCCGCGGCGGCGACGTCGGTCTCGCACGCGGTGAGATAGGTCATGTGCCCGCCGATGCAGAAGCCCATCGCGCCGACCTTGCCCGTGGCGTCGGGGCGGCCGCGCAGGTAGCGCAGCGCGGCGCGCGCGTCGGCGATCATCTCGTCGGCATCGAGCTGCATGAGCAGCTTCATTCCGCCCGCCATGCCCGCGTCGTCGTAGCCGTATTCCACGCCGGGCCCCGTGCGGTGGAAGAAGTCCGGCGCGAGAGCGACGTAGCCCTCGGCCGCGACGCGCTCGACCACGTCGCGGATGTGCGAGTTGATCCCGAAGATCTCCATCCACACGACCACGCCGGGCTTCTTGTCCCGGCCCTCGGGCCGCGCGAGGTAGGCGCCCATCGTCTTTCCGCCTTCGGTCGGGATCTGAACGCGCTCCTTCTGGATCGCCATGTCGTCCTCCTTCGAGCCTTCGCAGCTTGACGGCGGGCGCCGGGCCCGTCAAGCGATCGCGCCCGCGTGCATGCGCGCGGCGAGCGGCGTCTGGGCGAGGATCGCCGCCTCACGCCCAGCGAGCTCCGCGTGGCGCGCGCACAGCGCGTCGCGCGGAGCGAACGTTCCGGCCAGCTCGACGTAGACGCGCCGGTGGCGCGACTCGGCCGCATGCAGCACCGAGTAGAACTCGCGCAGCGCGGGATCGGGAACGGCCTCGGCGAGCAGCGCGAAGCGCTCGCAGCTGCGCGCCTCGATCAGCGCGCTGCAGAGCAGCGCGTCGACGAGCCGATCCGGATCCGCCGCGCGCGTGGCCGCGCGCAGTCGGCCCGCATACGGCGCGGGCTTCTGCGGCGCGAACGCGACGCCGCGCGCGCGCAGGATCGCGAGCACCTGCTCGAAATGCACGAGCTCCTCGCGCGCGAGCCGCGACAGCGGCTCCAGCAGCGATGCGTGGCGCGGATAGCGGAAGATCAGGTTCAGCGCGGTGCCCGCCGCCTTCTTCTCGCAGTGCGCGTGATCGACGAGCAGCTCGTCGAGATCCGCGAGCACCCGCCCGGTCCACGACGGCGGCGTCGGCGCTGCGAGCGCGAAGTCTTCGCTCACGGGCGGCAGTGTAGAATGGCGCCCATGGAGTACCGCAACCTCGGCCGGAGCGGCCTCGTCGTGAGCGAGGTGTCGGTCGGCTCGTGGCTCACGCTCGGCTCGAGCGTCGACCGCGCCGGCACGCGCGAGATCGTGCACCGCGCGTTCGACCTCGGCGTGAACCTGTTCGACACCGCGGACGTGTACTCGAATGGCGCGGGCGAGGAGGCGCTCGGATACGCGCTGCGCGACATCCCGCGCCGCTACGTGGTGATCGCCACCAAGTGCTTCTTTCCAATGTCCGAGCGCCCGAACGACCGCGGGCTCTCGCGCAAGCACATCCACGAGAGCCTCGAGGACTCGCTGCGGCGGATCGGCACCGACTACGTCGACCTGCTGCAGTGCCACCGGTACGACCCCAACACGCCCGTCGCGGAGACCGTAAGCGCGTTCGACGATCTCGTGCGCCAGGGCAAGGTGCTCTACTGGGGCGTGTCGGAGTGGCGCGCCGATCAGATCGTCGACGCGTGCCGCTGCGCCGACGCGCTGCGCGCGGTGCGCCCGATCTCGAACCAGCCGCAGTACAACGCGCTGCGCCGCGAGATCGAGCGCGAGGTGATGCCGGTGTCGCGGCGCGAGGGGCTGTCCCAGATCGCCTACAGCCCGCTCGCGCAAGGCGCGTTGACGGGCAAGTACAGCGGCGGGCGGCGCCCCTCCGGCACGCGCGCCGCCGACGGCGTGCGCAACATGTTCATGAACCAGTTCCTCGACGCCGCAATGCTCGCGCGCACCGATCGGCTCGCGCCGCTCGCGGCGGAGCTCGGCATCTCGATGGCGCAGCTCGCGCTCGCGTGGTGCCTCGCGGAGCCGAACGTCGCGAGCGTGATCACGGGCGTCACGCGCCTCGCGCAGCTCGAGGACAACGTGAAGGCGTCGGGGCTGCGGCTGCCGCCCGAGATCCTCGAGCAGATCGACGCGATCGCTCCGGGACCGGGGCGATAGGTCTCCATCGCTCCCCGTTTCCGAGTGGAGCCGCCCTGGGCGCTCGACCGCGGGCCGGGTGTCGGTCCTCGCAGTCGGGCGTCCGCCGACGTGCTAGGCCGGGCGGATGATTTGGTCGTGGAGGGATGGGGCTCTCCGAAGCTCCGGGATGGCATGGAGAGGACTGATCGAACTCGGCATCCGCGCAGCGCGCTTCCGCGCCCACGCCGGAGCGACAGACACCCGCCCGGCCCGGGGCAATCCAGAGCGGCCGACGCGACCCTAGCGGCGGTAGTGGGCCGCGCGGAACACGCGCGTCGGCGGCTTCGGATCGAGCGGCGGAGCGGGATCGGCCAGCAGACGATCGGCCTCCGCGCGGTCGGCGAACCCGGCGTCCGTCGTCGTGCAGAACTCGACGAGGATCCCGTTCGGATCGGTCGCGTAGACCGACAGGCACCAGCCGTGGTCGACTTCCATCACGTCGACGCCGTGGGCGAGCCAGCGCTCGCGGCGCCGGTCGATGTCGGCTCGGTCGGTCGCCTGGAACGCGAAGTGGTTGGTCCAGGGCGGGAGCCCGAGCCCGGTCGCGATCGCGGGCGACCAGTCCGCGGTGAGGTCGGGGTCGTGCAGGTCCCAGAACGCGATCAGCTCGCCGTTGCCCGTGTCGTAGAACAGGTGCTTCGCGAAGCCGCGCTCGCCGGCCGGGCCGACCGCCACCTTGACGAGCTCGAAACCCATCGCCGCGGTGTAGAACTCGTGCGTCGCCTTTAGGTCGCGGGTTGCGATCGCGAGGTGGTGGAAGCCCATGGCTGCACCTCCACTCGGACGCTAGCTCAACTTCCTCACCTGCAGATCACGCCGGCGCCGCAGTCGGTGGTCGGATTCGGCTCCACCACCACGATCGGGATCACCGGCGAGCAGACGCCCGCCACATCGCACTTGTAGTCCGGGCTGACCGCCATCGCGGGGTTCACGGTGCCGAAACCCGCGATGTTGCTGCCCGGCATCGGGCCGGGTGCTGCCACGTCACGCGGAGAGAGGTGGTACCGCGGGTCGTTCAGCGACGCGAGCTCGGGCCCCGGGGCGCACTCCTGCGCGAGCGCGGGGATGCGCTGCTCGTGGGCGTTCGCGGTGTAGAGCGGCTCCTTCGGCTTCGCGATCACGCACTCGCCGGGCTTCGCGGTCTTCTGCTCCTTGCCGCGGCTGACCGGGAGCGGCGCGTCCCACTCGCACAGCATCGCGTAGGGGCCGACCTTCTCCGAGAAGATGTAGCCCTCGGCGTCGTTGCTGGAGACGGCGGCGTCGGCGGCGAGCACGGAGAGCTGCGCGGGTGTCGCGCCGGGGTCGCGCGGGTCGATCATGCGCACCTTGCCGGCCACCAGGCGCGCGGAGGCCGTGCCCTGGGCGGTGCGGCCGATCTCCAGCTGGCTGTTCGCATCGAGGTGCGTGGCGATGTCGTCGAGCTGCACGCCCACGTGCGAGTTGCGGCCAGTGCGCAGCGTGTCGCCGGCGAACACCGGATCGCCGCACGCGAGCGCGCGCGGCTCCGCGCCGGGCTGCTGGGCGGTGGCCTCGCCCGCCACCGCGCTCACGCGGCCGAGCTCGTCGGCGCCCTGCGCGGCGCCCGCGGCGCCGAGCGCGATCGCGCCCGCGAGCGCGCAGATCGAGAGGATGGTTCGCTTCCACATCGCTTCGGGCCTCCGTTCTAGAGTGTGTGGCCCCATGTCATCGTGAGGTAACCCCCCGCAATCCAGCGGTCGTAGTCGAACACGCGCACGTTCGACTCGGCGTCCGTGTATTGCCCGCGTGCCGAGACCTCGAGCCAGTCTGTAACCGGGTAGCGGAGCTCGCCCTGCACGTCCCAGATCTGGTCCTCGCGATCGGGTCCCTTGCCCACGAGATACCGCAGGAGGTTTTCGTCGTAGCTCGAGGTGTGGTCGTAGGGATACCAGCCGTAGCTGCCCAGGACGTCGAACACGAAGCGCCACGGGAGCGCCTGCGTCACGCCGATCCACGTGCGGCTGCCGTCGTATTCCCAGTCGCGCCCCTCCGACTCGTAGCGCTGGTATTCGCTGCCCGCGCGGAGCGTGGTGCTCGCCGGCACGACCGCGAAGCGCCCCTCCACACCCGCGGCGTACTCGACCCCGTCGCGGTTGCGGAAGCGCCGGAAGCGTTCCGCGGTGGCCGGCCCTGCGGCCACGGCCACGACGGGATCGGGCTTCAGGTGGTAGCGGAAATCGTTGGCCATCACGCGGGTGTACGCGTCGCCCGTGAAGCGCCCGGTGAACTCGTGCGAGATCGACGCGGTCGCACCGCCTAGCACGTCGTACGGATTGGCATCGAGCCACGCATAGCCGAAGAACGGCTGCAGACGCGCCCAGGTCTTCTCGGACAGCCGCCGGTCGTACCAGAAGGTGGCCCAGGGATACTGGAGATCGAGCTCGGTGACCGTGTCGTGCGCGTTCCCGCTGTACCCGATCGCCGCACCCGCCGACTGCTCCTCGTCGCGCAGGAACTCGAGCCCGCCCTCCGCCTCGAACACGCCGACCGTGTTCTCCTTCTCGTGCGCGTGCGCGAGGTTCGGGTCCTGCTGGATCTGGAATGGGCCGTACGGGAGGTTGTTCTGGAGCGTCACATTGGAGTCGTGCTCGACGCCGGCGCGCAGCTGCGCCCATGCGTGTCGGCGGTTCGGAAGGTCGAGCACCTCGAGCTCGTGAGCCGCGGTGCGGCCCCACTCCGAATCGGGCTCGGCCGCGCGCGCGCGCTCGAGCGCCGCCTTGGCCTTCTCGCGCTCCTGTGCGCTCGCATAGCTGCGACCCGCGTACAGCGCGGCCATTCCGGTCAGCCCGGGGTCGAGCGCACTCGCGCGGTCGAATGCGGCTCCCGCCTCGCGCTGCTTGGCCTGCCGCGAGAGCACCAGGCCGCGATAGAGCTGGGTGCGCGCGTCGTTCGGGTTCTCGCGCTCCGCGCGGTCGAGCTCCGCACTCGCGGCGTCGATCTCGTCGAGGTGATAGTGGGCCTGGCCGAGGTCGGTCGCGACGCCGGATGCGTTCGGATCGAGCTCGCGCGCGGCCTCGAGCGGTGCGATCGATTCCCGGTACTGGCCGAGCCGCAGCAGGCAGCGCCCCTCGATCAGCGCCGCGCGCGAGTCGCGCGGGTCGAGCTCGCGCGCGCGCCGCGCGCGCGGGAGTGCTTCTTCGCAGCGGCCCCCCGCGGCGAGCTGCTCCGCGCGCTGGCGCAACACGGGCCCCTCGTCCGCGGCGACCGCGGGCAGTGCGGCGAGCCCCACGGCCACCGCGAGAACACGCGCGAGTGTCGTCACGAACGCATTGCGCGCCCGCCCGCGATCCCCAGCAAACCTGCGAGCACGAGCAGCCCGGTCGGCGGCTCCGGAACGACGACCAGGCGCGAGGCGAAGGACAAGCTCCACTTGGGCATCCCCAGTTCGAAGTTGAAGGGTGCGCTGAACACCTGGGGATCATCGAGCGTATACAGGAGCGGGAAAGCTGCAGTAGCGCCGTTGGCCAGGGTGCCCAGCGAGACGGCGGGGTAGTACACGGGAATGCTGCCCGGGTCAAAGGGGTCGCTCGGGACCTGGAGGATCACCCAGTCGAGTCCGCCCTCTCCGGAGCGCAGTGTGATGCCCACATCCGAGGGGGCGTAGGTCACGCTGGGCGAGTGCTCGTCGTTGGTGACTGGCGTCCGGTAGACGAGGTAGAGGTTCTGGGCCGGATCGCTCCCGTTGTTCACGCCGGTGTTGTTGGTCGCGCTCCAATCCGCGGTGATCGTCGCGGGCCCGATCCCGATCGGCACCGGGACCACGAGCGTCGACGGGTCGGCGGCGTGGTCGATGACGAGCGTCGTGGGCACCTTGAACAGCCCGGGGAGCGGCACGATCGCAATCCCCGCGCTGCCCGCGTTCTGCGCGGTGGTCGCAGAGACGCCGAGCCCGGCGCCCATGCCGAAATCCGCGCGGTCCCAGAACACCGTGAACGACGCGGCGTGTGCAGGAGTGCTGCCGAGCGGGCCCAGCAGGAGGGCCGCGGCGAAGGCGCTGCGGAGAGGGTGGAGCGGGTGCAGGCTTCTCATGGCCGTTGAGTGGTGAGCAAACGGCCAAAGGTGTTAAAGCCCCTGGGACTTCAGGGGAATTCCCGGGGTGAGCGGCGGCCTTTCGAGCGGAACTTGCGCTCAGCGGACCGAAACGCGCGCGGGGCGGCGGAAATACTGGTGCAGCTCGCCGCCCGCGACCGCGACGGGCTCGCCGATCGCGTGCTGCTCCTCGAGCCAGTCGAACAGCCGCAGCAGGTCCTCGTCGGTCGCACGGGCACAGCCGAGCGAGACGGGCTTGCCGAGCAGGAGCGGGTTGGCGCCGCCGTGCAGCGCGATCTCGCCGCGCTCGGCGAACGGGATCTTGCCCACGCCGAGCGGACCGCGGCTCGAGGGCGCCACCGGATGGGCGCCGTACGAGCGCGCCGTCGCACCCGGGATCCAGCCCGGATTGCGCACGATCAGGTGCAGCGGGTAGTTGCCGCTCGGCGTCGGGTGCGCGGGCGAGCCGAGCACGACGCGCAGGCTCGGGCCCTCCGCGCCCGATGCGAGGTCGCGCGCCCGCACCTCGTAGTGGTCGCGGTCGAGCTCGATCAGGACACCGGGATCCGAGGTGCCCGCCGAGATCCACGGCAGGCAGAGCACCCACGCAAAGCGCGCGGCGCGCCGCAACCGGGATGCCTGTCGCATGCCTTCCCCCCGCCCCGAGCACGATACTCCCGAGCCGTTGGGCGTTCAACAGAGCTTTACTTTCGGAAGGTGAACGGAATCGCGCGAGAGGTAACGTCCCGCGCATGGAACACGCGAAGTTTTCCGACCTCGACCGCGAGGCCTACATCAACCTCGCCACCTTCCGACGCGACGGCCGCGAAGTGAAGACCCCGGTCTGGTTCGCGCGGCGCGGCGAGCGGCTCTACCTGTTCACGGAAGGAGATGCTGGCAAGGTGAAGCGGCTGCGCAACGGGCCGCGCGCGCGCGTGGCCGCGTGCAACGTGCGCGGCGGCCTGCGCGGCGACTGGATCGAAGCGCGCGGCCGCGTGGTGGAGGATGCCGGCGCCGTACGCGACGCCTACGCTGCGCTTCGCGCGAAATACGGCTGGCAGATGACGCTGGTCGATTTCTTCTCGCGGCTCACCGGCCGGATCGACGCGCGTGCGATCGTCGAGCTCGAGCCCGCCGGGCCCTCCGCGCGATGACGACCGACGATCTGCGCTTCGAGGTCGAGGGAGGGGTCGCGCAGATCACGCTGAACCGCCCCGAGCACCGCAACGCGTTCAGCGGCGCGATGGGCGCGGCGCTCGGCGCCGCCTATCGGCGCTGCGACGAGGACGACGCGATCCGCGCCGTCGTGCTGACGGGCGCCGGCGACGCGTTCTGCACCGGCGCCGACCTCGCGCCCGGTGCGGAGACGTTCGCGGCGCGCGAGCCCGCCGGCGGCTTCAGCGCCGCCGCGTTCGATCCGCCCGCATTCGCGATCCGCAAGCCCGTGATCGCGGCCGTGAACGGCCACGCGATCGGGCTCGGCTTCACGATGGCGCTCCAGTGCGACCTGCGCATCCTCGCGCGCGAGGGCAAGTACGGCGTGGTGCAGGTGCGCCGCGGCGTGATGCCCGACGCCTACGCGCACTTCACGCTGCCGCGGATCGTCGGCGTGAGCCGCGCCGCCGACCTGCTGCTCACGGGCCGCAAGATCGACGCGCTCGAAGCGGAGCGGCTCGGCCTCGCGTCGCGCGTCGTGCCGGCGACCGACGTGCTCCCCACGGCGCTCGCGATCGCGCGCGACATCGCGCTGAACACCGCGCCGCTCTCGGTGGCGGTGACGAAGCGGCTGCTCTGGGAGAGCGCGCGGCTCGATCCCGAGGCGATCGAACGCCGCGAGACCGCGCTGCACCACCACCTGATGGCGCGCGCCGACGCCGTGGAGGGCGTGGTGGCCTACCTCGAGCGGCGCGCGCCGCAGTGGAAGCTCTCGGTATCGCGCGACTGGCCGGCCTGGCCCGAATAGCTCTGCTCGGTGCCACGCGGGCGTTCATCGCTCCGCCCGCGGTCGCCTGGGCCGGGCGGATGTTTGTCGCTCCGGGGTGGGCTCGGAGGCGTGCTGCGCGGATGAGCAGTGGTCTCGATGCGGCCGCGGTGCTTCGGAGAGCCCCCTGCCTGCGCGACGAAATCACCCGCCGGCCTCGCACGTCGGAGGCGCTCGGCTCCGACGCGCGCTCCGGAACGACCCAGATGCCCCGGCAGTTGGTTTGCGGGCCTACAGCCCGCCTCGCGGCGGTCGATAAGGGGAGAACTCGCTGGAGGGACCCCGCCGATGCTCAATCGTCTTGCCGCCGCTTTCGCGACCGCCGGCCTTGCCCTGACACTCGCCCTGCCCGCTCGCGCCGACCGCGTGGCGGAGATGTCGCAGGAGCCCTCCAGCGTGCCGATCGCCTTCGATATCGCCGTGATGCGCCCGCTCGGGCTGCTCATGTGTGTGGTGGGCGCGACGTTCTACGTGGTTCCGGTCGCGCCGATCGTGGCGCTCACGCGGCCCTCCGAGATCGCGAAACCGCTCGGGCCGCTGGTCGGCTGGCCGATGCAGTTCACGTTCAAGGACCCGCTCGGCCAACACCCCTCGCATTACTGAGCGCGGCCGTGCTCAGCGCACCTCCACCGGCAGCGACTCGATGCCGGTGATGAAGTTCGAGTTGCGATACGGGGGGCGTCCGTCGTCGACGAGCTCGATCTCGCGCACGCGCGACAGGATTTCTTCGAACATCACGCGCAGCTCGAGCCGGGCGAGCGCGGAGCCGAGGCAGAAATGCGCGCCGTAGCCGCCGAACGCGAGGTGCGGGTTCGGATCGCGGCCGACGTCGAACCGGAACGGATCCTCGAACACGCGCGCATCGCGGTTGCCCGACGGGTAGAGCAGCATCACCTTGTCGCCCTCGCGCACCCGGCGGCCGCGGAGCTCGACGTCGCGCGTGACCGTGCGCGACATGTTCTGGATCGGTGTCACCCAGCGCAGCATCTCTTCCACCGCGACCGGGATCGCAGACGGATTTGCCGCGAGCTTGGCGCGCTGATCGGGATTCACGAGCAGCTGGTACATCCCGCCGCTGATCACGTGGCGCGTGGTCTCGTCGCCGCCGACCAGGATCAAGAGCGACTCCTGCACCAGCGCCTCGTCGTCGAGCCGGTCGCCGTCGATCTCGCCGTGCACGAGGATGCTCATCAGATCGTCCGCGGGCACCCGGCTGCGGCGATCGGCGATCACGCCGGCGCAGTAGGCGGCGTATTCCATCGCGGCCTTCGCCGTGGCGGCGACCGCCTCGGGCGGCGCCGTGAGCGACAGGCCCGAGATCAGGTCGTCGGACCAGCGCAGCAGCCGGTCGCGGTCCTCGGGCTGCACGCCGAGCATGTCGCCGATCACGATCATCGGCAGCGGGGCGGCCACCTCGGTCACGAAGTCGACGCACCCCTTGTGCTTGGCGTTCTCGACCAGCGCGGCGCAGAGGGTGCGGATCTTCGCCTCGTGCTCGGCGACCCGGCGCGGTGTGAAGCCGCGGTTGACGAGGTTGCGGCGCCGTTTGTGGACGTCGCCGTCGAAATTGATCATCGACGGCACCGCGGGCGCGTCGGGCCGCATCCCGAACCGGTTGCAGAACGTCTCCGAGTCCTTCGACACCGCCTGCAGGTCGTCGTGCAGGGTGATGCCCCAGACCTCCGCCTGCTCGTCCCAGTACACGGGCACGTGCTCGCGCATCCAGAGGAAGTGGGCGTGGGGATCGTCGGCGTAGAAGCGACCGTCGAGCAGCGAGAGCTCCGGGCGGATCGGCTGGATCGTCATCGGCACTCCATCTGCAAGCTTCGCGCAGCGCGCAAGGCCGCGAAGCGGCCGCGCAGCGAAGCGCAGCCGAGCGGAGCGTGGGCTCCCGCGAAGACTGGAAGGCGAGCGAAGGCCATCGCGATTGGAGCGGCGAGCATACCGGACCCGGTCGCCGCGCGTCCCGCCTCTGGGACGCGCGGCCCGGCCGTGTCCCGGATCCGGGAACGCTGCGCCCCTTCGCCCACGCGCGGCTCGCGCCCTAACACCGCGCTCGTGCGCGGGTCCCCGGCCCGGAGCCGCACCTGGCACGACACTTGATAGGAAGCCCGCCGCCATGCGACACGAACACACCGTCCTCTTCGTGGACGACGAGGTGAACATCCTCAAGGCGCTCCAGCGCCTGCTGCGCGCCGAGGAGATGAACGTCCTGTGCGCGAGCCGCGCCACCGAGGCGCTGGAGGTGCTCGAGAAGCATCCCGCCCAGGTGGTGGTGACCGACCAACGCATGCCCGAGATGTCGGGCGTCGACCTCCTCGCCCAGGTCCGCGAACGACAACCCGACATCGTGCGCATGATGCTGACCGGCTACACCGAGATGAAGGTCGCCGTCGACGCGATCAATCGCGGCGAGATCTACCGGCTGATCACCAAGCCCTGGAACGACGACGAGCTGCGCGCCACGCTGCGACAGGCGTTCGACCACGCCGACCTCAAGGCCGAGATCAAGCGCCTGAACCAGGTCACGCGCGAGCAGAATTTCAAGCTGCAGGACATGAACCGCAACCTCGAGGGCAAGGTGCGCGACCGCACCAAGCAGCTCGCCGAGAAGCACCAGCAGCTGCGCACGGCGTACGTGCAGACGATCCGGGCGCTGTCCGAAGCCGTCGACGCGAAGGACGCCTACACGCGCGGCCATTCCGAACGCGTGGGGGTGTACGCCTCGAAGATCGCGCGTGAGATGAACTTCCCGAAGGATGTGATCGAGCGCGTCTACATCGCGGGGCTCCTGCACGACGTCGGGAAGATCGGCGTGCGCGACGCGGTGATCACGAAGCCCGACCGCCTGACGCCCGAGGAGTACGTCGAGATCAAGGCCCACCCGGAGATCGGATACCGCATCCTCGAGCCGGTCGAGTTCCTGCGCGACGTGGCGCCGTGCGTGCGCCATCACCACGAGTGGTACGACGGCAGCAGCCGCGGCTACCCCGACCTCTTGCGCGGCGACCAGATCCCGCTGCCGAGCCGGATCATCCTGGTCGCCGATACGGTGGAGGCGATGACGAGCGATCGCCCGTACCGCAAGGCGCTCTCGCTCGAGGCGGTGGTCGCGGAGATCCAAAAGTACAGCGGCAGCCAGTTCGACCCGAAGGTGACCGAGCCGTTCCTGCGTCTGATCGAGCGCGAGGGCGAGTCGTTCATCAAGAAGAACCAGAAGTTCGACATCTATTCGTTCATCCAGGACTGATCCAGCCCAGATGCCCCCCCAGCCCCCGGAGATCGGCTTCGACGCCGAGGCCGTGCTCGCGCGCGACTCCCGCGTCGTGCTCGACCCGAACTTTCTCGCCGCGCTGCACGGCGAGCTCGCGCGCGAGCTGGACGCGGAACAGACCGCGACGACGCTGCTCCAGATGGGCTTCCTGCACGGACTCCAGGATGTCACCCGCGCGCTCGCGGCCACCGCGGAGGCGCGCGCGGAAGGACCCGTCAACGCAATCGCAAACGCCCTGCGGATGCCGTGCCGATCGCGCGAGCCGCTGGGTACACCCGGCGCGATCCGCCTCGAAGGCGCGTGGCCCGACCGCCACGAGGCCGCCGCCTATCTCTCGGCGCTCGGCCGGCGCGCCGAGTCGGTCTGTTATTTGAGCGCGGGCTACACCTCGGGCTGGCTGTCCGGCGCGTTCGATGCAGACGTGATCGCCGTCGAGACGAGCTGCTGCGCGACCGGCCACCGCGCATGCCAGTTCGAGGCGCGAGAGGCCTCGGAGTGGACGAGCGGGGCCGATCCGCGCGCCGCGCGCAGCCTCGCCGCGCTCCCGTTCGCGGCGCTGCGCGCGCTCGTGCGCGATCGCTGCTCGCGCGCACCCGAACGCGCGCTGCCCGAGGAGGTCGCGAGTGTGCCCGGCATGGACCGCGACGCCGCGGCCGTGCACATCTGGGGCCCGGTGATGGTGCTGCCGTATGCCGGTCCGAACGAGACGCTCCAGGCGCTCGACCTGCTCTCGCGCGACCCGACGGCGTCGGCGGTCTCGGTGATCGCGGTCGATCTCGGCGGCGCGATCATCGACGAAGCGTTCGGCGCGCTTGCGCTCGAGCAGCTGGTGCAGACGGCCGAGGGCTGGGGCGCCGAGGTGATCTTCGTGGATCCGTCGCCGCTGTCCGAGCGCGTGATCGCCGACCTCGACCATCCGCCGCTGCTCGTCGAGAAGGGCCTCGAGGCCGCGGTCGCGCTCGCGTTCCAGATCGCGCGCTCCCAGCGCCGGTCCGTATAGCCACGGGGTAACGCGTCAAGTCGACGCCCGGGACGCCCGAAACCGAGACGATGGCGGCGATCCCGGACACCGGAGAGCTCGATCGGACACCCCTGCCCCGCCTCCTGCTCGAGCTCTCCGCGGCCCGCTTCGACGGCTGTCTGCACCTGCGGCGCGACCGGATCGAGAAATCGTTCCGCTTCCAGCGCGGTGCGCCGATCTCGGCCGAATCGAGCCTCGCGAGTGAAACGCTCGGGCTCTGGCTGCTCGACAAGGCCCGGATCTCGCGCGAGGACTATCACCGGGTGTCGAGCCACGTCGCCGAGCGCAAGGTCAAGGAAGGCGTCGCACTGCTCGAGCTCGGCCTGCTCGAGCCGAAGAGCCTGTTCCTCGCGCTGAAGGAGCAGGTGCGCGCGCGCCTCGTGGAGTGCTTCGGCTGGCCGCGCGGCAGCTACGACCTCGAGCACGAGCCGACGCCGCCCGAGGGCGCGCAGCCGTTCCGCGCCGACCTGGTCGCGCTGATCCAGGAGGGCATCGAGACCCACTGGAACGCCGAGCGCGTGCTCGCGGACCTCTCGCCGCGCATGAACCAGCGCGTCGCGCGCAATCGCCGCCTCGAGCCGATCCAGGACCGGCTGCGCGCGGACGACTCTGTGGTGGCGTTCCTCGGCGCGCTCGACGGCTCGCGCACGCTCTGGAATGCGATCCAGCTCGCCCGCACGCCGCGCGCGATGGCCGCGGCGTGGCTCGTCGACGCCGTCCGCGCGGTCGACTATCGCTCACCCGAGCCGGAGAAAGAGGCGGAAGACGCCGAGTATCTCGACGTGGAGATCGTGCTCACGGACGTCGCGCGTACCGCCGCCGCTTCGTCCGGAGCGGGCCGCGCTGCGGCGCCCGCCGCGGCTCCCGCAGCCGGCATGAACGAAGTGCTCGCGCTCGAAGTCAGCCAGAAGTACGTGGGGCTCGACGAGCTCGACTACTACGCGCTGCTCGGCATCGACCGCGATGCGGCTCCGACCGTGGTCAAGCGCGCCTACCTCGAAGCCGCCAAGCGCTTCCACCCCGACGCGCTCGCGCGCGCTGGTCTCGACCGCGAGACGCGCGAGAAGGCCGGCCGCGTGTTCGCCGCGATCGGCAAGGCGCACGCCGTGCTCGCCGACCCGAAGCGCCGCCGCGGCTACGACGCCTCGCTCGACTCCGACGAGACGGACCTCGACGCCGAGCGGCTCGCCGCCGCCGAGACCAACTAT
Organism: Myxococcota bacterium; assembly: GCA_035258825.1. Classification (GTDB taxonomy): domain Bacteria; phylum Myxococcota_A; class UBA9160; order UBA9160; family SMWR01; genus JAHEJV01. The sequence goes on from DATFWW010000197.1 coordinate 23,165, forward strand.
CGCAAGGGCGAGATCCTGATGCGCCAGGGCAACTTCCGCGGCGCGCTCGAGTTCCTGCGGCCGGCCGTGGAGCTGTGGCCCGAGGACGCCGCCTACCAGAGCTCGCTCGGCTGGGCGCTGTTCAAGGCCGCGCCCTCCGATCCCGCGCGCGCGCGCCAGCACCTCGAGCGCGCGCTCGCGCTCGAGCCGCGCAACGTCGAGGTCGCTCACCGCCTCTCGCTCGTGCTGAAGGCGCTCGGCGAGGTCGCCCCCGCGGCCAACCTGGAGAACAAGGTGCGCGAGCTGGACCCAGGCCGCCGCTGACCGCGGCGGCCCCTGGGCGCGCGTGCCTAGCGCACCGTGAGCGCATCCTCGAACTCGATCTTGTGATCGAGGATCTTGGACGGCTCGTTCAAGTAGTACACGAGGTCCGGTCCGGCCCCCCAACGCACCGAGGCGGCATGGTCGCCCACGCGCACCTGAACGCGATCCGCCCCTTCCGCGCGCGCGCGCCGGGCGACCTCGTCGACCTGCTTCGTCGCGCCCGGCGCGAGCGGGCGCCGTTCGATCACGGTGCCGGACGGCAGCGAGTAGAGCGCCTGCATCGCGGGCTCCTGGAGCGGCTTCGGCTTCTTCTCGTCGTTCAGGCGTTCTGCGACCTTCTCGATCGAGAACGTCTCGCGCACCATGATGCTCTTGCCCGTCTGCGCGTGGCCCTGGAGCCCGAGCGCGTGCCCGAGCTCGTGCGTGGCGCTGCCGAGCAGCTGATTCACGCCGAGCTCCACGGGCTTGCCCCACGCGTCGCGCTCCTCGCGGCGCAGATCGATCTGCGCGGAGACGAGCCGCGCGTGCAGCGGGCCCTCCCCCGTGAACGGCGGCGTCACCTCGCAATCCACCGCGGTGCGCGCGCCCTCGGGTCCGGTGTCGCGGAAGCGCAGACGCACCTGCGCCGCGCCGTCGACCACCTCGAAGTGCAGCCCACTCACGGCCGCCTCCCACGCGCGCAGGCCCTTCTGGAACAGATCGCGCTCGTACGAGTTGGCGTCGGGCGGCAGCGACACGCGCAGCGGCGCGTCGAGCGACCAGCGGCAGAAGAAGAACACGAGCTCTCCATCGCCAGCCAGCACGTAGGGCGTCGCGTCGCCGAGCCGCCCGATCGAGCGCCCGGAGAGCTCCGGATGCGCGGCCGCCCACTGCTCGGCGTTCCATGTCTCCCGGGCACAGCCCGACGCCGCCAGCGCGAGCGCCGTGGCCCACGCCATCCCCCGAATCCGCGCGCGCCTCAGAGCGGCAGATCTCCGGTCGCCGCGCGCGTGCTGCCGTCGCGTTGATAGGCGTCGATCGTGCGCTGCGCGATCCGCCACTGGTGCACCTCGTCGGCGCCGTCGGCGAAGCGCGCCCAGCGCGCCTGCGTCGCCATCTGCGCGAGCGGAGTGTCGGTGGAGTAGCCGAGCGCGCCGTGCACCTGGATCGCTCGGTCGATCACGCGGCCGAGCATGTTCGCGACGAAGTGCTTGGCCATCGACACCTCGCTGCGGAAGTCGCCGCCTTTGTCGATCAGGTACGCGGCGTGGAGCACCATCAGCTTCGCCTGGTACAGCTCCATCGCGGAGTCCGCGATCATCCACTGAATTCCCTGCTTCTCCGAGAGCAGCGATCCGTGCGCGAAGCGCTTCGTGGCGCGGTCGACCATCATGTCGAGCGCGCTCTCCGCCTGGCCGAGCCAGCGCATGCAGTGGGCGAGCCGTGCGGGTCCGAGCCGCGCCTGGCCGAGCAGATGGCCCTGCCCGCGCCCGCCCAGCAGGCGATCGGCGGGGACGCGCAGCCCGGAGATCCGGATCTCGCAGTGGTTGTGCCCGCCCGACATCGTCTCGACGTCGCGCACGATCTCCCAGCCCGGCGCGGGCAGGTCGACGAGGAACGCGCTGTTGCCGGCCTGCGGGATCTCGGGCCGCTCCTCCGTGCGCGCGATCAGGATCGCGAACTTCGCGCCGCGCGCGCCCGAGATGAACCACTTGTGGCCGTCGATCGCCCACTCGTCGCCCTCCAGCGCCGCGCGCGTCTGGATCAGCGTGGGATCGGAGCCCGCCACCTCGGGCTCGGTCATCGCGAAGCACGAGCGCGTGCGGCCCTCGCAGAGCGGGCGCAGGTAGATCTCCTTCTGCTCGTCCGTCGCCCAGTGCAGCAGCGTGTGCATGTTGCCCTCGTCGGGCGCCTGCGCGTTGAGCGCGAACGGGCCATAGCGCGACTTCGCGGCCTCCGCGGACACCGCCGCCATCGCCACGTGGCCGAGCCCCATGCCGCCCCACTCCTTCGGCATGTGCGGCAGCCACAGCCCCCACTCATGCGCCGCCTTGCGCATCTTGATGATCCCGGCGACGAGCTGGTCGCGGTTGCGCTCGTCCATCGCATCTTCGGTGGGCTTCACGACCGTCGCGATGAATTCGCGCACCCGAAGCCTCAGCGCCTCGAGATCGGGGGGAAAGCTGAAGTCGATCGCCATGACATCTCCTGAATTGCCGGACCTTCGCGCTCGCTCGTTCGCGCCGATACTACGGGATATCTTGGCCCGGATGGCACGGCACGACCACGATCCCGCCGGCGCGCACCGCGCCGCGGGCACGCGCAAGCGGCTCGCGCTCGCGCTCGCCCTCGCGGCGGCCTATCTCGTGGCCGAGGTGGTGGGCGGCGTCTGGACCGGCTCGCTCGCGCTGCTGGCCGATGCGGGTCACATGGGCTCCGACGTGGCCGCGCTCTCGCTCGCGCTGTTCGCCGCCTGGGTCGCCTCGCATCCGGCGGACGACCGCTGGACCTACGGCCGCTCGCGCGCGGAGATCCTCGCTGCGCTCGCACAGGGCGTCGCGCTCGTCGCCGTCTCGCTGCTGATCGCAGCCGAGGCGATCGAACGCTTCCGCGCGCCGCAGCCGGTCGCGGGCGCCGGCGTGCTCGTGATCGCGACCGGCGGACTCGCCGTGAACCTCGCCGCGCTCGCGATCCTCGGCGACGGCCACCAGCACAGCCTGAACCTGCGCGCCGCGTGGCTGCACGTGCTCAGCGACGCGCTGGGCAGCGTGGGCGCGATGGTCGCGGGACTGTGCGTCTGGCAGTTCGGCTGGCTGTGGGCCGATCCCGCCGCGTCGCTCGCGATCGCCGCACTCGTGCTCGCGTCCGCGTGGCAGCTGGTCCGCGAGGCGGTCGACGTCCTGATGGAGGCGGCGCCGCGCGGGCTCGACGTCGACGGCGTGCGCCGCGACCTGGGCGCGCTCGCGGGCGTGCGCAGCGTGCACGACCTGCACGTGTGGACGCTCGGCCACGGGCGCGTCGCACTGTCCTGCCACCTCGTGGTCGCGCGCGTCGAGCACTCCGAGCTGCTGTTGACCGACGCCTACACCCTGCTCGGCAGTCGGCACCGGATCGACCACGCGACGATCCAGGTCGAGCCCGAGAGCCTCGCCGACGCGTCGCCGCGCTCGGTGTGCGCGCTGGGTTGTGACCCGCGCGAGGTGGCATAGGTGCCCTGGTTCGTGATGATCGGGTACGACGGCCCGCGCGGAGGCGAGCTGCGCAAGGTCCACCGCCCCGCGCACCTCGCGGGCCTCGAACCGCTCGCGATGGCCGGCCGGATCCGCCACGCCGGCCCGATGCTCGGCGAGCACGGCGCGCCGATCGGCAGCGTGGTGGTGTTCGAGGCCCACAACCTCGCCGAGGCGCGCGCGATCGCCGCGCGCGACCCGTATGTCACCGGGGGCGTGTTCGCGCGCTACGAGCTGCGCGAGACGGCGGCGGTGTTCCCGAAGTCGTAGCCCCGACGCCAGAGCCGGAACAGGAACGCCGCCGCGAGCAACACCCCGACCGCGCTCGCGCGCGCTCCCGCCGCGGGCCCCGCATAACGCGCGCGCAGGCGCAGCGCCCCGCCCGACAGGTCCTCGGCGCGGAACACCGCGTCCCACGTCTCGGGATCACGCCGGAACGGCACGTCGAGCTCGGCCTGTTCGGGTACCCGCAGGTGCAGGCGCACGTCGCCCGACAGCCCGGGCGGATACTCGAGGACGAGCCGATCGGGCCCCGCGATGCGCGCGGAGACGGGCTCCGGGCTCGACAGCGGGATCTTCGCGTTGGTCAGGCCGTGCGGCCCCGCCCCGGGCGCGGGCGTCACGGGTGAATAGCAGTTGGCGATCCAGTACCCCGCGTCGAGCAGCACGGCCTGCTGTCCGCTGTGGTCGATCTGGAACGGCACCTGGACGATCTGGCGCGGCGCCCGTCCATCCGCCGCCGGGTCGTGCGGGTAGCTCGCGAGGATCGCCGCGCGCGGCGTCGCAGGCAGGTTCCAGACCAAGAACGCGGTCTGCAGCAGCACGGGCACCGCGCAGCCCGCCGCGAGCAGCGCGCACCCCCCGCCAGACACGCGCCAGCGCGCGGCGAGCATCGGGAAGCTCTGCGCACAGAGGATCGCGACGCCGAACGCGATCAGCGTCTGGTACCGGTTGAAGCCGCGCACGCCGCTCAGCACCGGCAGCCGCTCGAAGACGCTGCCGAGCCCGAGCGGATGCGCGTTCCCGATCGAGAGCCAGAAGCCGAGCCCGATCAGCGCGGCGGCGAAGCCGGCCGCGAGCGGGTCGGCCGGTGGCGGCCCGCCGCGCGCGCGGAACCGATGAGCGGCGACCGCGCCGAGCACTGCGATCGCGAGCAGCCACGGCACCGGGCCCACGAACGCGTTGTATCCCCAGTTGGGGAGCTGGTAGTGCGGGCGCAGCGGTGCCTGGTCGAAATAGGCGGGCACGAACAGGACGGTGTTCTCGAGCACGTTCCAGAGCGAGTAGGCCTCGCGGAACACCCCCGTGCGCGGAGCGTCGAGCTGCCAGCGCACGATCGGCCAGATCTTGTAGGCCGCGAGCAGGATGCCGAGCGCGTGCGCGCCGAGCAGCGGACTCGCGGCGCGCACGGCTCGCGCCGCCCCGTGCGCGC
>DATFWW010000198.1:0-15597 GCA_035258825.1 Myxococcota bacterium
TTCCACCGACGTCTCGTGTCTCGCGCACCTCGACGGCGTCGCGCGGCGGATCGGCGCGCCCGTGCGCGTGGCGCACGTTGCGGAGATCCTCGCGGAGGCAGCGAGGTCGACTTGAGCGATCATCCCGCCGCGGCCGCGCGCTTCACTGCGGACGAAGCCCGCGCGCACTGGCACGACGAGGCGCTCTGGTTCGTGCGCGAGAAGCGCGACCGCGCCGCGCGCGCACTGCCCGAATGGGAGGCGCTGCGCGATTGCGCGGCCGCGATCAAGGCGCACACGCTCGACCACCTCGCGTGGTACCTCGCGCAATTCGAAGCCGCCGCCACCGCGCGCGGCGCGCACGTGCACTGGGCGCGCGACGCGGCGGAGCACAACCAGATCGTGCACGCGCTGCTCGCGGAGCGCTTCGTCACGCGGACCGTGAAGAGCAAGTCGATGCTCACCGAGGAGTGCGGCCTGAACGCCTATCTCGGCGCGCACGGCATCGAGGTCGTGGACACCGACCTCGGCGAGCGGATCGTGCAGCTGCGCCGCGAGCCTCCCAGCCACATCGTGTTTCCCGCGATCCACCTGAAGCGCGGCGAGATCGGCGACCTGTTCCACCGCGAGCTCGGCAGCGCCGAAGGGCTCGCCGACCCGACCGCGCTCACCGCGGTGGCGCGCGAGCACCTGCGCGCGAAGTTCCTGGGTGCGCAGGCGGGCCTCACGGGCGTGAATTTCGCGATCGCGCAGACCGGCGGGATCGTCGTGTGCACCAACGAAGGCAACGCCGACCTCGGCACCGCACTGCCGCCGCTGCACATCGCCTGCTTCGGGATCGAGAAGCTGATCCCGCGCCTCGAGCACCTGCCCGTCTTCGTGCGTCTGCTCGCGCGCTCGGCAACCGGTCAGGCGATCACCGCCTACACCTCGCACTTTCACGGGCCGCGCCCGGGCGGCGAGCTGCATCTCGTGATCGTGGACAACGGCCGCAGCCGGCTGCTCGCCGACCGCGCCCATCGCGGCGCGCTCGCGTGCATCCGCTGCGGCGCCTGCATGAACACCTGCCCGGTCTACCGGCGCAGCGGCGGGCACAGCTATGCCGCGGTGGTACCGGGGCCGATCGGCAGCATTCTCGAGCCCGCGCGCGATCCCGTGCGCCACGCGAGCCTGCCGTTCGCGTGCAGTCTGTGCGCCTCGTGCAGCGACGTGTGCCCGGTGCGGATCGATCTCCACCACCAGCTGCTCGCGTGGCGCGGCGAGCTCCTGCGCGCGGGCCACGCCGGGCGAGTGCGCCGATGGCTGCTCGGCGCCGCGGGCCTCGTGCTGCGCAGCCCGCGCGCCACGGCCGGCGCCGGCGCGCTCGCGCGCGCCGCACGGCGCCTCCTGCCGGAGCGCTGGCTCGCGCGCGCCGCCGGCGGCTGGACGCGCGAGCGCGCGCTGCCGGATTTGCCGCGCGCGAGCTTCCGCGCGGAGTGGAGGCGGCAGCGTGGGCGCTAGTCGGGACGCGATCCTCACCGCGCTCGCGGCGACGCGCACTCCGCCGGAACCGATCGGCGGCTTCGCGAGCGACGCGATCCGATTCGCGGATCCCGTCGCGGCGTTCCGCGAGGCGCTCGCAGCGGCCGGCGGGTCGCTCGCGACGTTCGCTGACCGCGGCGCGCTCGACCGCGCGCTCGCAAGCGCCGAACCCGGCGCCGTCGTGCTCGCGGGCGGCCCCGCCGTGGCCGAGAGCGGCGCGGTCTGGTGGGTGCCGCGCAGCGAGGCCGAGCGCCGCGCGGCGTTCCTCGCCGAGCGCGTGATCGCGGTCGTCGCGCGCTCGCAACTCGTGGACCATCTCCATGCCGCCTATCACCAGATCGACCCCGCTGGCGCGCATTACGGGTGCTTCATGGCCGGGCCCTCGAAGACCGCCGACATCGAGCAGGCGCTCGTGATCGGCGCCCACGGTCCGCGCGCGCTGGATGTCTATCTCTGGGAGGGCTAGCCAGCGTAGAACACGTTCCGGATCGAGCCGCGCGACTACCGGCGTAGCACCGGCACCACGCGCTCGGCGAGGAACGCCACGTGGCGCGCGAAGTCGTCCGCGGTGGCATAGCGCGCACCGGCGACGAGCCGCGAGACGCCCGCCGCGGCCAGCGCCGCGACGCGCTCGGGGACGCTCTCCGGCTCGCGCGGGTCGAACCCCGTGAACGCGATCACTTCGGGCACGGCGCGCCCGGCCTCGGCCGCGAGCTCGCGCAGCCGCGCGATGTCGGGCGCGAGCTTGGCGGGGTCGCCGGCCATCGGCATCCAGCCGTCGCCGAAGCGAACCGCGCGCCGCAGCGCGCGCTCGCCCGTGCCGCCCACGTAGATCGGCGGGCGCGGCGGGCGCGGCAGGAACAGGAACTCCTGGCCGTTGGCGCTCACCACGTCGGCATCGAAGCACGCGTGCAGGAACGCGAGCGTCTCGTCCGCGGTGCGCCCGCGCCGCGCGCGCGGCACGCCGAGCGCGCGGAACTCCGCCTCCATCCACCCGAGGCCGACGCCGAGGCGCAGGCGTCCCGCGCAGAGCTCCTGCAGCGTGGCGATCGCCTTCGCGGTCGGCAGCGCGGGGCGATACGGCAGGTTCAACACGGCCGTGCCGAGGCCGATGCGCGGCACCTGACCGGCGAGCCAGGCCAGCGCCGTGAGCGGATCGAGATAGCGGCCGCCCGAGCCCTCGGCGTCGTCGGGCGGGATCGCGAGGTGGTCCTGCACCCAGACGTCGGCAAGCCCGGCGCGCTCGGCGGCGCGCACGCACGCGACCAGCAGCTCCGGCTGCGACTGCGGGCCCATGCTGCGGACGGCGACGCCGAGCAGCACGCGACTACCGCTTCGCCTGCTTGCCGAACATGACACCCGCCACGCGGCGGATCTGGATCTCCTCGGAACCCTCGGTGATCCGGTAGCGCCGGTGGTGGCGGTAGATGTGCTCGAACGGCTTGTGCCGCGTGTAGCCGATCCCGCCGTGGGTCTGGATCGCCTGGTCGGCGGCCTCGCAGACGAGTCGATTCGCGCGGTAGTTGCACATCGAGACCTTGTCGGTCACGTCCATCGCGGGGCCGCGGTCGAGCTGCCACGCGGTCTTGTAGACGAGCTGGCGCACCATCTCGCACTCGGTCTGCAGCTCGGCGAGCGGGAACTGGATCGCCTGGTTGTGCCAGAGCGGCTTGCCGAACACGACCCGCTCCCTCGCATAGCGCACGCTCTCGTCGATGCAGTACTGCGCCGCGCCGACGCCCGAAGCGGCCTGCCGGATCCGGTTCTCGTGCACGAACGTGTTGGCGAGCGCGAGGCCGCGCCCCAGCTCGCCGAACAGCGCGCTCTCGGGCACGCGCACGTTCTCGAGCGTGACCTCCGCGTGGTCGCTCGGCATGTTGAACGTCCACCAGAGGAAATCGACGCGGAACCCGGGCGCGTTGGTCGGCACGAGGAAGCAGGTGATGCCCTCGGCGTCGCCGGGCGCTCCGCTCGTGCGCGCAAAGATCATGTCCCAGTTCGCGACGTGCAGGCCCGAGTTGAACCGCTTCCTCCCGTTGATCAGCCAGCCGTCGCCCGTGCGCTCGGCGCGAGTCTCGAGCCAGGTGGCGTCGCTGCCGTGGTCGGGCTCGGTGAGCCCGAAGCCGACGCGGTGCGTCCCCGCGATCATGCCTTCGAGGAATTCGGCCTTCTGCTCGGGCCGCCCGAAGCGCTGCATCATGATCACGCCCGGGAAGTTGCCGACGATCGACGACTCGTTCTGGAGATCGTTGTGCAGCCCGAGGCCCTTCGCGGCGAGGTGCTCGCGGATCACCGCCATCGCGAGGTTCGACCCGCCCTGCCCGCCCAGCTCCTTGGGCAGCCCGTAGCGCAGGTGGCCCGCCGCATCGGCGCGCCGGCGCATCTCGCGCAGCAGCTCCTCCCACTCGCGGCGCGGCCGGCCGCCGTGCTCCCAATCCGTGCGCGCGTGTTCGCGCCGGTAATCGAAGAACTGGATGTGCTCGCGCTCGAGCGGCGCGATCTCGCGCTCGATGAACGCGTCGAGCTCGGCGAGCTTGCGCTGGATCTCGTCGGGGATCGCGAAGTCCATGCCGCCTCCACCGCAGATGCCGCGATGCTATCGCGATGGCGGTCCGAACGGCTCGATCTTCGGGTTCGAGAACGGGCCGCGCACTCCCTCGCGCCCCATCAACTCGCTTGCGACGCGCTCGTCGACGAGGATCGCGAAGAGATCCTTCTCCGGATCGATCGGCACGACGCCGAACTCTTCGTCCAGATCCAGCCTTCCCAGCTCGAGCTTGCGCCGAACCGCTTCGATCGACGCCTCTCCGGGATCGAGCTGCAGCGTCATCATGAGTTTCGCCATCGGCGCCTCTCCAAGTCGACCGTAGCGCCGCGGCCCACGCCGCGAAAGTTCGACGGGACGCCGGGCTAGGGCAGCGCCGCCATCAACGCGCCGGGTTCGATGACGCCCCATCCGTAGTCGTAGTCGAATCCGGTGCCGCCCAGATCCTTCGCCGTCTTGAAGATCAGCGCCCGCAGCTGGGACGGATCGAGCTGGGCGAACGAGTGCTTGGTGCGCACGGCCGCGACCACTCCGGCCACCACCGGGCACGCCGCGGAGGTCCCGCCGTCGTCGGGGTAGACGAGCGACCCCCGAAAGTGCGTGTAGCCGCAGATGTCTGGCTTCTGCTTGCTCAGTCGGCCGGGCCCCTGCGAGGAATAGCCGACGCGGTTCCGCTTGGTGTCGATACCGGCGACGCTCAATACCGCGGGATGCGAGTTGGCTCCGCAGATCGGCCGGGTCCTGCCGAATCGGCACCGGCCGTCCGGGCAATTCCGGCCACAGTTTCCGGCCGCGAACAGGATATCGGCACCGGCGTGTTCGAGGCTCGCGACGATGATGTTGAAGGGATGCGCGGCGTTGTCGCTGTAGTTCCCGGGGTGTCCCACCGGGAAGTCCCACGCCGGATCGAACATTCCCCAGCTGTTGCTGACCACCATGCGCCGCTTGGCGGGCGGCAGCGCGCGGAGCATCGTCAGCAGCTTGCTGTAGGCCACTACCGCATCGCTGAGCTGGCCCGACATCACCGTCTGCCCGGTCTTGCGCGTCAGCAGCACCGCGTAATCGAGGAACATCGCCTGGGAGGCGGCAATCGCCGCGTCGTAGGCGCACATGGTGCCGTGATTCTTCGGGTGATTTCCCGGCGTGGTCGGCACGCCGCTCGGCGTCCAGCTCCTGGCGACGTCGAGCGTCAGCTTCACACCCTGCGTCTGGAGGTACGGAAGACTGATCCCCGTGTCGACGATCGCGAGCATGACGCCGCGTCCGGTGAGGCCCCTCCTCGCGAGTGCCGGAACCTTCAACAGACCGGCGACGGTCCCCGCGGTGCCGAGCGGCGGACTGCCCGGGCAGATCAGCGTCGATTCGATCGTCGGGTCGGAGAACACCCCGACCACGCTCGGCTGCGCGGTCGCCGCCGCAACCGCATCGTGGATGTCGGCATCCGGAATCGACCCTCGCACCAGATAGGTCGACTCCTCGGGCTTCAGCGAGAATTCGCGCGGCTGATGCATCGCCAACGCATTCACCCCCGGCTCCGAGACCTTCGGCGTCGGGATCTGCACGGGCGGGAACGCCGCGTCGACGATCAGGCCGGGGACGGTCTGCTGAACCGACGCCGTCACCGCGAGCGCAGGCGTGGCGGCGCGCGCAGCCCTGTGAAGCACCGGAGACGAGCGAAATTGGATCAGCACCCGCATACTTTCCCCCTAACGAGTGAGTGGGCAACGTCATCGCAAGACATTCTTCGTGTGAGTTCGGAGCACGAGCAAACGTTGTCCGCATTCGAGGACAATCGTCCGGATCCGAGGATAGCCGTCCTCGATTCAGGACAGCGGGGGAGGCAGCGGCATGACGAACTATCGCATCATCATCGGCGGCGACGGCTACGAAGCGATGGCGGACCTCGTGCGCAAGCACCGGATCAGCGTGACGCGGCAATCGCCGCGGTCCGCGGACGCGCGTACCAGGTCCAACAGTCGCTCGACCTCTACCCGACGGCGGGAACCTCGGACGACTACGCATTCAGCCGCTTCCTGAAGGACGAGAGAAAGGCGAAGCGGCGGGGCTGTTCGAGTTCTGCATCGGCGCCGGCGCATAGGCCCGTCTTTCCTCCCCGCAACCGCGTGCGATTTGTGCGCGCGGGATGCCACGAATACGGTTGCGATGCGGCGATGGCGGCTAGCTTGGCCGGGTATGGTCGTGGCGCTGATCGGAGCGCCGGCCGCGGCGATCAGCCTGGGCCAGATCGACGACTTCCAACTCGGCACCCTGGAGGGCTGGAGCGGCGGCGCGGCCCCCACCAGCGTGGCCACGGGTGGCCCGGCCGGCAGCGGCGACCACTACCTCGCGATCCGCGCGGTGAGCAGCAATCTCGGCGCCACGAACGTGCTGCAGTGGAGCGGAGACTATGCGAGCGCGGGCGTCACGGCGCTGCGCTTCGATCTGAACAACCAGGGACCGGACCCCGTGGCCTTGCGGATCAGCTTGTTTGGTCCCGCCGCGAGCGCCTTCACGACTATTCACGAAGCCGTGCTGCCCGCCGCGAGCGGCTGGGTCGCGGTGACGTTCGCGCTCGACGAGGACTCGCTCGTGCGGACCTCGGGCACCTTCACGCTCGCGCAGACGCTCGCGAGCGTCGCCAAGCTCCTGATCCGCCACGACCCGGACCCGCTCAGCCCGCCCGGTGAGCACAACTTCGTGAGCGCGACGCTCGGAATCGACAACGTCGCCGCGGTGCCCGAGCCCGCGGCCGGTCCGCTCTTCGCCGTCGGGCTCGCGGCGCTCGCGCACGCGCTCCGCCGGAGGCGCATCGCGCGCAGGCCCTAGCCGGCTCGCTTCGCCTTGCGCTCGCGCAGCTCGACGTTCGCCGCGCGCTCGTTCTCCATCGCGTCGGCCATCGCCAGGTCGGCTCCCGCGTGCAGAGCACCCTTGGCCACGGCGAGCGCGTCGGGATCGCACGCGGCCACCAGCGCCGCGATCTCGCGCGCGGCGGCCAGCAACGCCTCGCCCGGAACGACGCGGGAGACGAGCCCGATCGCGAGCGCCTCGGGCGCCTCGATCGCGCGCGAGGTGAGCACGAGCTCCTGCGCGCGGCCGAGGCCGACGATGCGCGGCAGGAGATGCGTGCTGCCGAGCCCGGGCAGGATCCCGAGCTTCGTGAACGGAACGCCGAACTTCGCGCGATCCGACGCGATGCGGATGTCGCAGGGCAGGATCATCGTCACGCCGACACCGATCGCGGCGCCGTTGACCGCCGCGATCACGGGCTTCGGGTACGCGAGCAGCTCGAGCGGGAAGGTCCGCACGAACGGCTCCTCGCCGAGCTTCGGACCGCTGCCCGCCGCCATCCCGGCCTGCATCGCCTTGAGCGCGTCGAGGTCGACACCCGCGCAGAAGCCCTGGCCCGCGCCGGTCAGGATCACGGCGCGCACCGACTCGTCCTCGCGCGCGGCGCGGAACGCCGCCACGATGTCCTCTCCCATCTGCGCCACGTAGGCGTTGCGCTTCTCGGGGCGGTTCAGCGTGATCGTGGCGACCCGCTCGTCGACCGCGTACAAGATCGTCTCGTATAGGCGGCTCATTCCGTGTACGGCGCCCAGCGCGGCTTGCGCTTCTCGACGAACGCCATCGCGCCCTCGCGCCCATCGGGACCCTTCGTGTGTTCGGCGATCACCTGCCACGCGTTGCGCAGGCCCTCGTGCAGGCCACGGTCGAGGCTCTCCCAGATCACGCGCTTGGTCCGCGCGAGCGCGGTGGGCGAATGCTGCGCGATCTTCGCGGCGAGCTCGCGCGCGCGCGGCAGCAGCTGCGGCAGCGGCAGCACCTCGCCGACCAGGCCGAGCTGCTTGGCCTCCGCGGCCGTCATGCGCTCGGACCCACCGAGCAGCGACATGCGCAGCACGGCCTCGATCGGGATCCGCCGCGCGAGCCCGACCGGCTCGAGCGCCGAGAGCAGGCCGACCTTCACGTGCGTATCGAAGAAGGTCGCGTGCTCCGCGGCCAGGATCAGGTCGCTGTCGGCGAGGAAGTGCAGCCCGCCGCCGTTCACCATCCCGTTCACGGCCGTGATCACGGGCTTCCAGCAGCGGTTGTGGATCGCCGTGAGCTTGATCAGCGGCGAGTCTTCGTAGCTGTATTCGCCCGCATCCGCGGTGTCGCCCGCTGCGACCTCGGTCACGTCGAATCCGGTGCAGAACGCCTTCTCGCCCGCGCCCGTGACGATCGCGCAGACCACGGAGGGATCGGCCTTGATCCGCGTCCACGCCTCGTGCAGCTCGCGCGCCATCGCGATGTTGAACGCGTTGTGGCGCTCGGGCCGGTTCAGCGTCAGCGTGGCGACGCCGTCGGAGACCTCGTAGAGCAGCGTCGCGAAGCCCATCACGCGCCCGATTTTTCGGGCTTCACGCCCTCGTAGTAGGGATAGGGCTTCTTGTACAGGCCCACCGGCTCGAGCCGGCCCTTGAAGAACTTCGGCATGTGCTCACACAGCGCCTCGACGTTCCAGCCGCCCGGCGTGAACATCCCCGTGTCGTAGGTGGGGTGCTTCATGATCACCACGCGATCCGCGCCCGTGCCGAACACCTGGCCCGTGATCCAGCTGCCCGCATCGCTGCACAGATAGGCGACGAACGGCCCGTTCAGGTTCGGGTCGAAGAACGGCGCGTTGGCAGCCGGCTTGCCGTCGGCGCCCTTGAACGTGGCCGACATGCGCGTGGTCGCCATCGGGCTGATCGCGTTCACGCGAATCCCGTAGCGCGAGAGCTCGCCCGCCCACGTGTAGGTCATCGACGCGATCGCCCCCTTGGCGGCGCTGTAGTTGGTCTGGCCGAAGTTGCCCATCTGCGCCGCCGACACCGTGTTGACGATCGCGCCGCCGGTGCCCTGGTCGCGCATGCGCAGCGCGCCCTCCTGCGCGCACCAGAACGTGCCGCCCGCGTGGATCCGCAGCACGAGATCCCACTCCTCGTCGGTCATCTTGAGGAAGCTCTTGTCGCGCACGATGCCGGCGTTGTTCACCACGGCGTGGATCGCGCCGAACTCGTCGACACACTGGGTGATCAGCTCCTGCGCGCCCTTGCGCGTTCCGATGTCGGAGCTGTTCGCCGCGGCGCGGCCGCCCGCGTCGCGGATCTCGCCCACGACCTTCTTCGCCTCCTCGCCGTCGACGTCGTTCACCACCACGCCCGCGCCCTGTGCGGCCAGATGCAGGCAGTGCCCGCGCCCGACGCCGCGCCCGCCGCCCGTCACCACGGCGGCCTTGCCCTCGAGGATGCCCATCTTCACCGACCTCCGGATTCGCCGCTCAGCTCGCGGCGATGATCTCGGCCATCTGCTCGGCGTGCTCGGCCCCGTCGCCGAACGCGTTCTCGAGCACCCAGACCCGTTTCAGGTAGTAGTGCGCGGGGATCTCCCACGTGTATCCCATGCCGCCGTGGACCTGGATGCACGCGCGCGCGTTCTTCATCGCCGCGTCGCCCGCGATCACCTTCGCGGTGGCGACGGCGCGCGCGGCCGATCCCACCGCAGGGTCGTCGAGCGTGGCGCCCGCGGCGTAGGCCGCGGCGCGCGCGATCTCCTGGCGCGTGTAGCAGTCGGCGAGGATGTGCTTGATCGCCTGGAAGCTGCCGATCGGGCGATCGAACTGCTCGCGCTTCTTCGCGTACTCGGTGGCGATCTCCTGGGTGCGCTCGGCGATCCCTAGCAGCATGCCGGCCGCGAGCGCGCCGCCCTCGAGCCGCAGCAGGGCGGCGGCCGCGGCGTCGGCGATCCGCTCGCCCGCGGGCAGCGCGTGGACGCGATGGATCGGCGTGAACGGGTCGAGCGACGTGCCGGTCGAGCGCGCGGAGAGCGACTGCGGATCGACGCGGTAGACGCCGTCGCGCCTCAGCACGAGCAGTGCGTCGAGCTGCTCGAGGTGCTCGACCAGCACGAGGTCGCCGGCCTGGAGCTGCTCGACGCCGCCGACCACCACCTCCCCCGCGCCCGCGCCGGGCACGAGGTCGGCCGCGAGGTGGCTCCAAACGAGCGGCCCGGGCGCGAGGCACCGGCCCAGCTCTGCGAACACGATCACCGCATCGGCGCTGCCGAGCCCGACGCCGCCGGCCGCCTCGCGTTGGCGCAGCGAGAACACGCCCATCTCGGCGAGCTCGCGCCAGAGCGCTCGGTCGAAGCCCTGTTTCTCGAGCGCGCGCAGGTCATCGATCGAGATCCGGCCGTCGCAGAACGACCGGATCCCGGCGCGCAGCGCCACCTGATCTTCGCTGAGCTGGAAGTCCACGGTTCCTCTAGCGCGGTTCCTTGGGCAGGCCCAGGATCCGCTCGGAGATGATGTTGCGCTGGATCTGCGACGACCCCGCGGCGATCGTCATCGAGAGCGACTGCAGCGCCTCGAACACGATCTCGTGCGACGGCAGCCCGGCGACGTCCTCGCGGCAGAGCGCCGCGCGGCCGAGCGCGCGCATCGAGAGCTCGCCGATCCGCTGCTTGAGCTCCGTGTAGTAGAGCTTGAGGCACGAGCCGGTCATTCCGGGGACGCCCGTCTTGCCCACTTCGCTCACCATGTATTTCACGAGCGCCCAGAGCGCCTCGGCCTCGGCGGCGGCGTGGCCGATCTCGCGGCGCAGCGCGCGGTCCTCCCAGGCCGAAGCGTCGTCGCGCGTGATCCGCTTCGCGGCGGCGGTCAGGATCCGGAGCGCTTCCTGGAGCTTGACCATGTCGCTCGCCAGCGCGGTGCCGCGCTCGAACGAGAGCGTGACGTTCGTGACGCGCCAGCCGTCGTTCTCCTTGCCCACGCGGCACTCCACCGGCACGCGCACGTCCTCGAGGAACACCTCGGAGAACTCGCCGGCGCCGAGCAGCGTCGGCAGCGGGCGGATCTCGATCCCGTCGAGGTCCATCGGCATCGCGAGCCAGGTGATGCCGCGGTGCTTCTCGTCGGGATTCGTGCGCACGAGCAGCTCGCAGTAGTCGGCCACGTGCGCGAACGAGGTCCAGATCTTGTGGCCGTTCACGACGTAGTGGTCGCCTTCGCGCACGGCACGCGTCTTGAGCGACGCGAGGTCGGAGCCCGCGGTGGGTTCGGAGAAGCCCTGGCACCAGATCTGCTCGCCGCGGATGATCGGGCCGATATGGCGCTCCTTCTGCGCGGGCGTCCCCTCGGCCATGATCGTGGGGCCGCCGTGCAGCAGCCCCACGAAGTTCACGCCGACGTAGGGCGCGTGGGCGCGGGCGGTCTCCTCGTAGTAGACGAGCTGTTCGGTCAACGACGCGTCGCGGCCGCCGTACTCCTTCGGCCAGTTGATGCCGGCATAGCCCGCCTCGAACAGCTTGCGCTGCCACGACTGGTCGTACGCGCAGCGCGCCTCCCAGTCCGAGTGCTCGCTGGGCGCGGGGCCCTGCGCGGGCACCGCGCCCGCGAGCCACGCGCGCAACTCTTTGCGGAAGGCCTCGTCGGAGGCGGAGTAACGGAGATCCACGGCGCTCCTGGCTCTGGGGGGACCGCGTGGAGCGGGCGCTCGCGGGTCCGGACGGGGGAAATCGGGGACGCCACACGATAGAAGCGGTCCGGCGGGCTGCCAAGACGGTCCTCCGACGATGTCCTCGATTCCGCTGACGATTCGGTCCGAGCGCGGTTATCCTGCCGCCGCGATGCGGTTCTCCGTCCAGCTCCCCACCGACCGGGTCTCCTTCGGCGACGAGTTCGTCGGCGCGCGCGCGATGACCGAGATGGCGCGCGCGGTGGAGGCGGCCGGCTTCGACGCGTGCTTCGTCACCGACCACCCGTTCCCGAACGACCGCTGGCTCGCGAGCGGCGGCCACCACGCGCTCGACCCGTTCGTCGCGCTCTCGTTCGCCGCCGCCGCCACGCGGACGCTGCGCGTGCAGACCAACATCACCGTGCTCGGCTATCGCAACCCGTTCATCCTCGCGAAAGCCGCCAGCTCGCTCGACGTGCTGTCGGGCGGCCGGCTGATCCTCGGCGTCGCCGCGGGCTATCTGAAGCGCGAGTTCCAGGCACTCGGCGCCGACTTCGACGCGCGCAACGACGTCGCCGACGAGGCGATCCGCGCGATGAAGCGCGCGTGGACCGAGGAGGGCATCGAGCTGATCGGCCGACACTTCGCGGCCACGGGCAACACCCAGCTGCCGCGGCCGATCCAGAAGCCGCACCCTCCGCTCTGGATCGGCGGCAACAGCGAGCGCGCGATCCGCCGCGCCGTGGAGCTCGGCGATGGCTGGATCCCGTTTCCGACCGTCGGCATCGTGCCCGACCGCGTGCGCACCGCCGAGATCACGAGCATGGCCGAATTCGACAAGCGCCTCGCCTATGCGCGCTCCTATGCCGAGAAGATCGGCCGCACGCAACCGCTCGACGTGACGTTCGTGCCGTTCGGCCTCTCGTACTCCTCCGACTCGATCGACCCCTCGGCGTTCGCCGAGAACATCGACGGGCTCGGCCGCCGCGGCGTCACCTGGGTGACGATGAACATCCCGCACACGCGCACGCGCGCAGAGTATTGCGACGTAGTCGCGAAGTTCGGGGCCGAGCTGCTGCGGCCGCTCCGCTAGCGTCGCCGCCGCGCGAGCGCGGAAGGTTTCCCGATGAAGGTTCGGATCGGCCTCGGCACGGCGGGTTTCGCCTTCGACGCGGCACGCGACTTCTTCGCGTTCGCCGAGCGCTGCGAGGCCGCGGGCGTCGACTCGCTCTGGCAGAGCGATCGGCTGATCGGCGCCGACCCGCAGCTCGAGCCGATGGCGGCGATGGCCGCGCTCGCGGGCGCCACGTCGCGGATCAAGTTCGGCATGAACGCGGTGGTCGTCTCGCACCGCGACCCGCTCGTGCTCGCGAAGGAGTGCGCGACGATCGACTTCCTCTCGAACGGGCGCCTGCTGCCCGTGTTCGGTGTCGGCTTCGAGGGCGATCCCACCTGGCGCGCCACCGGGCGCGACCCGGCCGTGCGCGGGCGACGCGCCGACGAGTCGCTCGCGCTGATGAGCCGGCTCTGGGCCGGCGAAGAAGTGACGTTCGAGGGCGTTCACTTCCGCTGGGAGGGCGCACAGATCGCCCCGCTGCCGGTGCAGCAGCCGCTGCCGCTCTGGATCGGCGGGCACAGCCCGGCGGCGATCCGGCGCACGGCGCGGCTCGGCACCGGATGGCTCGGCGGCCTGATGCCGCCCGAGCAGATCGGGCCCGTGATCCGCGCGATCCGCGACGAGCTCGGGGTGACCGGGCGCGCAATCGATGCGGACCACTACGGCGCCACGGTGCCGTTCCGCTTCGGGAGCGCGGACGATCCGATCGTGCAGCGCTTCGCCGGCGCCGTGCGCGCGCGCGACGCCGCGGACGCGGGCGGCGAGCCGCCGCTGTTCGTCGGCAAGCCCGGCGAGCTGATCGAGCGCCTGCGCCGCGCGGTCGCAGCCGGCGCGAGCAAGTTCGTGCTGATCCCGCTCGCGCGCGGCACGCGCGAAGTGTTCGCCCAGCTCGACCGGCTCGTCGCCGAGGTGATCCCGGTGGTGGAGACGTCATGACCGAAGAACGCGACCTCGGCGTCGTCCTCTATCAGCGCGAGGCGCAGATCGCGCGCATCGTCCTCAACTGTCCCGAGAAGGCCAACGCGCAGTCGTCGGAGCTGGTATGGCAGGTCGACGAGTGTCTCGACCTCGCCGAGGCCGACTACGGCGTCAAGGTCGTGATCCTGAAGGCCAACGGCAAGGGATTCTCCGCGGGACACGTCTTCGCCAATCCCGACGCCTACCCTGAATTCACAGCGTCGATTGCCAACATCGGCAAGAACTGGATCGGGAGCCGCCAGCTGTTCCTGGGGCCCACGCTGCGGTTCTTCGAATTTCCCAAGCCGATGATCGCGCAGGTGCACGGCTATGCGATCGGCGGCGGAACCTACTGGGCCTTCCTTCCCGACATCACGATCGCCTCCGACGACGCCTACTTCCAGATGCCGCTCGTCCAGGCGCTCGGATTCCCGGGAGGCGAGACGATGGTGGAGCCGTGGACGTTCATGAACCGCAAGCGCGCTGCGGAATATCTCTACACTGCGAAGACGCTCACGGCGGCGGAGGCCCTCGATCTGGGTCTCGTGAACCGCGTCGTGCCACGCGCACAGCTCGAGGAGACTGTCGAGGAGATGGCCGCGCACATCGCGAAGGCCCCGCTCTCGACGCTCATGGGCACGAAGAGCCTGCTCGTACGCGCGTGGGAGCTGATGGGCATGCGCGAGCACCTGCAGATGTCGGCCGACGTGATGTCGGTGATGGAGAGCACGTCCGACGCGGTCGAGGCGCGCAGGCGGATGGCGGAAGCCGGCAGGAAGCCGCGGGAGATGGCCGCCGCCGCGCGCAAAGAAGCAGCCGAAGAGCACTGAGCGATCGGGTCGATCCGCAGCCTGGCCTAAGGCGCCGAACCCAGCACCCCGGCAACGCTCGGACGCCGCGAGACCTCGCTGCGCCAGCGCGTGAGATGGCGGCATCCTCCGGGAATGGCGAGGTCGATGGACTTCGTCACGCCCATCGCGAAGAACGCGGTGATATCGGCGACCGTGAAGCGCGGCCCCGCGATGAAGGGCTGTTTCGCGAGCTGCTGATCCAGGATCTCGAAGGCGCGCAGCACGCGCGGCCGATTGAGCTCCGCCCATTCCCGGATCTGCACGGGCTCGAGCGCGGCGGCGAACGGGAGCGAATGTCGCACCACGTGTCGCGCTGGATCGTAGAGGCCGAACTCCACGCGCCGCTGCCACATCTCGACGATCACCTCGTCCAGGGCGTCGATGCCCATCAGCGCCGGGCTCGGCTTCAGGCGCTCGAAATAGCGGCAGATCGCGATCGTCTCGGAGATGCACGTGCCGTCGTCGAGCTCGAGGACCGGTACCTCGGCCGCGGGGTTCTTGGCCAGGAACGCCGGTTCCTTGTGAGCGCCCCTCGTCAGATCGACCGGCACGAAGGGGACTTCGATCCCCTTCTCGGCGAGAAAGATCGCAACACGCACGGGATTCCCGGCGGTCCTGGTGCCATGGATTTTCAATGCGCTCCCGTGTCCCCGCGCTCGAGCCCGCCCGTAACTACGACAAATACTCCCGCGCGAAGCGGTCGAGCACGGGCATCACCGCGTCGCGCGGCGCCGAGGGGATGCGCAGCACGGCCTCGGTCACGCCGTGCGCGCGGTAGTAGTCGAGCTTCTCGGCGCTCGGCAGGATGCCCATCGGCACGATGTGCAGGCTGCGGAAGTCGCGGCCGGCCTCCTCGACGGCGCGCCGCAGATCGCCGAGCGCGGCCTTGAGACCGGCGCCGCCGAACGGCAGCCAGCCGTCGCAGAACTCCGCGATCTGCTGGAACAGGATCGGTCCCGGCGCGCCGCCGAGCAGCACGCGCGGCCGCGGCTGCTGGACCGGCTTCGGCCACTGCCAGCTCGGCTCGAAGCGCACGAACTCGCCCGAGAAGCTCGCCACTTCCCGAGACCACAGCGCTTCCATCGCGAGCATCACCTCGCGGACGCGCTCGCGGCGCCGCTTGGTGTCGATGCCGTGGTCTTCCATCTCCTC
>DATFWW010000199.1:0-28840 GCA_035258825.1 Myxococcota bacterium
GGCGCATCGAGTAGCGCGAGACGGCAGATCTTCGGCCGGTGATCTGGACCGAGCCTTTGAACAGGCGCACGCGCGCCTCCCCGGTCACGCCGCGCTGCGACGCGTCGATCGCCGCGCGCAGGAACGCCATCTCGGGCGAGAACCAGAAGCCGTTGTAGATCAGCTCGGCGAAGCGCGGCGCGAGGCGGTCGCGCTCGTGCATCACGTCGCGGTCCATCGTGATCGACTCCACCGCGCGGCGCGCTGCGTGCAGCACTGTGCCGCCCGGCGTCTCGTAGACGCCGCGCGAGCGCAGTCCGACGAACCGGTTCTCGACCATGTCGACGCGCCCGATCCCGTGTGCACCGGCCAGCTGGTTCAGGCGATGGAGCAGGCTCGCGGGCGAAAGGCGGTCGCCATCGACCGACACGGCGCGCCCGTCCTCGAAGCCGATCGCGATCTCGGAAGGCTGGTCCGGCGCCTTCTCGGGCGAGCGCGTGAGCAGGAACATGCTCTCGTCGGGCGCGCGCCACGGGTCCTCGAGGATCCCGCCCTCGTACGAGATGTGCATCAGGTTGCGGTCCATCGAGTAGGGCTTCGCGAGCGTGGCCGTGATGGGGATCCCGTACTTCTGGGCGTAGGCGATGCAGTCGGGCCGCGACTGGAGGTCCCACTCGCGCCACGGCGCGATGATGGCCAGCTCCGGCGCGAGCGCGCGGAACGTGAGCTCGAACCGCACCTGGTCGTTACCCTTGCCGGTGGCGCCGTGGGCAACCGCGTCGCAGCCGGTCTCGCGCGCCACCTCGGTCTGGTGTTTGGCGATCAGCGGGCGTGCGAGCGCGGTGCCGAGCAGGTAGCACCCCTCGTAGACGGCTGCGCCCGAGATCGCGGGAAACACGAAGTCGCGCACGAATTCCTCGCGCACGTCGCGCACGATGCAATCTACCGCGCCCGTGGCGCGCGCCTTCTCGGGCAGCCCGGACAGCTCCTCCTCCTGTCCCACGTCGGCCGTGAATGCGACGACCTCGCACTGGTACTGTTCGATCAGCCAGTGCAGGATCACCGAAGTATCGAGCCCGCCGCTGTAGGCGAGACAGACGCGCTTCACCTGGCGCCGCGACATGGGTCCCTCCGCGAGCGGCGACGGTAGCGGATCGCCGTCAGTCGCGTGCGGCCAGGAACCGCAGCAGCGGCGGCAGACACAGCTTCATCATGTCCACCTCGGCGTCGAGCTCCGCGCCGAGCGAGAACACGTAGGAGAGCGTCTTCGCGTAGTGCAGCAGATCGACCGGGAGGCGCAGGCCGGGGGTCTGGCGCAGGAGCACCACGGCCTCGTCCTTCATCGAGATCACCTGCGCACCGCCCGCCGCGAGCCCGCCGTGGCTCCGGATCCGCTCGAACATCGTCCCCACCGACTGCGCGACGTCGTCGCGGTGGCCGGGCGCGATCGCCCCGATCCGCTCCATGCCGTCGAGGAACGCGGGCAGGTCGCGCTGCAGCAGCGCGAGGATTCCGAGCCGCAGCTCGCGCCGCAGCGCGGGTTCGAGGCGCCGCGACAGGCCGAAGTCGACGAACAAGAGGCGCGGGTGGGTGGCCGCACCGGGCTCGTCGAGGACGAACAGGTTGCCCGGGTGAGGGTCGGCGTGGAACAGGCCGTCGCCGAACACCTGCGCGCAGTAGGCGCGCGCGAGGAGCTCGAGCACCGCGCGCGGCGCTACGCCGAGCCGCTCGAGCCCGGCTCGGTCGCCGATCCCGACCGCGGGGTGGTGGCGCATCGTGAGCACGCGCCGCGTCGAGTGGCTCGCGATTACCTCGGGCACTAGCACCGAGGGATCGCCGGCCAGGTTCGCGGCGATCTCCGCGCCCGCGCGCGCCTCGCGCTCGAAGTCGAGCTCCTCGCGCAGCCCGTCGCCGAACTCGCGGAACAGCGCGTCGGCACCGGAGTGGCGCCCGCCGAACCAGCGGAACAGCCCGCGCGCGATCCACAGGTCGGTCTCGAGCGACGCAGCGAGCCACGGGTACTGCACCTTCACCACCACGGGCTCGCCGCCGGGCAGGAGCGCGCGGTGCGCCTGCGCGATCGACGCCGCGCCCAGCGGCTGCACTTCGAACTCCGCGAACGCGCTCTCGAGCGCGCGTCCGAGCTCGGCCTCGACCACGGCGCGGATGCGCTCGAACGGCAGCGGCGGCACGCGATCGCGCAGCGCTTTCAGTGCCGTCGTGACCTCCTCGGGCAGCAGGTCGACGCGGATCGCGCCGAACTGGCCGAGCTTCGCGAACGGCCCCTTGAGAAGGCCGAGCGCGCCCACGGCGGTGCGCATCGCGCGCCGTTCGGCCGACGCCGCGTAGCGGTCCGCGCGCAGCCGGCGCGCGGCCCAGGCCACGGCGAGGTCGCTGCCCGCGGCGAGGGCGGCCCACGCGAGCAGGGCGATCTGCGGCAGGCCGGTCGGCCGCAGCCGCTCGACACCGCGCAACGACGGTGCCGTCTCGGGGGGAAGCGCGAGCGCGGAAGGCCGCGAGATGCTCACGTGCGAACTGTATCGGACGCGATCGCGCCCGGATCGCGCGTCAGTTGCTCGCGCGCAGGGTCACGGTCGCGACGCCCCGCACGCTGCCGTCGGCTGCGCTCGTGGCCACGACGTGAGCCGCGCGGACCGCGGTCGACGATCACGGTCGGTCTCGGTCCGGATCGGCGTGTTCGAAGGCGCCGACTCGCGCCCCGTGCAGGCCACGTCCTCCACGGGGAGGAACGGGTTGAGCGCCACGTCTGAGCCCCTGCGCCACCGAGAACATGCACGCGTCGACCGGATAGCGGCTATCGCCATCGGTCCATCGGTCGGGGACCACCACGTCGCCGATGTCGGGTCCGCCGGCGACGCCCGAGAAGACGATCGCCTTCGGAGTGAGGCCGTGATCGCGGAAGAACGCGAGCGCCGCGGCGGTCGTGTTATGCGCGTCCACGAGGCCGATACCGGTCAGACCGAGGACGACGTCGTGCGAGCCGATCCTTCCCGCGAGGAAGGGCCGCCGGTTGAACACGCCCACCTGGTCCTCGGGCCCGTCGACGCCGGCGGTCTGGAGCCGTAGCGTGCCTTCGGGCGAATAGGCCGAGAGGATCAGCACCGGGCCGTCGGCGAGCGCCGGCGCGCAGAACAGGGCCGCGATCAGGAACGGCGACATGAACGTGGATGGCTCGCATGGCCCACTCCCCTTCACCGCTCGCGTGGTTGGAAGCGGGCATTTTGCCGCGCGCAGGCGCGTCCCGACGACGTTTCCGCTAGGGAACCTAACTAACGATTGCGCAATTCGACGCGGCGGATCTTGCCGCTGACGGTCTTGGGCAGCTCCTTCGCGAACTCGATCGCGCGCGGATACTTGTAGGGCGCCGTCACGCGCTTGACGTGCTCCTGTAGCTCGCGCGCGAGCGCGTCGCTCGGGGTGAACCCGTCGCGCACCACGACGAACGCCTTCACGATCGAACCGCGGTCGGGATCGGGCGCGGCGACCGCGGCGGCCTCGACCACCGCGGGGTGCTCGATCAGCGCGCTCTCCACCTCGAACGGTCCGATCCGGTAGCCCGCCGAGATGATCACATCGTCGTCGCGGCCGACGAACCAGAAGTAACCGTCCGCGTCGCGCCAGGCGCGGTCGCCGGTCAGGTACCACTCCCCTCGGCGCACGCGGGCCGTGGTGCGCGCGTCCTTCCAGTATTCGCGCGAGAGCCCGGGCGGCTGTCCGTGCACGGCGATGTCACCGACCTCGCCGGCCGGCATCGCCCGACCGCGGTCGTCGATCACCTCGACGCGGATCCCGGGCATCGGCAGCCCCATCGCACCCGCGCGCACGGGCATACCGGGATAGTTGGCCACGAGCAGGATCGTCTCGGTCTGGCCATAGCCGTCGCGGATCGTGATCCCCGTCGCCTCGCGCCAGGCGCGGATCACCTCGGGATTGAGCGGCTCGCCCGCCGACACGCACTCGCGCATGCGCGGGACGGCGAGCCGGGTGAGGTCCTCCTTTACCAGCAAGCGGAACTCGGTCGGCGGCGCGCAGAACACGTGCGGATCGATCTCGGACAGGAACGCGAGCTCGGCCTTCGGCTCGAAGCGGCCGTGATAGAGCACCACCTCGGCGCCTTCGCTCCAGGGCCCGAAGATCACGCCGTAGGCGGCCTTCGCCCACCCCGTGTCGCTCGTGGTCCAGAGTCGCTCGCCGGGCCGCACGCCGTGCCAGAAGCGCGACGTATAGCGCTGCGTCCAGGTGTAGCTGTGGTCGTGCAGCACGGCCTTGGGCGGCCCGGTGGTGCCCGAGGTGTAGTAGACCAGCGCGGGATCGCTCGCGAGCGTGGGCCGGCCGGCGGAGGCGTCGTCGGGCTGCTGCGCGAGCGCATCCGACAGATCGGTCCACCCGGACGACGTGGGCCCGTGCGCGCGCCATTCCAACAGGTGTTGGACGGACGGCAGTTCGCCGCGCACCGCTTCCACCGCGCCGACACATTCGTGCGACGCCACGATCGCAACGGCGCCGCTGTGGGTCGCGCGGTAGTGCACGTCCTTGGGGCGCAGCTGCGTGGAGCTCGGCACCACGAGCGCGCCGATCTCGAGCAGCCCCACGATCACCGCCTGCCACTCGGGCACGCGCGGCAGCATCACGATCACGGGCTCGCCGGGCGCCACCCCGAGCGAGCGGAACAGATGCGCGGCGCGCCGGGCGAGCTCGGACACGTCCGCATACGAGAACCGGCGCGCGGCGCCTCCCGCATCCCTCCAGAACAGGGCGGGGCGGGCGGGATCCTCTGCCCACCGGTCCACGACGTCACGCCCGAAATTGAACCGGGCGGGCATCTGCCACGAGAACGAGTCGACGGCGCGGCGGTATTCGTCGAGCGTGCTACCCAGGGGGTGCATCGACCGGCAAACTACCGTACTTCTCAAGCCGGTCGCTCGGTTTGCCGATTTCGAGGTCGGATCGAATCGCATTGCAGAATTCGGAGCCCGCTCGATGAGCTCAGCGGATTCCAAGAGACGCGTCCTGTGTGTCGACGACAGCCGGCTCACGCGGGAGCAGGTGCGCGACGCACTCGGCCACCGCGTGGAGCTCGAGTGCGTCGACAGCGCGGAGGCTGCGATCGCGGCGCTCGAGCGCGCGCCCGCCGACCTCGTGCTCTCCGATCTCCAGATGGGCGGGATGTCGGGCCTCGTGCTGCTCGGCCGCGCGCGTCGGATCGCGCCGGGCGTGCCGTTCGTGCTGCTTACCGCGCACGCCTCGGTCGACAGCGCGATCGAGGCGCTGCGCCACGGCGCCACCGACTACCTCCAGAAGCCGATCCAGCCCGAGCACCTGGTTTCCGTGGTGGAGCGGATCCTCGCGCACCAGAACCTGCTGCGCGACAACGAACGGCTGCGCGGCGCGGTGCGCACGCTCGAGTCGTGCCGGACGCTGATGCACTGTCTCGATCCCGGCGAGGTCTACGCAGTCGCGCTCGATCTCCTGCTGCCGGCGCTCGGGCGCGACCTCGGGCTCGCGCTGTTCCGGCGCAGCGCGATGCCGGGCTCCGACGGCATCGCGTTCCGCGGCTTCGACGAGGTCGCCGCGACGGAGCTGCAGCGCCGCGTGGCGCAGGCAAAGGCGGACAGCTCGCTGTTCGCGGCGCGCGAGCCGCATACGGCGCGCGGCGGACCGATCGGTGCAGCGCTCGAAGAGCTAGGCGTGGGCGGCGGGCCCGCGCTGCTCGTGCCGCTGCACGGCGCCGAGCGCGAGGAGGGGCTGCTCTGGGTGCCCGAGCAGGGCCGCCCGAGCACCGCCTCGGACCTCGAGCAGGCGCGGCTGATCGCGGCCCATGCGGAACTCGCGCTCGCCAACGCCGAGCGATACCACCAGGCGAAAGA
This sequence comes from Myxococcota bacterium, assembly GCA_035258825.1. GTDB lineage: Bacteria > Myxococcota_A > UBA9160 > UBA9160 > SMWR01 > JAHEJV01. The sequence continues at coordinate 5,868 of DATFWW010000199.1, forward strand.
GAAGGCGTTCATCGACGACGTCACCGAGGTCTACAACGCGCGCTACCTGCTCCAGGCGACCGAGCACGAGATCCACCGCGCGGCGCGCTCGGGCAAGGAGCTGTCCGTGCTGTTCCTCGACCTCGATCGGTTCAAGCGCGTGAACGATCAATACGGGCACCTCGTGGGTTCGAACGTGCTGCGGCGGCTCTCCGAGGTGCTGCTCGACTGTGTGCGCCAGGTCGACACGCTCGCGCGCTACGGCGGCGACGAATTCACGATCCTGCTGGTCGACACGGGCCTGAAGGGCGGCGTGCAGGTGGCGGAGCGCATCCGCCGCACGGTGGCGGAGACGCTGTTCGAGGGGGGCGGCGGCGCGCCGATCCGGCTCACGATCAGCATCGGCGTCGCGACGTTTCCCGACCACAGCCGCGACCGCGAGGGCCTGCTCGACGCCGCCGACAAGGCGATGTACCGCGCCAAGTCGAAGGGGCGCAACTGCGTCTGCTCGGCGGCGGAGCTCGGGTCCTGACTCCCGCTCTCACGCACCTGCCCTTCGCAGCTGGTTAGCGGCGGCGCAACCACGGCGTGAAGGCCGGCGCGGTCCGGCGCGATGTGGCGACCCTGTGCGTCGGCAGGTCAGAGCTTGAGCTTGCAGCGCAGCCCGCCGATCACGTACGGATTGTCTCCGAGGTAGTAGAGCTGGAGGTCCGGCTCGACGGTGAACCAGACCAGCGGCCGCCATTTGAAGAACAGCTCGACGAAGCCCTGGTGGGCATCGTTCACCGAGACATATCCACCGCCGACGCCCAGCGTGTTGTTGCCACCGATGAAACCGTGCGCGGTCACGCCGCCGCCCACGTAGAGCTTCGCGTCGGGCGCTTCGGCGTCGGGCTCCCAGTTCGCGCGCGCGAACATCTGCACACTGCGGTGGTCGTGTTCGCCACCCGGCGGCAGCGGCACCAGAAGATCCGCGATTGCGAAGGCGCCGTTGCGATCGGAATCACTGTGATGCCAGCCGCCGAGCTGCACGATCGCGTCGTGCGATCCGTCCTGTCGGGCAGCGACATTGAGTGCACCGATCGCGAACACGCTGCCGTTGAAGGCGTGCGCGCCGAAGGACTCCACCCTCGGATCACCCTCGTAGGCCCCACCGCGCAGATCGAGCCACTTAGCGAGCGGAACGAAGAGCGCCGCTCCGAGCGCGGGTGCCGGGTAGGAAGGTAGCGGGCACGTCGGCAGGACGCCGAACGACGAGTTCACGAAATTACCGCCGAAACGCGGCGCGGCAAAGTCGCGGTTCGCATCCTGCTTTCCGAGTCGCATCGCGATGCCGAGCGGAAGCTGCTGATACAGCCAGAACTCACTGAGCTGCGTGAACGACGGGCCTTCGTAGTTGGAAACCGGCATCGCGAAGTCGTGCGCGGCCGAAACACCGTCGCCGTGGCCGTCCTGGCCGTAGACGAGGACGGTTCCACCGTTCCAGAGGTGAGCCCTTTCGGTGTCGAGTTGCAGCAGCAGGTCGAGGTTGCTGCGGTACCCGGCCGCGTCGGTGTCGCGCGTGAAGACCTCGCCCGTTTCGTTGACCTCGATGTGAAGGCCGCGATCCTCGAGCATCGTGCGGGTACCGCCCCAGGTACCGGTCGCGCGATCGCCCGCGAGCCAGTCGTCGACGGTGGAGGCTGCAGCCGAAGTGACGAGCGTGACCGCGATGCCGATCGCAACGACGCAGTCTGTCAGGCGAGTGCCCCTTGGTCGGGCTGCGCTTGGAAAGAAGATGGTCATCGAAAGCTTGCGATTGCGCCGCAGGGTTAACACGAGGGCAGCCGGCGTCGCCACTCGCGGATGCTCCGAGGCAGCTTGGACCTGCGCCGTCGCTAGCTCGCCGCGACGCCCTGCGGCGTCCCCACGGCGCTCCGCGCTGGCGAGCAGCGCAGCAGCACGAGCAGCATCGCGAAGCTCGCGAGCGAGCTGAGCTGGAGCGGGATCAGCGCGGCGATGCTGGGCGAGGCTCCGCCCATCAGGAACACGACGCCGAGCGCCGCGAGCCAGAGCGGGCGGGCCGCCGATCCTACGTCGGGGATCGCGAGCGCGAGCAGGATCAGCGGCAGGACCAGGATCGAGAGGTCGTAGGTATAGAGGTGGGGACTCACGAGCGGCGTTGCGAGCACGATCGCGGCGAACTGGATCGGGAACTTGCGGCCCTCGTAGTCCAGGCGCCCTCCCAGCACACGCCAGAGCACGATCCCGGTCGCCGCGAGCAGAGCGAGCCAGAGCCCGATCACCGCGGGGCCCGAGTACTCGCCTAGCAAGAGCCGCGCGAAGCCGAGCCAGTTGTGCGACCGCGGCACCATCTCGGTGTGGGCCCACGGATGGAGCATCTCCGCGACCCAGTCGAGCAGGGGCTTCCACCCGACGATCAGCGATTGCGCGCCGAGCACGGCGCCGGTCGCCGCGAGGCCCGCGAAGAACCTCCACTCGCGCTGGATCAGCATCACGAGCAGGAGGACCAGCATGAGCTGCGGCTTCACCGCCGCGAGCCCGAAGGCGGCGCCCGCGAGGAAGACCCGCCGTTTGGCCAGCAGCCGGTAGGTGATCGCGAACACGAGCAGGAAGAGCGTGCCCTTCTGGCCCCCGACCAGCGAATCCAGCACGGGCAGGTAGCAGAGGCTCGCCGCGACCCACCAGCCGAGCGCACCGCGCGCCCTCGCACCCGGACCCGCGATCAGCGCCGTGCTCGCGACCAGCGCGGCGGTCGTGAGCGCCGTGAACAGGTACGCCGAGGTGCGATAGTCGAACCACGACAGCGGCACGCACCAGAGGTAGTAGAACGGCGGGTAGAGCGGCAGCAGCCACGCGTCGGTGCGCCAACGAAAGCCGATCACCGCCGGGTCGTGCGTCACTTCGAAGAAGTAGTCGCGATCGTAGATCCGCGACGCGTCGCCCTCGCGCACGATCCAGCCGCCCACGTACTCGTGCGCGAAGTCTCCCGCGTAGGGTGCGGTGCGCGGCTCGTCGCTCACGCCCGACCAGCGGAAGTTGAGCGAGAGCGCGAGGAAGGCCGCGACGATCGCCGCGCCCACCCCCCAGCCCAGCGCAGCGACGAGCGGACCGCGTTCGAATCCAGCGGACGCACGTGTCATCCCAACCCCCGGTGCCGATTTCGGGGCAAGCCATACCGCGGCGGGCCTACGAGGTCCATGGCGCGTCAAGGGCCATTGACAACGGCGACTCCAGTGCCGGATCGAGAGTCGAATCCTGACGGCATCCGAGGAAGGATTTTCGGCCCTCGAGCTCTGTCGAAATCACTACCGCTCGGTCGGTCTCGATGTGCGAGAGCTGGACGTGCGAGTCCGCTAGCGCGGGAACGCCTGTTCGATGCGCTCGAAGCGGCGCCGGATGAACTCGCGGCTCTCGGGGTGGGTGAACAGGTAGAGCTGGTTGCGCTTGATACCGTCCACGACGAGCTGGCCCACCGCGGCGACGTCGATCTGGCTTCCGGCCAGCTGCGACTCGTCGACCTCCGGGTAGTTCTGCTGCTCGGGCCCGCCGTAGTCGCGCTGGCGATTGCGCCCCGAGGCATCGATATTCGTCTTGACGCGCATCGGGCACAGCACCGAGGCGCCCACTCCGTGCGCGCGCAGCTCGCGGTGCAGCACCTCCATCAGCGCCACCACGCCGTACTTCGCCACGCAGTAGGGCCCGAGCCCGACGTTGGGGACCATGCCCGCGAACGACGCGGTCGCGGCGATATGGCCTCCTTCGCCCTGCTGGATGATGGGCCGCGCGAAGGACTCGACGCCGTGGATCACGCCCCACAGATCGACGTCGATCACCCAGCGCCAGTCGTCGTGGGTCATGTCCACGACCGGCCCGCTCACGGCAATGCCCGCGTTCAGGAAGACGATGTGCACGGAACCCATCTTCTCGAACGCGGCATCGGCGAGTGCCTGCACGGACGCGCGGTCGCTCACGTCGCAGAGCACGCCCTCGGCGCGGGCGCCCTGCGCGCGCAGCTTCGCGACCGCGGCGTCGAGCGCACCGCGCTCGATGTCGGCGATCACGAGTCGCACGCCCTCGCGAGCCATGACCTCTGCCGTCGCGAACCCGATCCCGCTCGCGCCGCCGGTGATCACCGCCACGCGGTCCCTCAGCTGTTCCATCGCGCAGGTCCTCCGCGCGCCATCTTATTCCGGCGCACCGCGATACGCTCGGGCGATGCGCGAAGGCCTGCTGATCCTCGGGGACCACCTTCCGAACCCGCACACCGGCGCGAAGACCACGCCCGCGCAGCGGCACCGCCAGATTCTCGAGATCGCGGTGCGCGCCGAGTCGCTCGGCTTCGAGTCGGTCTGGCTCGGCGAGCACCGCCTGTGCGACTACGTCCTCTCGTCGCCGCCCGTCGTGCTCGCGGCGATTGCGGCGCGCACCGAGCGGGTGCGGCTCGGCACGGGTGTCACGCTGCTCGGCTCGCTCGATCCCGTGCGGGTCGCCGAGGACTACGCCACGCTCGACGGGCTCTCGAACGGGCGCGCGGAGATCGTCGCGGGACGCGGCGTGCTGCGCCGCACGTATGCGGACTTCGGCCACGACCCCGACCAGTCCCGCGAGCTGTTCGAGGAGAACGTCGCGATCCTGCTCGCGGCGTGGAGCGGATCGCCAGTCTCCTACGAGGCCAAGCACCGCGCGCCGCTGCGCGACGTCACGGTCCAGCCGCGCCCGCAGCAGACGCCGCACCCACCGCTCTGGATCGGCGGCGGCAGCTCCGTCGCCTCCGTGGACCTCGCGGCCCGGCTCGGCCTTCCGCTCATGCTGCCGAGCGTGCTCGCTCCCCCCGCCGCGTTCGCACCCTACGTCGAGCGCTACCGCGAGAGCTTCGCCGCGCGCGGCGCAGGGCGCGAGCGGCCCGTGGTCGGCGCATGCAGTCACGTGCACGTGGCCGCGGACTCGCAGACGGCCCTCGCGCGCTGGCGCCCTTATCACATGCAGTACATCCGTTGGGTGACGACCGTGCTGATTCCGTGGGGCGGCGTGAACCTGTCCCCGCGCGAGGAGCGCTCCGCGGGCATGCCCGCGACCGTGCCCGACTTCGAGCTGTTGCTGCGCGGCCCCTCGATCTGCGGCAGCGCCGCGGAGGTGACCGATCGGATCGCGGCGATGCGCTCGGAGCTGGGCCTCGATCTGCACATCGCGATGTTCGATCACGGCGGCATCCCAGACGCGGAGCTGGCCGACGCGCTGGAGCGATTCGCGGCGGACGTGATTCCGGCCGTGATCCGTTTGACCTAGCAACGAAACAGCCCTCGTGCCGTGCCTGCGACGGGTCCCGCGAGACCAAGCCGCTCGAACGTGCGTGGCGGTGGTCGACCGCGCTGCGGAGTAGCGTCCGCGACGCGATTTCGCTTCCATCCGAGACCCGCCTCGCCCGCGGGACCGGAGGGTTTCGCGTGAGTTCGGCGACCGGCGGCCTCGATACCCAGTCCGGTCTGCGGCGCACGCACCGCGCGGGCGAGATCACGGCCCAGCGCGTCGGCGAGGCGGTGGTGCTCGGCGGCTGGGTGCAGCGCCGCCGCGACCACGGCGGCGTGATCTTCGTCGATCTGCGCGACCGCGAGGGGCTCGTGCAGATCGTGTTCAAGCCCGACACCTCGCGGGATTGCCACGAGAAGGCCGGGGCGCTGCGCTCGGAGTACGTGATCCTCGTGCGCGGCCGCGTGCAGCGGCGCTCGCCCGAGACGGTGAACCCGAAGCTGCCGACCGGCGAGATCGAGGTACTCGCCGACGAGCTGCGGATCCTGAACAGCGCTACGCCGCCGCCGTTCGCGATCGAGGAGGAGACCGACGCCGACGAGGCGACCCGCCTCGAGCACCGCGTGCACGACCTGCGCCGGCCGCCGCTCCAGCGCGCGCTGCGCCTGCGCCACGCGCTGTGCCAGGCCGTGCGCGCGTCGCTGTGCGCGCAGGGCTTCCTCGAGATCGAGACGCCGATCCTGACCAAGTCCACGCCCGAGGGCGCGCGCGACTTCCTGGTACCGAGCCGGCTGCAGCCCGGCTCGTTCTACGCCCTGCCGCAGTCGCCGCAGATCATGAAACAGCTGCTCATGGTCGCGGGCTTCGACCGCTACTTCCAGATCGCGCGCTGCTTCCGCGACGAGGACCAGCGCGCAGACCGCCAGCTCGAGTTCACCCAGGTCGACCTCGAGCTCGCGTTCGCGACGGTCGAGGAGGTGCTCGAGGTGCTCGAGGCGGTGACAGCGGCGGGCTGCGCGGTGGCGGGGCTCGACCTACCGCGCCCGTTTCCGCGCATCACCTACCGCGAGGCGATGGAACGCTACGGCGTCGATCGGCCCGACACGCGCGTGACGCTCGAGCTCGTCGATCTCACCGACGTGTTCAAGGCGAGCGAGTTTCGCGCGTTCCGATCGGCAGTCGACGCGGGCGGGATCGTGAAGTGCCTTCCCATCCATGAAGTGGGCGCCGCGCCAGAGCTGTCGCGCGGCCAGATCGACAAGCTCGAAGCGCTGGTCAAGAAGGAGCTCGGCGGGAAGGGCCTCGCGTGGGTGCGCGTCGAGGCCGGGGGAAACTGGCAGTCGCCGATCGCGAAGTTCCTGTCCGAGGCAGAGCGCGAGGCGATCACGCGGCGCACCGGCGCGCGGCCCGGCAGCGTGCTGTTCTTCCAAGCCGACGAGAGCGCGCGCGCCAACGCGATCCTCGCGCGGCTGCGCGTCGACCTCGGTGTTCGGCTCGGGCGCGCCGACGGCCGCGCGCACGACGTGTTGTTCGTGGTCGACTTCCCGCTGTTCGAGCGCGACGAGAAGGGCGGGCTCACCTACGTGCACCAGCCGTTCGTGGCGCCGCTCGACGACGATCTCCCACGGCTCGAGTCCGATCCGGCGTCGGTGCGCGGCACCCACTACGACGTGGTGATGAACGGCGTCGAGCTCGGCTCGGGCAGCCTGCGCAACCACCGCGCCGACGTGCAGCGCCGCATCTTCGAGCTGATGGGCTATGCGAAGAGCGAGACCGAGCAGCGCTTCGGCTTCCTGCTCGAGGCGCTCGAGTCGGGCGCGCCGCCGCACGGCGGCTTCGCGTTCGGCTTCGACCGCTGGTCGATGGTGCTCGCAGGTGTTCCGAGCCTGCGCGACGTGATCGCGTTCCCGAAGACCCAGCGCGGCCAGGATCTGCTGATGGACGCGCCGTCGCCGGTCGCCGCCGAGCAGCTCGACGAGCTCGCGATCCGTGTGTCGCCGCCCGAAAAGTCCTGAATTAAGATCGCCACCCCATGCCGAACACTCCGACGACCGGATCGAAGATCACCCAGGACGCCCAGGGCCGGCTCGCGGTGCCCGATCAGCCGATCATCCCGTACATCGAGGGAGACGGCACGGGCCCGGACATCTGGCGCGCGTCCGTGCGCGTGTTCGACGCGGCGGTCGCGAAGGCCTACGGCGGCAAGCGCAAGATCGCCTGGCGCGAGGTGCTCGCGGGCCAGAAGGCCTACGACGAGGCGGGGGACTGGCTGCCCGAGGCCACGCTCGCGGCGTTTCGCGAGTTCCTCGTCGGCATCAAGGGACCGCTCACTACACCCGTCGGCGGCGGCATCCGCAGCCTCAACGTCGCGCTGCGCCAGCTGCTCGACCTCTACGTCTGCCTGCGCCCGGTGAAGTGGTACCCGGGCGTGCCGAGCCCCGTGCGCCGCCCGCAGGACGTCGACATGGTGATCTTCCGCGAGAATTCGGAGGACATCTACGCGGGCATCGAGTGGAAGGCCGAGTCGCCCGAGGCGCGCAAGCTGATCGCATTCCTGCGCGACGAGATGGGCGTCACGAAGATCCGCTTCCCCGAATCGTCCGGGATCGGCGTGAAGCCCGTCTCGCGCGAGGGAACCCAGCGCCTCGTGCGCGCCGCGCTCGACTACTCGATCGCCAACGGGCGCAAGAGCGTGACGCTCGTGCACAAGGGCAACATCATGAAGTTCACCGAGGGCGCGTTCCGCGACTGGGGCTACGAGCTCACCAAGACCGAGTACCGCGGCCGCGCGATCGGCTGGGACGACTGCGACGGCAACCCGCCCGCGGGCCAGATCCTCGTGAAGGACGCGATCGCCGACATCACGCTCCAACAGGTGCTCACGCGCCCGAGGGAGTTCGACGTGATCGCCACGCTGAATCTGAACGGCGACTATCTCTCCGACGCGCTCGCGGCGCAGGTCGGCGGCATCGGTATCGCGCCAGGCGCCAACATCAACTACGTCACCGGCCACGGCATCTTCGAGGCCACCCATGGCACGGCGCCCAAGTATGCGGGCAAGGACGTCGTGAATCCGAGCTCGGTGATCCTCTCGGGCGTGATGATGCTGACCCACCTCGGCTGGAACGAGGCCGCAGACCTGATCGAGAAGGGCATCTCGAAGAGCATCGCCGCGAAGACCGTCACCTACGACTTCGAGCGGCTCATGGAAGGCGCGACGAAGCTCAAGTGCTCCGAGTTCGGCGACGCAATCATTTCCAACATGAATTAGGCGAGGAGAATCCCCCCACAATGGCACGCAATAGAATCGCCCTGATCGGGGGCGGCAACATCGGCGGCGTCCTCGCCCAGGAGGCCGCGTTCCGCGAGCTCGGCGACGTCGTGATCTTCGACGTGGTCGAGGGGCTGCCGCAGGGCAAGGCGCTCGATCTCGCAGAGGGCGCGCCCGTGCTCGGTGCCGACGCCCGTATCTCCGGCACGAACGACTACAGGGACATCGCGGGTGCCGACGTGGTGATCATCACCGCGGGCCTCGCGCGCAAGCCCGGCATGTCCCGCGACGACCTGCTCAACACCAACCTTGCGATCATGAAGCAGGTGGCCGCGGGCGTGCGCGACAACGCGCCGAACGCATTCGTCATCGTCGTCTCGAACCCCCTGGACGCGATGGTCTACACGTTCAAGCAGATCTCGCGCTTCCCGAAGAACCGCGTGGTCGGCATGGCGGGCATCCTCGACTCCGCGCGCTTCCGCGCGTTCGTCGCCTGGGAGCTCGGCGTGTCGGTGGAGGACGTCACGGCGCTCGTGCTCGGCGGCCACGGCGACACGATGGTGCCGCTGATCCGCTACTGCACGGTGGCGGGGATCCCGGTGTCGCGTCTGCTCTCGAAGGACAAGCTCGCGTCGATCGTGGAGCGGACCAAGAACGCGGGCGGCGAGGTCGTCGCGCTGCTCAAGACCGGGTCCGCGTTCGTCTCCCCCGCGCTGTCGGCGATCTCGATGGCCGAGTCCTACCTGCGCGACAAGAAGCGCGTGCTCGCGTGCGCGTGCCTGCTCGAGGGCGAGTACGGTGTCTCGGGCCTCTACGTGGGCGTGCCGTGTATCGTCGGCGCGGGCGGCGTCGAGCGCGTGCTCGAGGTGGAGATGGACGCCGACGAGCGCAAGCTGTTCGATGCCTCGCTCGAGCACGTGCGCGCGCTCGTCGAGCAGATCAAACTGTGAACGTCCACGAGTATCAGGCGAAGGAGCTGCTGCGCGAGTTCGGCGTGGCGGTGCCGAGCGGACGGCTCGCCACCACACCGGCCGAAGCCGAGGAGGCCGCGCGCGCGCTCGGCGGCGGGACGGTGGTGGTGAAGGCACAGATCCACGCGGGCGGCCGCGGCAAGGGCGGCGGCATCAAGCTCGCGAAGTCGCCGGCCGAGGCGAAGCAGGTGGCGAGCGAGATCCTCGGCATGACGCTGCGCACGCCGCAGACCGGGCCCGAGGGCAAGATCGTGCACAAGGTGTACGTCGAGGAGGCGTCGGCGATCGCGAGCGAACTCTACCTCGCGATCACGCTCGACCGCGCGGCCGAGAAACTCGCGATCATCGCCTCCACCGAGGGCGGCATGTCGATCGAGGAGGTCGCCGAGGCGACACCCGAGAAGATCATCACCGTGCACGTCGACCCGAACCTCGGCCTCCGGGACCATCACGTGCGGCGCGTCGGATATGGGCTCGGGCTCTCGGCGGCGCAGGTCGAGCAGCTCGGCGCGTTCCTGGGCGGTCTGTACCGGCTGTTCGTCGCGAAGGACGCCTCGCTCGCGGAGATCAATCCGCTCGTCGTGACGGAGGCCGGGGATCTCTTCGCGCTCGACGGCAAGCTCAATTTCGACGACAACGCGCTGTATCGGCACTCCGACGTCGCTGCGTTCCACGATCCCGACGAGGAGGATCCGCGCGAGCTCGAGGCGAAGAAGATCGATCTCGCCTACGTCGGACTCGACGGCAACATCGGCTGCATGGTGAACGGCGCGGGCCTCGCGATGGCCACGCTCGACATGATCCAGGTGTGCGGCGGCGTGCCGGCGAACTTCCTCGACGCGGGCGGCGGCGCCGACAAGGAGAAGGTGAAGGAGGCGTTCAAGCTGATCCTGCGCGACCCCAACGTCAAGGCGATCCTCGTCAACATCTTCGGCGGGATCGTGCGCTGTGACCTGATCGCGGAGGGCGTGGTCGCGGCCGCCGGCGAGCTCGGCGTGACCGTGCCGCTCGTGGTGCGGCTGCAGGGCACGAACGCGGCCGAGGGGCGCGCGATCCTCGCGCAGTCGGGCCTGAACATCACGCCCGCGGAGACGCTCGGGGAAGCGGGCGAGAAGGCGGTGGCGGCCGCGCGAGCGGCGGTGGCCTGATGCCGATCCTCTGCGACAAGAGTACGCGCCTGCTCGTGCAGGGCATGGGCCGCATGGGTCAGTTCCACGCGAAGCTCTCGATCGAGTACGGCACGCAGGTGGTCGGCGGAGTCGCGCCGGGCAAGGGCGGGCAGACGATCGACGGCATTCCCGTGTTCGACACGGTCGACTCCGCGCTGCGCGCGACCGACGCGAACGCGTCGGTGATCTTCGTGCCGCCGCCGGGTGCGGCCGACGCGATCCTCGAGGCGGCCGACGCGGGCATCGCGCTGGCCGCGTGCATCACCGAGGGGATCCCCGCGATCGACATGCTGCGCGCGAAGACGAGCCTGAAGAGCTCGGGCGCGAAGATGCGGCTGGTCGGCCCGAACTGCCCCGGTGTCGTGACGCCGGGCCAGTGCCGGATCGGCATCATGCCCGCGCAGATCACGCGGCCGGGTCCGGTCGGCGTGGTGTCGCGCTCGGGCACGCTCACCTACGAGGCGGTCGATCAGCTGTCGCGGCTCGGGATCGGGCAGTCGACCTGCGTGGGAATCGGCGGCGATCCCGTGATCGGCACGAGCTTCGTCGACGCGCTCGCGCTGTTCGAGGCCGACCCGCAGACGCGCGCGGTGGTGATGATCGGTGAGATCGGAGGTAACGCCGAGGAGACCGCCGCGCGCTTCGTGAAGGAGCACATGACCAAGCCCGTGGTCGCGTTCATCGCGGGCCAGAACGCGCCGCCCGGCAAGCGCATGGGCCACGCGGGCGCGATCATCGCGGGTGGAAAGGGGCGCGCGAGCGACAAGATCGCGGCGCTCGAGGCCGCGGGTGTCGCGGTGTCGCGTTCGCCCGCAACGATCGGCGAGACGCTCGCTAAGCGCGTGCCCTCTCTCGCCGGATAATGGAACTACTGCTGATCCGCCACGCGCTGCCTGAGCGGATCGAGACGCGCGACGGCAGCCCGGCCGACCCTCCGCTGTCCGCGCTCGGCCGCGCGCAGGCGGAGCGCGTGGCGCACTGGCTCGCGCCGGAGAAGATCGGGGCGGTGTACTCGAGCCCGATGCGCCGCGCGCGCGAGACCGCGGAGTCGCTCGCGCGCGCGGTCGGCGCCGAGATCGCGTTCGATGCGGGATTCGTCGAGATGGATCACCTCTCCGACGTCTACATCCCGCTCGAGCAGCTGAAGGCCGAGAACTACCCGCGGTGGCAGGAGCTGATCCAGCGGGGGGGGCTCTATGCGGGCGTCGACCTCGCCGCGTTCCGGCGCACCGTCGTCGCCTCGGTCGAGCGCGCGATCGCGGCCCATCCGGGCGGCCGCATCGCCGTCGTGTGTCACGGCGGCGTGATCAACGCGTGGGCCGGCCAGGTGCTCGGCATCGACGACCCGTTCTTCCTCGACGTCGCCTACACGGGCGTCTCGCGCTTCCTCGCCGCCTCCACGGGTGAGCGCAGCGTGCGGAGCCTCAACGAGACCGGGCACTTGCGCGAAGGTTGACGTCTCTCGATCATGGTTGACCCTTGCGCTTCGTCCGCTTCGGCATAGCGCTGGCGATCGTCGCTTGCGCAACCGCGCCGCCGCAGCCCGTCGTCGTGTCCGACGACGATCTGAGCGCTGCGCGCGCGATCGCCGAGAGTCTCTCGCCGGTGTCGGGCGACTATCGGGTGTCCGAGATCGATGTTTGGGGCCGCGCGGTCACGCTCGAGCTGGTTGCGGAGTCGCACGGCAAGGGATGGCAGCGTACCGACCGCGCACAGTGCCGTAGATGCACGGACGCAGCGGATTGGTCGTGCGCGTCCTTTCCCGCTTCGGTCCAGGTGCAGGTGCGCGGCGGATCCTGGGCCTCGGCGAGCGGCCTTGACGTCGCGGAGGCGCAGAATGCGTTGCGCTTCCTCTCCAGGAAGTCATCCGACCCGGCACTTAGAAGCATTCGACCCCAGGCGATCGGTGATCTCGCGGCGATCTCCGACGGGCGCATCTGCGTTCGATACGGGCCGATCAGCGCGTACGAATACCTGGTGCTGAAGCGGCGGGGACGCGGCTTCGAGGTCGACGGGAGCCCGGCCGATTGCGCAGGCGTCTACGATTTCGAATCGCGACCGGTGTCCCCTGTGTGCGAATGAGTCAGGGCGTGATCGCCACCTTGATCGCGCCGGTCACGCCCTGCATCGCGATCGCGTAGAAGGCCGCCTGCCAGTCCTCGAGCGGGAAGCGGTGCGTGAGCATCGCGCGCAGGTCGATGCGGCCGTCGCGCACGAGGTCGAGGTAGTGGCGCATTCCGTGCTGGCGTTTGCCTTCGACCTCCTCGATCCCGAACGCGTTCGATCCGACCCAATGGATCTCCTTGAAGTAGAGCGGGCTCCACTCCCAGCGGCCCGGCGCGTGCACGCCGCTCTTAACGAGCGTGCCGCGCGCCTTGAGCAACCGCACGCCGATCTCGAACGTCTCCGGCTTGCCGATCGTGTCGTAGATGACGTCGACCTTGCCCGGGTGACACATCGGAATGCCGGGCAGACCCTCCATCGTCGGCACGAGCCGGCCGCCCGACCACGCCGCGAGCTCCTCGAGAATCGCGAGCCGGTCGTCGGAGCCGAGTACCACCGACGCGCCGAGCTGCCGCGCGAGCTTCTGCTGGGCGGCGAATCGCGCGATGCAGGCGATCTCCACGCTCGGGTACAGCGCGCGAAGGATCGCGATCGCGCACGACCCGAGCGAGCCGCCGCCCCACACGATCACCTTGCCGCCCGGCGGCGGCGGGTTGCGCGTCACCGAGTGGAGCGACACCGAGAACGGATCCGCGAACACCGCGTGCTCGTCGGAGACGCCGTCGGGGACCGGGATCAGCATCGAGTCGTGCGCGGGCATCAATTCCGCATAGCCACCCGTCGCGTCGGCCGACACTCCGGTGTGGATGCCCTTGCTGATCGGGCCCGCCGCGAAGCTCCAGCACAGGCTGAGATCGCCCGCCTGACACGCCGGGCAGATCGGCGAGACGCCGCGCGGGGCACACGTGAGCCACGGGTTCAGCACCACGCGCTGGCCGACGTCGAGGCCGCGCGCCTGCGGCCCGAGCTCGACCACCTCGGCGACTACCTCGTGCCCCATCACCTGGGGAAACGAGCACAGCCCGCTCATCGCGTTGTCGCTGTCGCCGTCGCCGAAATCCATCAGGATCTGCTTCGAGTCCGAACCGCAGATCCCGGTGAGGATCGGCCGCGCCACCACCCAGTCGGGGCGCAGCGGCCGTGCGTCGGGGATCTCGCGCAGCGCGACCGGGGTGGTGGCGAGGTTGCGCGCGAGATCGTTGGCATCGTCGGGAGGATGAAACCCCTGGGATTGAACGCCGAACACGAGCGCCTTCACGCCTTGATCCCTCCTTGCCGGAGCATCGCTGCCATGCCCGCGAGGAAGCCGTCGAGGTTCTGCTGCTTGGCGTCGACCACGGCCTTCATGTCGGGCAGGTACACCTCGAACGCATCGCCCTCGATCGCGGCGACGATGCCGGCGGCCACCTCTTCGGGCGGAACCTTCGGGCCCTGGTAGAGCGGGTCGTCGTTGCCGGGCAGGTCCCAGATCTCGGTGTCGATCGGGCCCGGGTTCACGAGCCGGATCTTGATCGGCGTGTCCCAGAGATCGACGGCGGTAGCTTCGGCCCATCCGCACAGCGCGAACTTGGACGCGGAGTAGGCGGCCTCATTGGCATTTCCGATCCGGCCGGCGACGCTCGACACGTGCACGATCGCGCCGGAGCCGCGCGCGAGCATGCGCGGCAGCACGGCCTGGCCCATCGCCGCTGGGGTCAGGAAGTTCACGCGCATCACCCACTCGATCGTCTCGGTGTCGAGGCGCGTGGTATGGCGGCGCATCGGCACACCCGCGTTGTTGACGAGTGCATCGAGGCCGCCGAACGCGTCCCATGCCTCGAGCGCGACGCGCACGGCGGCGTCGGTATCGGCCAGGTCGCATACCCACATCTTCGCCTTGGGTCCACAGTCCGCGTGCACCTCGCGCAGCCGCTCGGCGCGCCGCGCGACGATTCCGACGGTGTACCCCTGCGCCGCGAGCATCCGCGCGAGAGCGGCGCCGATGCCGGACGATGCCCCGGTCACGAGCACGTTCATGAGAGCCTCTGGGCTGTCCGACGAGACGCTACCGCAACGGCGAGCTCTCGGGGTCGCGCTGGCTCGCGCGCAACGCGGCGAGGTCGCGGACGTAGAGCAGCCCGAGTGGGAGGCGAGTGCAGATAAGCGCGACGGGGTAGCTGAGCGAAAAGGCGAGGACGGGCGCCTCGGATGCGTACGGAGCGAGCAAATAGAGCATGGCGGCCTGCTGGGTGCCGAGCCCGGCGGGAGTGATCGGCAGGGTCGAGACCACGAGAATGATCGGCGTCGCCGCGAGTGCGAGGAACAGCGGTACGGAGGCGTTGAACGCCCAGGTCCCGAGCCAGAAATACAGCACGAAGCCGAGGAAGTAGCAGGTGCGCACGGCCACCAGGACCGCCACATCGCGCGCGGTCGCCTTCCGATGCGTCTGATTGATCCCGGCCGCTCGAAGGCGCTCCAGCCATCGCCACCGCGGGCGCGACGTCATGAGCGCGGCGAGCAGCGCGATGGCGAAGCCGTCGGCGATCGCGGCTGCGAGCTGGATCCGTGCGATCTCGGGCGAGGCGGGCAGCGCCGACGCACCCGCGAGTGCCAGCGTCGACAGCACCATGAGGTCGATCAGGCCATAGAACAGCATCGTGCTGGTGGACTGCATCGCGCCGATGCCCTTCGATCGGCGCAAATGGAGGATGATCGCGGCCGTGCCGAGGTTCCAGTTGACCGGCGTGGCGAGGTAGGTGAGGCCGCGCAGCGCGCGGGCCTCCTTCCACGTGACCGGGGCGTTGAAGCGCGTGAACAGATAGGCGAGCGCGCGGGACTCGAGCAGCCACCAGGCGGTCACCGCGAGGGACGTCACGAGCACGAACTCGACGAGGCGCGCTCGCACCGCGGCGCTCCACGCGTCGGCGATCGGGACGCGGTCGAACAGGAACCAGAGGATCGCCACGGCGATCGCCCACGGCGCCGCCTGTCGCGCTAGCGCGCCTACACGCGTACGAGCTAGTCGCTCACCGTCCAGGTGTCGCCCGAGTTCAGCAGTGCGGCGAGGTCGCCCCGTCCGCGCCTGGCGATCGCCGACTCCACCTGCTGCTCGAGCAGCGATTCGTAGGTGGACTTCTCGACGGCGCGGAACACCCCGATCGGCAGCGGGAAGTCGGGCCGCTGGAGGCTCGCGAGCGCGAATGCGTAGGCGGGACTCTCGTGCCTCTCGTGGTGGATCGCGATGCCCTTGTTGACCGGGTCTTCGCCCACCCCGAGGTGTACAATCGATGGGATGCCGTTCTCGATCCGGATCCCGCGCCGCTGATCCTCGGCGCCCCACACGAGCGGCTGCCCGTCCTCGAGGTCGAGCGCGGCCTCGATCCGCGACTTGCGGTCCTCGACCTCGATCCACTCGTCGTCGTTGTAGACGGGGCAGTTCTGGAGGATCTCGATGAACGCGGTTCCCTTGTGCTCGTGCGCGCGGCGCAACACCTCCTGGAGGTGGGGGGCGTGCACGTCGATCGTGCGCGCCACGAACGTCGCGCCCGCGCCGAGCGCGAACGCGATCGGGTCGATCGGGTGGTCGATGGCGCCGTCGGGCGTCGACTTGGTCTTCATGCCGATCCGCGACGTCGGTGAGTACTGGCCCTTGGTGAGTCCGTACACGCGGTTGTTGAACAGCAGGATCTGGAGATCGACGTTGCGCCGGATCGTGTGCAGCAGGTGATTGCCGCCGATCGAGAGCCCGTCGCCGTCGCCCGTGACCACCCACACGGACAGCTCGGGCCGCGCCGCCTTGATGCCCGTGGCGAACGCGGGCGCGCGCCCGTGGATCGTGTGCATGCCGTAGGTGTTCATGTAGTAGGGGAAGCGGCTCGAGCAGCCAATTCCCGACACGAACACGAAGTTCTCGCGCGGCAGCCCGAGGTCGGGCATCACGCGCTGCACGTTGGCGAGGATCGAGTAGTCGCCGCAGCCGGGGCACCACCGCACGTCCTGATTCGATGTGAAGTCCTTGCTGGTGAGCACCGGAGTCGTCTCTGCCATGGAAACTAAGCCTCTTGCGCCTGCAGGAGCTCGTCGATGCGAGTGCGGATCTCCTGCACCTTGAACGGTTGCCCCTGGATCTTCGAGAGGGAGTGCGCGTCCACGAGGAAACGCGAGCGCAGCAGCATCGCGAGCTGCCCCGCGTTGAGCTCGGGCACGAGCACCTGGTCGAACGCCGAGAGCACTTCACCGAGATTGGGCGGGAACGGATTGAGGTGCCGCAGGTGGATCGCCGATACCGAGAGCCCGTCGGCGCGCGCCGACGCCACGGCCGAGGCGATCGCTCCGTGCGTGCCGCCCCAGCCCACCACGAGCAGATCGCCGCGGTCGTCGCCCGTCACCTCGACGGGCGGCAGCTCGGCCGCGATCCGCGCCACCTTCTCCTCGCGCAGCGCGATCATGCGCGCGTTGTTGATCGGGTCGTACGAGACGTTGCCCGTGTTCTCCTGCTTCGAGAGCCCACCGATCCGGTGCTCCAGGCCCGGCGTGCCGGGGATCGCCCAGGGGCGCGCGAGCGTCTCCCCGTTGCGCACGTAGGGCTGGAAGTCCTTCGGGTCCGTGCGGTAGCGCACCGGTGCGCGGACGAGGCTGTCGAGATTCGGGATCAGCCACGGCTCCGCACTGTTGGCGAGATACGAATCGGACAGCACCACCACCGGTGTCATGTAACGGACCGCGAGCCGGAACGCCTCGAGGATCGTGTAGAAGCAGTCGCCGGGCGTGCTGGCCGCGAGCACGGGCACCGGGCTCTCGCTGTTGCGGCCGAACATCGCGAGGAGGAGATCGCCCTGCTCGATCTTGGTCGGCATGCCGGTCGAAGGCCCGGACCGCTGGATGTCGACGACGACGAGCGGCAGCTCGGTCATCACGGCGAGCCCGAGCGCCTCCTGCTTCAGCACCATGCCCGGACCGCTCGTCGTAGTGATCGCGAGATGGCCCGCGAACGATGCGCCGATCGACGCGCTGATCGCGGCGATCTCGTCCTCGGCCTGGAACGTCTTCACGCCGAAGTGCCGGAAGCGCGCCACCTCGTGCAGCACGTCGCTCGCGGGTGTGATCGGGTAGGCGCCCAGGAACACGGGCCGCTCCATCTGCACGCTGGCTGCGACGATTCCCCACGCGAGCGCCGTGTTGCCGGTGATGTTGCGGTAGGTGCCCGGCTGGATCTTCGCGCGCGGGATCACGTACGAGCGCGGGAACAGCTCGGTGGTCTCGCCGAACGCGTAGCCGGCCTTCAGCACGCGGATGTTGGCCTCGAGCACCTCGCCGCGGAAGCGCGCCTCGAGCCAGCGCAGCGTCGGCTCGATCGGGCGGTTGTAGAGCCAGTACATCAGGCCCAGCGCGAAGAAGTTCTTCGAGCGGTCGCCCTCGCGCGCGCCGATCGAGAGGTCCTTGATCGCCTCGCGGTTCAGCGAGGTGACCGGGATCTCGACCACCTGGAAGCGATCGCGCAGGAGCTCGAGCGGATCGTCGTCGGGTTCGTACCCGGCGCGCTGCAGCGCCTTCTTGTTGAAGGCGTCGCCGTTGATGATCACCGTGCCGCCCGGGCGCACGTCCTCGATGTTGGCGCGCAGCGCGGCGGGGTTGAACGCGACGAGCACATCGGGGTGGTCGGCCGGCGTGCGCACGTCGGTGGCGGAGAAGTGGATCTGGAACCCCGAGACGCCCGCGAGTGTGCCGGCTGGTGCGCGGATCTCGGCTGGGAAGTCGGGCAGGGTGGAGAGGTCGTTGCCCGCGAGCGCGGTCGACTCGGTGAACTTGGTGCCGGTGAGCTGGATGCCATCGCCGGAGTCGCCGCAGAAACGGATCGCCACACGTTCGATCTGCTCGGTGGGCTTCCCCACTGTTGGCCGTTGCATCGCTTCGCTCACCGTCCCCCCGGAAAAAAGTTCGCCCAAATGGGCGCGTGAACTGGCTGCGCGGAGTCGGGCGCCCAACCTTTCGCCTTCGGCTCGCTGCGCGAGACTTGCCCCGCGCTGTCCCGACTTCCGCTCGGGACGGAATGGAGTGTATCGGGCGTCGCACCGGGCGAAACCCCGCGGACGCGCGCGGCCCGAACTGGCGTTCCGCAAAAGGCCACTGACGCCAGCAACTTCCCGAGGCCGCTGCGCTCTGACGAGGCTCAAGTCGGTGCCTCCGGAGCCCGATACGCCGGCCATGATCGCACCCGCAACCGGCCCGCTCGCGGCGACGCAGGAGGGCCTCCACGCCCTCTACGTGTCGATGAACAGCCCGGTCGTGAGCGTCGATCGGCTCCCGGTTGGCCCCGCCGCGGCCGCCATCGCGGTGCACGACGCCGGAGCCACGCTCCTGATCCGATCGGTGCGGACCGGGACGGTCGCGTATTTCTCCGCCGAGCCCCGTTTCGGGCTCGAGGCCGCGCTCTCGCACGCGGAGGGACTCGGCTTCCTGTTCGACGACGAAGCGAACCTCGTCGGTGGCAGCCGGCAATGGCCAGCGTGGCTCGCGGAGATCTTCCCGGCGGAACCCGCGGAACGCGACGAGCGGGAGCCGAGCGATCCCTCGGCGTGGCTCAGCAAGTTCCGCTGGAGCAGGGCCGCCGGGGAGCACGGCCACCCTTAGGCCGGCAGAGGAGGGGACGATGCGGCGGATGATGGCGCGCGGAACGATCGTGTGGCTGGCGTCGGTGCTGGCGGCATCCGGGCTCGGATGCGCGACGTTCGCGGGCGGCAAGGCCGAGGACAACGCGCGCAAGGCGGCGTCGCACATCGAGGTCGGCAGCGACCATATGGCCAACGGCCGCAGCGCGCTCGCGCTGCGCGAGTACCTGGCGGCCGAGCAGCTCGATCCGAAGAACGCCCGCGTGCACTACGCGCTCGCCGACGCCTATCTCGCGCGCGGGAAGAACGCCGAGTCGGAGAAACACGCGCGCCGCGCGCTCGAGCTGTTCGCGGACTACCACGATGCGCGCCTGTTCCTGTCGGGACTGCTGCTGGTCGAGAACCGCTATGCCGACGTGATTCCCGAGTGCAACCGCCTGATCGACGACCCGACCTTCGAGTCGCCCTGGCGCGCGCTCACGAACCGCGCGTGGGCGGAATACAAGCTCGGCCGCGCGAAGGACGCGCGCGAATCGATCGCGCTCGCGCGCGAGTACCGGCAGAACTATTGGCCCGCCACACTCGCGCTAGCGATCATCGAGGGCGACGAGGGTCACCGCGCGGAGGCGATCCGCCTGCTCCAGGAGATCATCGCCCAGTCGCCGGGGCCGGCCGTGGAGTCGGAGGTGAACTACCGCCTCGCCGAGATCTACGTGAAGCTCGGCAAGCGGCGCGAGGCGGTTGGTCATCTCACGACCTCCGTCGCGCGTGCGCCGGAGAGTCAGTGGGCGAAGAAGTCGCAGGAGTACCTGAAGCTCCTGCACTGATCGCACGCTGCGGTGTACCCTCACCGCGTCATGCCGGATCGACCCGAGCGCGGTGAGGCTGGTGGCGCATCTCCGGCCGAACGGTTCTCGATCGGCCGATACCTCGCCTCGCAGCGCGAGCTGCGCGGGATCTCGCTGGACGACCTCTCCGCGCGCACCAAGATCCCGCGCCGGAATCTCGAGCGTCTCGAATCGGGCGCGTTCGACGCGCAGCAGGACGGATTCGTGCGCGGTTTCGTGCGGACCGTGGCCGATGCACTCGGTCTCGACGCGCGCGAGGCCGTGATGCGGATGTCCGCCGAGCCCGCGGGCGGCGACGACGAGCGGATCCTGCGCCGCCGCGTGCGCATCGCGGTGGTCGGCGTCGTGGTGGGCGCGCTGCTCCTGCTCGTGCTCGGGATCGGCCTGCGTCTCGCAACGCGCTGGATCGTCGAGCCGGCGGGCGGTCCGCCGGATCACGTCTTCCGGCGCGATGCCGTGCGCTCGCTCGCGGACCAGCAGCGCGAAGCCGGATCCGGCCGCGCCGCGGACGCGATGGAACACTGAGTGGCCGCGCGCTCGACAGAGAACACCCACGCGGTGATCCTGCGCTCGGTCGACGTCGGCGAATCCGATCGCATCCTGCACCTGCTCGTGCCCGAACACGGGCGCGTCACGGCCGTCGCCAAGGGGGCGCGCCGCAGCACGAAGCGCTTTGCGGGCACGCTCGATCTGTTCAATCACCTGCGCGTGTCGCTCTACCGGCGCCGCGGCAGCGCGATCGGGCGGCTCGAGCAGGCGGTGCTGGTGCGCCACTTCGCGCCGCTGCGCAGCGACGCCGCGCGTTTTGCGCTCGGCTGCTACCTGCTCGAGCTGCTCGACCGGCTCGCGCCCGAGGGCGGGGCGCGCCGCGACATGCAGCGCCTGTTCCGCTTTGCGCTCGATTCGTTCGAGGCGATTGCCGCGCACCGCCCCGATTCCGCGCTGCGCACGATCCTCGAGCTGCGAGCGCTCGACGCGCTCGGGATGCGGCCCGAGCTGCGGCGCTGCGTCGGGTGCGGCCGCGAGCTCGCCGGAGAGCGGGTGGTCGGATTCCACGTCGCCGACGGCGGGCCGGTCTGCGGTGCCTGCGCCGCGCGACGCAGCGGAGTGCTCACCGTGCACATCGGGACGCTGCGCGCGCTCGACCGCGCGCTCGCGCTCGACGTCGCACAGCTCGATCGCCTGATCCTGCCCGCGCGCGCGCTCGAAGAGGCGCGCTCGCTGGTGGGCCGCTTCGAGCGCTTCCATGTCGGCGTCGAGCTGAAGAGCCAGAGCTTCCTCGACCGCATGCTGTCCGCAGCCTCGGGGGGCAAAGCCGCCGCGAGCCCCGTATAATGCGCGCCCGCCCATGACGAGCGAGCAACCGGCGACGCGCCGCCGCCTCGAGCGGATGGAAGACCTCGTCTCGCTGTGCGCGCGCCGCGGCTTCATCTTTCCGTCGAGCGAGATCTACGGCGGGATCAATGGATTCTGGGACTACGGACCGCTCGGTGCCGAGCTGAAGCAGAACCTGAAGGCGCTCTGGTGGCAGCGCGTGGTGCGCGAGCGTCCGGACGTCGAGGGGATCGACAGCGCGATCATCGCCCACCCGCGCACCTGGGAGGCGTCGGGCCACGTCGAGCACTTCAGCGATCCGATGGTCGACTGCCGCGCCTGCAAGAAGCGCTTCCGCGCCGATCAGCTGGCCGACGCGGGCGCGTGCGCCGAGCGGCAGGACGGCCACCACGACTTCACCGAGCCCCGCAACTTCAACTTGATGCTGTCGACGCAGATCGGCGCGTCGGAGGAGGGCGCACAGATCGCCTATCTCCGCGCCGAGACGTGCCAGCCGATCTTCAACGACTTCAAGCGCGTGCGCGAGGCGGCGCGCCAGAAGGTCCCGTTCGGCATCGCGCAGATCGGCAAGGCGTTCCGCAACGAGATCAACCCGCGCAACTTCACGTTCCGCTCGCGCGAGTTCGAGCAGGCGGAGCTCGAGTTCTTCGTGCACCCCAGCGAGCGCGAGAAGTGGTTCGAGCACTGGCAGGCGGAGCGCCTCGCGTTCCACCGCGAGCTCGGCTTCACCGATGACCGCCTGCGCACGCGCGCGCACGCGCCCGACGAGCTCGCGCACTACGCGCGCGCGGCGGTCGACGTGGAGTACCTGTTCCCGTTCGGGTGGCAGGAGATCGAGGGCATCCACGACCGCGGCGACTGGGATCTGTCGCGCCACAGCCAGTACTCGGGCAAGGATCTCGGCATCACCGATCCCGACACCAAGGAACACTACACTCCGATGGTGATCGAGACGTCGGTGGGGATCGACCGCACCTGCCTCGCACTGCTCTGCGACGCCTGGGCAGAGGAGGAGCTCGCGCCGGGCGACTCGCGCGTGGTGATGCGGTTCCCCGCCGCACTGGCGCCCGTCACGGTCGCCGTGCTGCCGCTCTCGAAGAAGCTCGCCGAGCCCGCGCTCGCGCTGGAGCGCGAGCTGCAGCGCCGGTTCAACGCGTTCTACGACGACGCCGGCAACATCGGCCGTCGCTATCGCCGACAGGACGAGGCCGGGACGCCATACTGTGTCACGATCGATTTCGAGACGGGTGGCGACGGCAAGGTGACCGTGCGCGAGCGCGACTCGATGGACCAGGAGCGGATCGCGATCTCGGCCGTGGCGGCCTACGTCGCCGAGCGATTGGGCCGCCCGGCGTGACGCCGCGCCGCCGAGCGCGCACCCGAGAGGTCCGCTCGACCGCAAGTCGCGCGCAGCGAGCCGAAGGCGAGCGAAGACCGTCAGGAGTGCGCCGCAGCGTCTACTTCTTCGGCGGCGGCCGCGCCGACGGCAACGCCAGACA